>DATDBS010000117.1:0-2384 GCA_036524735.1 Propionibacteriaceae bacterium
TGATCGAGACCGTCGGGTAACTCCGCGCATTGAGCCTGTCGAAGGCCCCGAAGGGGTTGCGCTGGCTGGTGGTCCAGTCAGCGGGAGCTCTGGCGAGTGCTTCGACAGGCTCAGCCCGCGTTTCCGCGCCCTGAGCTTGTCGAAGGCCCCGAAGGGGTTGCGCTGACCAGCGATCAGGGCGGCCTCCCACTACGCTGACCCCGTGACTGATCCGAAGACTTTTGAGTCCCTGTTCGCCGAGCTGACCGCCAAGGTGGCGGCGCGCGAACCGGGGTCGTCGACGGTGGCGCGCGTGGACGCCGGGGTGCACCAGATCGGCAAGAAGATCGTCGAGGAGGCCGCTGAGGTGTGGATGGCGGCGGAGTACCAGAGCCGCGACGAGACGGCCGAGGAGATCAGTCAGCTGCTCTACCACCTGCAGGTCCTGATGGTCGCGCTCGATCTCAGCCTCGACGACGTCTACGCCCACCTCTGAGGCGCCGCCTAGGATTGCGGCCGTGAGCTCGCCCCGTCCCCTGATCAAGATCGCGGTCCCCAACAAGGGCGCCCTGTCCGAGGCTGCGTCCCAGATGCTCCGCGAGGCCGGGTACGCCCAACGCTCGGAACCCAAGGAGCTCGTCCTGATGGACGAGGCGAACGGGGTCGAGTTCTTCTACCTGCGGCCGCGCGACATCGCGATCTACGTCGGCGAGGGCACCCTCGACGTCGGCATCACGGGCCGCGACATGTTGATGGACTCCCGGGCCAAAGCCACCGAGGTGATGCCGCTCGGTTTCGGGCGCAGTCGGTTCCGGTTCGCCGCTCCCGCCGGGTCGCAGCTCACCGTGGACCAGCTCGACGGGACGCGGCTGGCCACCTCCTACCCGGGTCTGGTCGAGACCTACCTGGCCGAGCGGGGCGTCAGCGCCCGGCTCATCTCGCTCGACGGGGCGGTCGAGACCGCCATCCGGCTCGGCGTGGCCGACGTCATCGCCGACGTGGTCGAGACCGGTACGACGCTGCGTCAGGCGGGTCTCGAGCTCTTCGGCGAGCCCATCCTGTTGTCCGAGGGGATCTTGATCCGGCGGACCGGCGCCGATCCGGTCGAGGGCCTCGAGCTGCTCGAGCGCCGACTCAACGGAGTCCTGGTCGCCCGCAACTACGTGATGATGGACTACGACGTGAGCGACGACGTCGTCGAGGCCGCGTGTGCGATCACCCCGGGCTTCGAGGCGCCCACCGTGTCGCCGCTGGCCAAGGCCGGCTGGCACGCCGTACGCGCCCTGGTCCCGCGCAACGAGGCGCAGAAGATCATGGACGACCTCTGGGCCCTCGGCGCTCGGGCCATCCTGGTCACCGACATCGCCGCCTGCCGATTCTGAGCATGGCCGCCGACTCCGTGGTCTTCCGTCCGCGCCGCCTCCGCGTCATCGTCGTCGTGGCCACGATCGCGCTGGTCGGCATCTCGGCGTTCGGCTGGTTCGCGCTGCCCCTGCACATCCGGGTCCTCTTCAGTCTGTCCCAGCGGCTCACGTTGCTGGCCGTGCTCGCGGCCCTGATCGGGGTCATCGCGGCGGCGGCGTCCAGCTACGTCCGGGCCGACGCCCACGGACTGCAGATCCGCAACGGCGTACGACGGCACGTGGTGCCCTGGGACCGGGTGCACAAGATCCTGCTCCGCCCCGGGGACCCGTGGGCCATGTTGCTCGTCAAGCCGACGGGCGAGGAGTTCAAGGTCGACCTCGACGCCGAGAAGCGGATGATGATGGGCATCCAGGCCCACGATGGCTCCTTGGCGGTGGCCGCGGTGGAAGAGCTCCGGTCGCGGCTGTTGACCCAACGGTCCTAGCTCACTGGATCCCGCGGGACTTGAGCAAGGCCTCGATCTCGGCCATGTCCTCGTCGACCGGCGCGGCTGCCTTGCCCTTGCCGGCTGACCCTGCTGACTTGGCCGGCGCCGAGGTCTTGCCGGTGACGGCCGGCTGGCCCGAACCCGAGGCGACGGCCGGGGTGCGCGCGGCCTTCACTCGCGCGGGGGCGCGTCGAGCCAGGAAGCCACCGACGACCCAGAGGACTACGCACAGTGCGAGCAGACTCAGCCCGAACCAGACCGCGGGGGAGAAGATGACCTTCGACGCCCAGCTCCCGACCGCGACGGCGCCGTTCCAGAGGAGCCGGAGCAGGCCGCTGAAGTAGAGGGCGACCGGCGCCAGCGCGAGTCCGACGCCTTGGACGACCCGGCCGCGTCGGCCGCGGCGCCAGGCCAGTCCGGTGATGATGATGCCGAGCAAGGTGAGCCCGACGCACAGGGGCAGCAGAACGGTATCGACAGCAGGCATGCGACAACCCTGCCACGGCACCGGGAGAAAGCCGATGGGGGAGAGCACCTGCTGAACCCCGAGAGT
>DATDBS010000118.1:0-11045 GCA_036524735.1 Propionibacteriaceae bacterium
CGCCGCGACCGAGGTCGAGCAGCTGGGCGCCGTCGAGGTTGACCCCGGTCAGCATCGCCAGCCGCCGCTCCAGGTGCAGCACCGCCGTGAAGTGGACGTACGGCAGCTCGCGGGTGGGCGCCACACCAGGCACCTTGGGCAGTGGCAACGTGACTCCGAGAAACCCCGGGTCGTAGCCCTCGATCGATCCGACACTCATGATCCGCACTCAACCATCCCGCGCTGACAGTTCGCTCGGAGCCCTACTCTGGTGCCCATGCACATCCTTGTCGTCGACGACGACCAAGCCGTACGCGACTCGTTGAAGCGGTCCCTGGAGTACAGCGGCTACGAGATCAGCACCGCTGAGGACGGCGTCCAGGCGTTGGCTCGACTCGCTGCCGTACGCCCCGACGCCGTGATCATGGACGTGATGATGCCGCGCCTGGACGGGTTGGAGACGACCCGGATGCTGCGCGCGGCCGGCAACGACGTACCGATCCTGGTGCTGACCGCCCGTGACTCGGTCGGAGACCGGGTGGACGGGCTCGACGCCGGTGGCGACGACTACATGGCCAAGCCGTTCGCGCTGGACGAGCTGCTGGCCCGACTGCGGGCCCTGGTCCGGCGCGCCGGGACGGTCGCGGACTCGACCGATCCGTCGGCGCACAACCTGACCTTCAGCGACCTCATCCTGAACACCCAGACCCGCGAGGTGCTGCGCGGCCCGCGCTCGATCAACCTGACCCGCACCGAGTTCGCCCTGCTGGAGGCCTTCATGCGCCACCCGCGTCGGGTTCTCGAGCGCGGCTGGCTGCTCAACGAGGTCTGGGGTTTCGACTTCCCGACGACCGCCAACTCGCTCGAGGTCTACATCGGCTACCTGCGCCGCAAGACCGAGGCCGGCGACGAAGCCCGGCTGATCCACACCGTCCGCGGCGTGGGCTACGTGCTGCGTGAAACTCCCCCGTGATCGAGCCCTGGCGGCCTGAGGTCGAGCCTTCCGCCCGATGCTGAACCGCGTCCGGGTCTGGTTGGCGGCCTGGCCGCTGCAGCGCCGGGTGGCGTACCTGACCACCGTCGCCGTGGCCCTGGCCGTGGCGGCGACCAGCATCGCCGGCTACCTCACCCTGCGCTACTCGCTCTACAGCGCGTTGGACGACGAGCTGGTGGACATCGCCAGCTCGCTTGCGGTGCCGGTGGCCCAGGACATCCGCAACCTCGGTGGGCTGACCGAGAGGGCGCTGAGGGCCGGCAACGTGAGCGTGGCCGCAGTCCGCTCCGACAAGGTCGTCTTCTACGTCCCCGACGAGCGTCAGCACCTAATCATCGGCGACGACGAATACGCCGTCGCCCGCCTGCACCGTACGGCCACGGCCCGCTCGGGTGTGGCGTCGGACGGTGAGGCGTACCGGATCGTGGCCGTACCGATCAGCGGTCTGGACAACTACGCGTTGGTGCTGGGCCGCCCACTCGAGGCCACCAACAACATCTTGAGTTCCCTGTGGCTCGTGCTGATCATCTTCGGAGCGTCTGGGGTGATGATCGCCGCTGCGGCGGGGGCGACGGTGGCGCGGTCGAGCCTGCGCCCGGTGCGCCAGCTCTCCGCCGCCGTCGAACGCGTCACGGCGACCAACAAGCTGGTGCCGATCGCGATCAGCGCGAACGGTGACATCGCCCTGCTGGCCGAGTCGTTCAACCAGATGCTCCGCTCGCTCGCCTCGTCCCGCGAACGCCAACGGCAGCTGATCGCCGACGCCGGGCACGAGTTGCGTACGCCGCTGACCAGTCTGCGGACCAACATCGAGCTGCTCGCCGTCGACGCCAAGACGGGCATGTTGAAGCCCGACGACCGGGCCGACATCCTCAACGACGTCAGCGCCCAGATGATCGAGTTCACGGCGCTGATCGGTGACCTGGTGCAGCTGGCCCGGGACGACACCTCCGCCCGACCGGAGTTCCTCGACTTCCGCGACGTGGTCAACTCCGCGCTCGAACGCGTCCGGCGCCGAGGGCACGGGATGGTCTTCGACGTCGAGCTCGACCCGTTCTACGTGGTCGGAGAATCCGATTCCCTGGAGCGCGCCGTGACGAACCTGCTCGACAACGCGGTGAAGTGGAGTCCGCCGGGGGGCACCATCCGCGTTCAGCTCGAGGGCGACCGGCTCCGGGTGGCCGATCAGGGGCCCGGCATCGCCGAGGCGGACCTGCCGCACGTGTTCGATCGCTTCTACCGCGCCGACACCGCCCGCAACACCCCCGGCACCGGGCTCGGCCTGTCCATCGTGGCCCAGTCCATCACCCAGCACGGCGGTTGGGTACGCGCCGGCAGATCGGCTCAGGGCGGCGCCGAGTTCACCATCCAACTGCCCGGTGAGAGCAGCCCGGACAGCCTGCGTACGCCGGAGTCGACCGACCGCGGTTAGCACGGGCGGGGCGGAGCCCGAGGTCATGCCCGGACCTCGGCCCGTACCGTTCGCGTTTCGAGCCACTGGGTGCCAGACGGTCCTCGAGACCGGCCAAATTGCAACGTCTCGAGCCAGTCGGTGCCAAACGGTCCCCGGGACCGGCCGAATCGCCACGTTTCGAGCCATTCGGTGCCAGACGGTTGCGCTCGCAGGTCGACCCCGGACGAGGCGTACGGGACCGTCCCCGAGACTCACCTGAGAAAAGTTTTAAGAATTCTCCAGAAACGACCCATCCACTTGGGCGTGGGCCTCGAAGAGCATCTGGAACGTCTTTCCGGGGGAAGTCCGGCATCGCCAACGACCTCCGTTTTAAGACGTTCTGCGCACAGCAGGGGCCGCATCGCTCGACGTGTCAGGGCGTCGAGCAATGCGGTCCAAGACCTCGATCGGCGCTCCGCCGGCCTAGGTTCCTCGTGCGTCACCCCTCGGAGCCAACCTCCATGAAGGAGCAGCATGTTCGGCAAGAAACTCGTGGTTGACATGATCAACCGCAGCGCAGAGAACGAAGCGGACCGCCGCAAGTTCCTCAAGGCCGCCGGCCTCGCCGGTCTGGGTGTCGTGGGCAGCAGTGCGCTGCTCGGTGGCACCTCCCTGACGGCCTCCGCCGCCCCGGGCGACGAGATCAGCGATGGCGCCATCCTGAACTTCGCCCTGAACCTCGAATACCTCGAGGCGGAGTTCTACTCCAACGCTTACTACGGCTGGGGTCTGCCCAACACCTCGGTCAGCGGCACCGGCAAGCTCGGCAAGGTCACCGGCGGTGGCCGTGCCGTCAAGTTCAAGAGCAAGGCCATCGCGAACTACGCGAAGGAGATCGCCCAGGACGAGGTCAACCACGTCAACTTCCTGCGCAGCGCCTTGGGCTCGGCAGCGGTTGCTCGCCCGGCGATCAACCTGAAGGAAAGCTTCACCGCCGCGGCCCGGGCCGCCGGTCTGATCAGCTCCAAGCAGACCTTCGACCCGTTCGCGAACGAGAACAACTTCCTCCTCGCAGCCTTCATCTTCGAAGACGTCGGCGTCACCGCGTACAAGGGTGCCGCTCCGTTGATCGACAACAAGGACTACCTGGAGGCCGCTGCCGGCATCCTCGCGGTCGAGGCTTACCACGCTGGCATCGTCCGGACCTCGCTCTACGCCAAGGGTCTGTACGACGCAGCCGCCGCCATTTCGGCCGCTCGCGACAGCCTGGACGGCAAGTCCGACCTCGACCGTGGCATCGGCACCAAGAACAAGGGCAACCTCGTTCCGACCGACAAGAACGCGATCGCGTACAGCCGCTCACCCGGCCAGGTGCTGAACATCGTCTACCTCAACCCGGCGGAGGTCACCAAGGGTGGCTTCTACCCGGTCGGTGTGAACGGCGAGATCAACACCAGCGGCGCGAACGCCTAACCACTCAGACTCACCGAGCGGCTTGCTCGGCGGGCGTCGCCCCGACTCCCCCATCATGGTCGGGGCGGCGTCCGTCGAGCAGGAGTCTGAAGTTACTGTCGAACTGAGGAAAGGTACGTCCCATGGCGATGTCGATGACCGCGGTCCGGCCTCAGGCGCTGATCCGGCACACACGCCTCATGGGCCCCGCGTTGGTCGCTGCCGTCGCATACGTCGATCCCGGCAACGTCGCCACCAACACCGCTGCCGGCGTGCAGTACCGCTACATGCTCTTGTGGGTCCTGGTCGGCGCCACCTTGATGGCCGGACTGGTCCAGTACCTCTCCGCCAAGGTCGGCTGGTTGACCGGTGAGTCCCTCCCGTCGCTGGTCGCCGAGCGCACCAGCCGCCCCGTACGCCTGGCCTACTGGGCTCAGGCCGAGCTCGTCGCCATGGCCACCGACATCGCCGAGATCGTCGGCGGGGCCATCGCCCTGCAGCTCCTCTTCGGGCTCGATCTCGTCCTCGGAGCCGTGATCACCGCCACCGTCTCCACCTTCGTGCTGATGGTCCAGAGCCGACGGAGCCAACGCACCTTCGAACGGGTCATCACGAGCCTGCTGGCGATCGTCGCCGTGGGCTTCGTAGCCGGTCTCTTCGTCGATCCGCCGGACAAGTCCCAGGTCATCGCGGGACTCCTCCCCACGCTCGCCGGTCCCCAGAGCGCGCTGCTCGCCGTGGGCATGCTCGGCGCCACCGTAATGCCACACGCGGTCTACCTGCACTCCGCCCTGGTCCGCGACCGGCACGGGAAGGCCGACCCGATCACGGCTGTCACCAAGCTCCGCTCGATCAAGTTCGACGTCATCGTGGCGATGGTCATCGCCGGCACGGTCAACATCTCCATGCTGCTGGTCAGCGGGAGCGCACTCTTCGGACTGGACATCGACGGTATCGACCAGGTCCACGCCGCCATCGGCGTCCACCTCGGGCCGTCCATCGCCCTGCTCTTCGCGATCGGACTGCTGGCCTCGGGCCTCGCCTCCACCTCGGTCGGTGGCTACGCCGGCGCGGTGATCATGGACGGGTTGCTCAAGCGGCGCCTGCCCGTCGTCTGGCGCCGGCTGATCACGGCGATTCCCGCGCTCGTCCTGCTCGGCGCCGGGTTCAACGCCACGAACCTGCTGATCCTGTCGCAGGTCGTGCTGTCCTTCGGCATCCCGTTCGTCCTCGTCCCGCTCGTCCTGCTCGCCCGCAGCCCCCGCCTGATGGCCTTCGTGCCGACCCGCAAGGCCACCATCCGGGTCGCCTGGCTCGCCACCGCCCTGATCATCGCCCTGAACGTCGTGCTGGTCGTCCTCCTCGTCCGCTGACGAGTCCTGAGCCTGCCGCAACGCATCGCCGTACGCGCCCTGAGCCTGTCGCAACGCATCGCCGTACGCGCCCTGAGCCTGTCGAAGGCCCCGAAGGGGTTGCGCGCCCCCTCCGCCGTACCCGCGTCACCGACGTCCGGCCACGGACTCGTTTCGCACCAGTCGGCTCCAAACGGGCCAGGATCACGTCGAAAACCCTTCGTCTCGCACCCACTGGTGCGAAACGCGGCCAAGGAACGCGCGCAACCCGTTCCGGGCTCGCACCAGGATCAGGCTCAAGACGCGGCCGGACGCGTCAGGACTTGCCGCCGGTCGCGTACGGGGTGTGGGTCGGGAGGGTCATTCGCGGGGCGCGACGAGGGCGACGGCCGCCGATCATGGCCAGCAGGCTCTGGACCCGGAACCGGTGCCCGCGGTACGGCTCCAAGATCTCCGTGCAGGCGTCGTCGTCGAGCACCTCGCCGGTCAGCGTGTAGGTGATGTCCTTCGCTACGTGGAAGTCACCGATGCTCCAGGCGTCGGCGTCTCCGTGCGCCCGCTGCCGCACCTCGGCCGAGGTCCAGCGTCCAACGCCGGGAAAGCTTCGCAGAGCTCGATCGGCTGCCTCGCTGCTCGCGTCCAGGGTCCGCTCTAGTGCGGCGGCCCGCTCAGCCGTACGCACGAGGGTCCGGCTCCGGCGCTGCTCGACCCCGGCCGCGAGGAACCGCCAGCTCGGCACCCGGACCCAGGCCTGGGGAGTCGGCGGCAGATACATCCCGTACGCCGCGGAGTCCGGGTCCGACGTGGGTCCGGGGGCCGGCTCGCTGAACTCACGGACCAGCAGCCGCCACGCCCGGAAGGCCTCCTTGCCGGTGACGACCTGCTCGATGCAGGCCGGAGCCAGCGCCTCGAACACGGCATCCGAGCGGCCGATCCGGTAGTGACCGTAGCGGCGGTGCGCGTCGACCAGGGCCGCATGCTCGGGTCGCGGCACGAAACCCTCGACCTGGTCGGCCTCGCCCGCCAGCCGCGGGAGCTGATCCAGCACCCACTCGGCCCCCTCGCCCCAGGCCCGCGCCGAGATGACCGACCCGGCGACCGCGACCTTGAGCAGCGCCGGGCCGGCCGGCGTACGGGTCGCCCTCAGATGCAGGTCGCCCAACCGGCGGTGGGTCGGGTCCCCCGCCCCACGGCGCAGCAGCGCGAACATCGGGCCCATCATCACCGGACGACCGAGGTCGAGGTGCCGGGTCAGCCCGTTCATCCGGACGGCCTGGGCGGGGTGAGCTCGAAGACCCCGTCGTCGCGGCGCCGGAAGCCGTGATGGGCGAGCACCCGGAGCGACGCGGTGTTGTCGGGCTCGACGTCGGCGGACACCAGGTCAGCGCCGTCGGTCCAGGCCTGCGCGAGCAGGAGGCCGGTCGCCCGGGTGGCCAGACCACGGCCACGCCAGGCCGGCACGATCTGGTAGCCGATCTCCACGGCGTACGGAGGCTCGGCGGGGGGCGGGCCGTGGAAACCGACGTCACCCACGACGACACCCTCGACCACGACGTAGGAGATCCACCACCGCGGCGCTTCTACGACCGGTCGCCCGCTCATCGCCTCGTGCGCTGCGGTCAGCATCGCCAGCGCGTCCAGGGTGTCCGCGGTCGGATAATCCGGATCGAAGACCAATCCCGTCGAGAGCCGAGGGCGACGCCCCGCGAGCAGGTCCGCAGCGTGGCGTACGGGAATCGATCGCAGCGTGCACACCGGTACGGCGGCGACCGTCATCAGCGGCTCAGTCGCCGTTGGTCATGGGCCACGGATTCTTGCGGCACCCGTCGAGACCCTTGGTCTGCTGCATCATCACGGGGGCCGGCTGGCCGCGACCCGGGCACTGCACATGGCTGTGCCCGAGCGCGTGGCCGAACTCGTGGTTGACCAGGTAGCGGCGGTAGTTGGTCAGGTCGTCGCCGTAATAGCTGACGCCGAGCATCCAGCGCTTGGCGTTGAGGACCACCCGGTTGCCGTTCTGACACGACACCTCACCGCGGGTCAGCAGCGGCGCGCAGAGCTTGTCGGTGGTGGCCGGCGTGACGATGTAGGCGTGCAGGTCGGCCGGTTCGCCGGCGGCGACGAGTTCGAAGCGCCAGCGTCCCGTACCTCGCCAGCTGCGCTTGTCGTTGAGCACGCTCTCGATCAGCAGGGCCGTCTTCTTGGCGTCGAGATCCAGACCCTTCTCGACCCGGACGTCGTAGCGGAGCAGCCGGCCCGCCGAGCTCGCAGACTCGACGTTGACCTCGGCCTGGTTGTAGGTCCCGGGGCCAGCCGCCGGGACGGTGACCGTCGCAGGCGCCTTCTTCTCGACACTCCCCTTCTTGACGGCCGCAGTCTTGTCCGCACCGTCGTCACTGGCCTGACCTTGGGCGGAGGCCGTCGAGCGGGGCGTCGGCGTCGAGCTGGGCGGTGCCGCCGGACTCGTCATGGGCGCGTTCGCACTGACGACCGAAGGCAGCGCGAGCAGGGTGTCGGGAGCGACCACAGCCGGCAGGACGCGTACGCCGACGCCCACCAGCCCGATCGCCACCAATCCCGCAACCACAGGCTTGAGACCCCGACGCGGGGCGGCAACCTGAGCTCGCGCCGGTCCTGGGTAGGGCGGCCGCGCTCTCGCGGGCCGGGAATCTGTACGCCGTGAGTTAGATTGTGAGCCGCTGAATTCGCTCGCGCCCGCTGCCCGGCGGGGTGCCCCGGCAGACGGCTGGACGCGATCCTGCCGCCGCCGAGGAGAGTGACTCACGGGAACTAAGACTAGGCGGAGAACGTGTCTCACTCACATTCCGGCGCTCACGGTAGCGGCGGGACGGCCCCCCAGGGCCTGATCGACCCCGACGAGCTGCGACGGCACCGGCGAGCGCTCCGGATCCTCATCGTCGTCTTGATCCCGCTCGCGATCTGGACCATCGTCGGTCTGATCGCACTCTGGCCGGGCAACATCTCGAGCAGCATCAACTCCGACGTCGCGGGTTACAACGTCGCCGGCGTGACCTACCCGACCGCGAAGATCACCAGCGTCGAGAAGACGAGCTGCGACGGCCTCGCCGGTTCCACGCCCGGTGTCGAGACGTCGAGCTGCGCGAATGTCACCGCCGAGCTCGTCGAGGGCGATGACAAGGGGATGGTGGTGACGGTGCCGCTGACCAGTGCCATCTACTCCTCCGGCGCGGAGGTCGGGCAGAACATCAAGCTGATTCGCGTGCCCGCGGTCGACGACCAGCCGGCGCAGTACCAGTTCTCGGACTTCGAGCGTCGTACGCCGTTGATCCTGATGACGCTTCTCTTCGCCGCCGTGGTCATCGGGGTGGCCCGCTGGCGCGGCTTCGCGTCCCTGGTTGGACTCGGCTTCGCCGGCTTCATCCTGGTCAAGTTCATGTTCCCGGCCCTGGTGGCCGGTTCCAACCCCATCCTGGTCGGTCTGATCGGTTCCTCGGCGATCATGTTCGTCGTCCTGTACGCCGCCCACGGGGTCAGCGCACGGACGACCACGGCATTGGTCGGAACCCTCTTCGGGCTGATCCTGATCGCCGTGCTGGGCTACGCGGCGACCCGCTGGGCCCATCTCACCGGGGTCGCGGCCGAGGACGACTACGTGTTGTCCGCCGCCGCCCCCAACCTCAAGCTCACCTCGGTGGTGGTCTGCGGGATCATCGTGGCCGGTCTGGGCGTGCTGAACGACGTGACCATCACCCAGGCCTCCGCGGTCTGGGAGCTCGCCGATTCCAACGACAGCCGCAAGAGGCTGTTCTCCCGCGCGATGCGGATCGGCCGCGATCACATCGCGTCCACGGTCTACACGATCGCCTTCGCCACCGCCGGCGCGTCGTTGTCGGTGCTGCTGCTGATCGCGATCTACAACCGGCCCTTGTTCCAGGTCCTGCAGACCGAGCAGTTCGCCGGCGAGATCGTCCGCACCCTGGTCGGGTCGATCGGCCTCGTCCTCGCCGTTCCGCTGACCACCGCGATCGGTGCTGCCGTCGTACACGCCAGTCTCGGGCGGGGCTCGAGCAACCGCACGGCCCGCCCGGCTGCCGCTGGTGCAGCCACGACCCAGACCGAACCCGGCGCCGCGACCAAACCCAAGGTCGACGACGAGGAGACCGCCGCAGAGCAGACCACGGTGCTGCCCTCCAAGCGTCGCCGGCGGCGCAGTGCCGTCGAGGACGAGGATTTCGGGGACTTCTCCGACCTCCGCGACCCGAACGACCCGCCGAAGGGTCGTCGCTCGCTCTGAGCGCAGCGGCACACCTGCGATGAGGGCGCTGGTCTACGACGCGGTCGGTGCGACGCCAGAGGTACGCGAGGTCGCCGAGCCGAGCTGCCCCTCCGACGGCGTGATCGTCGAGGTGCGGGCCAGCGGGGTCTGCCGCTCCGACTGGCACGCCTGGCGCGGTCACGACCCGATCACCCTGCCTCACATCGGCGGTCATGAGCTGGCCGGGGTGATTCACGCCGTCGGCCCCGACGTCGCGACGTTCAGGGTCGGAGACCGGGTGACCACGCCGTTCGTGAACGGCTGCGGAGCGTGCGCCGAGTGCCGCCGCGGGGACACCCAAGTCTGTCCGAACCAGACCCAGCCGGGCTTCACCGGACCCGGCTCCTTCGCCGAGCGGGTCGCACTGCACGCCTCCGACCTCAATCTCGTCGCGCTGCCGGATGCCCTCGACTTCGTCACCGCGGCCGGGCTCGGCTGTCGCTTCGCCACGGCGTACCGCGCGTTGACGAGCCACGGTCGGGTACGCCCCGGCGACACCGTTGCGGTGTTCGGGGCCGGCGGGGTCGGTCTGTCGGCCGTGCTCATCGCACGGGCCCTGGGCGCACGGGTCATCGCTGCGGACGTCTCCGCGGCCGCGCTGGCCCGAGCGCGGGAGTGCGGTGCCGAGACGGTCCTGGTCGGGGACGACCCGGCCGCCCGGGTCCGTGAGCTCAGCGACGGCGGAGCCGACGTCAGCCTGGACGCGCTGGGCTCCCCGACCACCGCGGCCGCCGCGATCCGCAGCCTGCGTCGCCGCGGACGCCACGTCCAAGTCGGCCTGCTGCTCGGCCCCGAGGCCCAGGCCGCGCTGCCCATGGATCTCGTGGTGGCGTACGAGCTCGAGGTCCACGGCTCGCACGGGATGGCCGCACGGGACTACCCGGCGATGCTGGACCTGATCAGCCAGCAGTCAGTCCCGCTCGACCGGCTGCTCGGTGCAGTGATCGGCCTGCAGGAGGCCGGGCCTGCCTTGATGGCGATGGACCAGATCGCCTCCACCACCGCCGGCATGACCGTCATCGACTTCTCCCGCTGACCCGTCCGCGTCCGCCCCGTCCCGCGCTGGCTGTACCGCGCTGCCTGTCCCCAGCGCTGGCTGTCCCCGCTCCCCGTCGCCAGCGCTGGCTGCCGGTTTCGCAGGTTAACCTGCGATGTCCTCGCTTTACCCGGGATATATCGCGGGTAAAGCGCATAAATCGCAGGTATACCTGCGAATTCGACACGAGGCCGGGGTACCAAGCTGCCAGGTCCGGGGCGCCGAGCCGGCAGGCCCGGGGGGCCACCGAGCGGCCAGGCCGGGTGCACTGAGGCCGGGGTCGCGGCCAGCGGTGGCGGTGGTCGATGTGGGGCTCAGCCGGCGAAGGCGAGCACCGCCTGCAGCCAGTCGTTGGGCCGGTCACGGTGCAGCCAGTGGCCGCCGTCGAGCTCGGTGAACGTGTCGGCCAACTCACGTACGGACTGCCGGTCCGCCCCTCGCAGCACCGTCGCATCACCACGGTCATTCATCCCGGGTGCGTCCGGCGCGGCGAGCACCAGGGTCGGTCGGCCAGGGTCTGGGGTCAGCCCGGGCCAATTGGG
>DATDBS010000119.1:0-7432 GCA_036524735.1 Propionibacteriaceae bacterium
GACCGCGCCGGCGTCTCCGAGCGCGTGCTCGGCCGGCGCTTCCTGCCCCCCGGCGTCGCCTCGGTCGCCACCGCGGGCTGACCCTAACCCGCCGTCACCTGCGAAACTGGCGACAGATGAGGGGTTCTGGGGTCTGAAAGTGCCGATCTGTCGCCAGTTTCCGGGTCGGAATCAGGCGGCAGCGAGCGCGGCCTCGATGTCGCCACTGATCTTGTCCGGGGTCACGGTCGGGGCGTAGCGCTTGATGACGGAGCCGTCGCGGCCGATCAGGAACTTGGTGAAGTTCCACTTGATCGCGTCGCCGAGGATGCCGCCCTTCTCCTCGCGCATCCACTGGAACAGCGGGTGGGCGTCGCTGCCGTTCACCTCGATCTTGGCGAAGAGCGGAAAGGTCACCCCGAAGTTGAGCTCGCAGAAGTCGGCGATCGAGGCCTCGTCACCCGGCTCCTGGTGGCCGAACTGGTCACAGGGGAAGCCGAGAACGACAAGCCCCTGGGCCTCGTAGGTGGAGTAGAGCTTCTCGAGCCCCTCGTACTGCGGGGTGAAGCCGCACTTGGAGGCGGTGTTCACGACCAGGACGACCTGGCCGGCATAGTCGGAGAGCGAGCGCTCGTCGCCGGTGATGGCGCGGGCGGAGAAGTCAGAAAGAGTGGTCACCGGTCCAGCCTAGAGACCGGGTTGAACCACCGTCGTACGCCGTCGTCGCGTCCGCGTCCAGGGTGTGGTTCCCCACGGCTTGGCGAACGAGACGAAGGACATGAACAGGAACGCCACGATGTTGGCCCCTGCTCCCTGGACCAGACGCAACGCCACCGGACTCGTGCCGCCGTCGGCGCTGGCGTCGATGCTTTCGTAGACCCAGACGCCGACCCCGAACGTGCTGAACACGATGACGGCGAGCGTCAGCACCAGCTTCGCCAGCACCCACCAGTGCCGGATCAGGCCCCACGGGGTGGCCAACGACACGACGATGCCCCCGATCAGGGTGGTGAAGGCCAGCGGGATCACCAGGTAGACGTCGATCTGGTCGATCAACGCATAGGAGACCCGGCGTACTTCGGCCGAGCCCGTGGTGGCCCCCGTGACCGCCAGGACCAGGTTGGCCGCACCGGCGCCCATCCAGCCCAGAGACGAGGTGACGTGCAGGAAGACGAGGAGCTGCCGCAGACGACGACCACCCCGGCGGCCCGTGCGGGCCCGCGTACCGGAGGCCGTCATCGGGCCGGCTCGTCGAGGTGGGTCAGCACCCGGTGCAGGAGTCGGTTCAGCTCGGCAGCCTCAGCGGGGGTCAGCCCGAGTGCGGCCGGCTCGTTGACCGCACCCACCGCCGGATATACCTCCACCAACGTCCGCCGACCGCGGTCGGTGAGCTCCACCGAGGACGCGGCGCCCCGGACGACAGGGGCGCTCCGACGGATCAGACCGACGTCGGTCATCTGAGCCAGCAGCGGACCCACGCTCTGTGGCGTGACCAGGATGGCTCGGGCGAGAGCGGCCTGGCTGACCCCGGGCTGGACGCTGAGCTGCACGAGAACCCCGAACTGATGAGCGGTGAGCCCCGCCGTGGCGAACGCGTCGTTGAACCTGCGGGCCACCCGGTGGTACGCCTGCACGAGCGTCCAGGCCGGGAGGTCGTTCGGCCGTGGTTGCTGGTCTCGCTCGTCAACCGTCACCCTTCGACCATAAGGCACCTTATGGCTCGAGCCAAGCTGAGAACGGAGCCGACCGGTTCAGGGCAGCGGGAGGCCGAATTGCGTGCGTACGCCGCGGGAGTAGAGCACCGAGTCGGGCGGCGTGTCCGCCAGGCCCGGGAGCCCGGCGGCCGCCAGCAGGTCGTCATCGAGCTCCAGCAGCTCGGCCTGCCGCAGCGGCCAGCGCGAGTGGGTGTTCGGGAGGTAGCGCGTGGCCCCCCAGGCTCGGGTGTGCAGTGCCCACCGCGCCGTGAGGAAGTCAGCCAGCGGGTCGTCGGCCACCGAGGCGTCACCGACCCGTAAGACGATGCGGCTGCGGGCACCGCGCGGCGCCGGCCAACGCCGGCGGCTGGTGTAGGTGAAGACGTCACCGCGCTGCTCGACCTGCATCCTCGACCAGGTGTACGGCAGGTTGAGCGCCAGCCGCGAACCCAGCACGAACAGCAGCCGCTCGGATTCCAAGGAGCCGAAGACCACACCGCGGCGGCCGCGGGCGTCGACGGCGTAGAAGCGGACGTTCGTCTCGGCGAACGAGCCGACCCAGGGCAGCGGATGGCCGGTGCCGAACCCGGCCCCACTCATCCGGAACGGGATCAGCCCCACCCAGGTCGACCCGTCGTACAGGTCGGGCCGGGTGCCCGGTGGCAACAAGGGTGCGACGCGCGCCGGATCCACCCGCCAGTGCAGGAAGGTGAGGTCCAGCCAGTGCTGGTCGAGCACGACCCGGCCGGGCAACGGGGCGCCGGCGGGGCGTACGACCTCGGGTTCGTCCCAGGTCTGACGGACCGGGGGCTCGACGTCAGCGACCGTCGACCGCGGGTTCGCTCGGCTGCGCCTCGGCGTGCAACACCGTCTCGACGGCGTACCGGGCGATGTGCTGCGGGGTCAGCCCGAGATCCTCGAGCAGCTCGGCGCGGCTGCCGTGCTCCAGGAACTCCTGGGCGACGCCGAACTCGCGGATCGGGGTCGCGACGTCGGCGAACCGCAGCTCCTGGGCCAGCCGGGCACCGCAGCCGCCGACCACACCGTTGTCCTCGATGCTGATGACCAGCTCGTGGGCGCGGGCCAGCTCGACGAGGGCGGGGTTGACCGGCAGCGTCCAGACCGGGTCGACGACGGTGACGCCGATGCCCTGGTCGGACAGCCGTTCGCCGACCGAGATGCCCATCCCGGCGAACTGGCCGAGTGCCACGACCAGCACGCGGGGCTGCTCGGTCTGCAGCAGGACGTCGAGGCCCTCGACCTGACGGACGGCAGGGATGTCGGCCGGCACCGGCTCCTTCGAGTAGCGGATGACGCTGGGAGCGTCGTCGATCTGCAGCGAGTGAGCCAGGGCCTCGCGCAACCGGGTTGCGTCGCGCGGGGCGCTCAGGTGCAGGCCGGGTACGAGCTGGGTGATGGACATGTCCCACATGCCGTGGTGGCTGGGGCCGTCGGGGCCGGTGACCCCGGCCCGGTCCAGCACGAAGGTCACCCCGCAGTGGTGCAGCCCCACGTCGAGCAGGAGCTGGTCGAAGGCACGGTTCAGGAAGGTGGCGTAGACCGCGACGACCGGGTGCAGCCCGCCCATGGCGAGGCCCGCGGCCGAAGTGACGGCGTGCTGTTCGGCGATGCCGACGTCGAAGCAGCGGTCGGGATAACGGGCGGCGAAGCGGTGCAGGCCGGTCGGGTAGGTCATCGCTGCCGTGATGGCCACGACCTTCTCGTCGGCCGCCCCGAGGGTGACGAGCTCCTCGGAGAAGACGTCGGTCCAGGTCTGGTGGGTGATCCGGCTGAGCGCCTCACCGGTCACGGCGTCGATTTTGCCGACCGCGTGGAAGCGGTCCTCCTCGTGGTCCTCGGCCGCCTTGAAACCGTTGCCCTTCCGCGTGAGACAGTGCACGAGAACGGGGCCGCCGTACTGCTTCGCGTGCTGCAGGGCCCGCTCGACGGCGTCGATGTCGTGGCCGTCGATGGGGCCGACGTACTTCAGACCCAGGTCGGAGAACATCCCTTGCGGCGCGAGCACGTCCTTGAGTCCGCTCTTGATCCCGTGCAGGACGTCGTACGCCGCCGACCCGACCAGCGGGGCTCGGCTGACGCTGCGCTTGACCACGTCGAGGATCTGTTCGTAGCGCGGGTTGGTGCGCAGCCCGGAGAGGTGCTTGGCCAAGCCGCCGACGGTCGGGGTGTAGGACCTGCCGTTGTCGTTGACCAGGATGACCAGGGGCAGGTCGTCGGAGCCGGCGATGTTGTTCAGCGCCTCCCAGGCCATCCCGCCGGTCAGCGACCCGTCGCCGACGAACGCGAGGACCTTGCCGGGCTTGCCCTGCAGCCGGATCGCCTTGGCCAGACCATCGGCGTACGAGAGCGCGGTGGAGGCGTGGGAGTTCTCCACCCAGTCGTGCTCGGACTCGGCCGGGTTCGGGTAGCCGGACAGCCCGTTTCGCTGGCGCAGCGATGGGAACCCACCCTGGCGGCCGGTGAGCATCTTGTGCACGTAGCTCTGGTGACCGGTATCGAACACGATCGGGTCCTGCGGCGAGTCGAACGCACGGTGCAGCGCGATGGTGAGCTCGACCACCCCGAGATTGGGGCCGAGGTGCCCTCCGGTCTTCGAGACCTGGTCGATCAGGAAGGCGCGAATCTCTGCGCTCAGCTCGACCAGCTGCTCAGAACTGAGGGCCCGTAGGTCTGCGGGGCTCTGGACGGTCTCCAGCAGTCCGTAGGGGGCGTGCGACATGCCTCGGAGTTTACGTGCGCAACACGAACGGAAGGCGGAAGCGTGCCCTAACTCACCGGCTCCTTCCTGCACCACCCCCCATTCTGGGTACGAAGGTGGCACCCCTGAGCGCCTCGTCGACCAGGCCCACCGCGCGCTGGGTCCGAGCCAATCTGGCTCCCTGCTCCAGCCAGGCCTGCGCCGCGGCCTCGATGACGTCCGGACCTACGAGACGAGCCAGGCTGGTCCGGACCTGGGCCAACCCGTTCTGCGCGGTGTCGTGCTGGCCGCGGACGAAATGGGCGGCGAACTGGGCCAGTACGACCGGATGGTTCCGCAGTACCCGGTAGCCGCGGAAGTCGGCCGGGCAGCAGTCGAGCAGGAACGCGATGGCCGACGTCTCCCAGCCCGGGCTGCCGGGCACGCGGACGTCCTCGGGCCACCCGGGTGGGCAGTATCCGGTCTGGGTCATGGGCCGACTCTATACGAACACGTGTACGAATGTATTCCCTGGCCCAGACACCCGGAGCTCTGACGAGCGCGTCGACAAGCTCAGCCCGTGTGTGACGCGCTGTGCGCCCGCGTGCTGGCCCGGCCCGCCTCTGATCTCGCCCTGAGCCCGTCGAAGGGGTTGCGATCCCCGGTTCGATCGGTAAACCCGCGGGCTAGCATCACGGCCATGAGCGACATCGTGTGTCAGATCGTGGCCGGCGAGCTGGAGGGCGCCGTGGTCGCGCGGACCGACGACCTGATCGCCTTTCTGGACCATCGGCCGGTGTTCAAGGGCCACGTGCTCATCTCCCCGGTCCGGCACGTCGACACCCTGCTCGACCTGCCGACCGAGCTGATGACACCGCTGTTGACCCTCGCGCAGCAGGTCGCCACGGCCCTCGGCTCCGCACTCGGGGCGCAGGGGACCTTCGTGGCCATCAACAACGTGGTCAGTCAGTCGGTCCCCCACCTCCACGTCCATGTGGTTCCGCGGACCAAGGGTGACGGCCTGAAGGGCTTCTTCTGGCCCCGGACGAAGTACGCCGACGGCGAGATCCAGACGTACGCGACGCTCATCGCCGACGCCTTGGGCGCCCAGGCACACTAGGGCGCGTGCCAGAGCTGCCCGAGGTCGAGAGTGCCCGTTCCGTGATCGAGCAGGCGGGTCTCGGACGGAGGATCGCCGACGTCGACGACACGGACACCTACGAGTGCCGACCGCACCATCCCGGCGAGATCCGTGCAGCACTGCTGGGCCGAGAGCTGACCGGCGCGTTCCGACGCGGCAAGTCGATGTGGTGCGAGACCTCGGGGGTGGGCCGATCGCGTACGCCCGGTCCCCACCTGGGTCTTCACCTCGGGATGAGCGGCCGCATCCTGATCACCGGCCCGGACGGGGAGAAGACCGAGGGCGGGGACTGGATGGGCGGTCGTTACGGCCAGGGCGCGGAGGTGCCGAGCCGCAAGGCGATCTGGGACCGGTTCACCATCACGTTCGACGACGGCGGCACGCTTCGGCTCTTCGACAAGCGCAGGCTGGGACGCGTACGCCTCGACCCCGACGTCGAAGCCCTCGGCCCGGACGCCGAACAGGTCAACCTGGCCGACTTCCGGACGGCGATCGGCCGCAGCAAGGCGCCGATCAAGGCCCGGATGCTCGACCAGGCGGTGATCTCCGGCGTCGGCAACCTGCTGGCCGACGAGACGCTCTGGCAGGCCAAGATCTCCCCGCAACGACCCACCAACGACCTGACCGAGGCCGAGGTGAAGACGCTGCACCGGTCCCTGCACCGCGCGACCAAGGCCGCGATCAAGAACGGTGGGGTGCACACCGGCACCGTCATCGAGTTCCGGGGCACCGGTCGGCACTGCCCACGGTGCGGCGCGGAGATGACCCGGGCGACGGTGGGCGGGCGGACGACCTGGTGGTGTCCGGCCGAGCAGGTCTAGCGGTTCGCGGCCGTACCGCAGTACACGTACGCGAACGGCCGGAGTCCGGCGGCGTACTCGGACTGCAGAGCGACCAGGTCCAGCCCGGCTCCGGTGACCAGCGCGTCGATGGGTCGGTCGAGGTGACAACCACCGGCGACCCGGCGTTGGACCACGTTGATGCGCCGCTGCCAACGGACCACCGAGGCTTCCGGAGCCTGGCCGTGCTCCAGGAAGTGCAACTCGCCTCCCGGCCTCAGCACCCGTCGGACCTCGGCCAGGGCGACGCCCACCTCCGGGATGGTGCACAGGGTGAAGGTCGACAGCACATGGTCGACGGTGCCGTCACCGAGTTCGAGGCGTTGGCCGTCCAGCCCGGTCCGCTCGACCGGGGCGTCGTACGCCGCCCGCCGGGAAGCGGAGAGCTCCCAAGCCAGGTCGGACGGCTCGACGGCGAGCACCCGTTCGACCGCGGTCGGATAGAAGGCCACGTTGAGTCCCGACCCGAAACCGATCTCCAGCACCGTCCCGGACAGACCCGCGCACACCGTACGGCGGTAGGCGTTGACCTCGTCGTTGTCGAGCATCCGGTCGATCGCTCGCGGCAGCACACGTTCACCCCACCAGCCCATGTACGGAGCCTATGCCCGCCAACGATCTGAGGGAACCCACCGCGAGGCCCGCGTACGCCTCGTCAGAGGGTGGGCTGCGGGACCGTGGGAGTGGAGGCGATGGCGGCTTGGACGCAAGCGCGGAAGGTGTCGACGAGGGGTCGGCGGTCGGCGCGTCGCCAGGCCAGGACGAGGACGGCCGGCGGCAGGTAGGGGACGGGGAGGGCGATGATCCCGTTGCGCGCCACCAGCGGCACATTGCCCTCGGCGACGAGCACGACACCGGCCCCCGAGGACACGGCCTCGACCGTCTCCTCGGTGGTCGTGACCTCCCCGCCGATCACCGGGGCCTGCCCGCCACGCTGGTCAAGGGCGAGCCAGAAGTCGGCCATGACCCCGCTGCTGGCCGGCAGCCGGAGGAACGGTTCACCGATCAGGTCGCCGAAGTCCACCCACTGCCGGTCCGCCAGGGCATGCCCCGCCGGCAGGGCGACGAAGCGGCGTTCGGT
>DATDBS010000120.1:0-16366 GCA_036524735.1 Propionibacteriaceae bacterium
CCGGTGGTCGTGCACGCGGCGGCCAGCACGACGACCGCGGCCAGGGCGGCAGCGATCCGGGACCAGCGTGGGGGTACGGCCCGCACTATGCGCCCGCGACGAACTTCTTGGCCTCACGCGTACGCAGCAGGTCGGCTGCGGGTTCGCGGTAGGCCACCGACGTCACCCGTCCGTCGAGGTAGGTGAAGGAGGTGATGCTGGCCAGCGTGCACTCGCGCTTGCGTGGGTCGTGGGCCAACCGGCGACCCTCGGCGTCGGAGCGCGCCATCCAGATCGGGAGCTGGTGGGAGACGATGACGGACTCGTGCCCCTCGCCGGCGTCAGCGGCGTCCTTCATCGCGAGCCGCATCCGGGCCACGATGTCGGCGTACGACTCACCCCAGGTGGGTTTGAGGACGTTGCGAAACAACCACCAGCTCTTCGGTCCGCCCTTGAGCAGGTTGGCCGGGGTCACGTTGCGGCCCTCGAGCTGATTGCCCGCCTCGATCACCCGACCGTCGGTGGTCACCGGGAGTCCGAGGGCATCGGCGAGGGGGGCCATCGTCTCCTGGGCGCGTTCCAACGGGGAGCAGCGCAAGTGGACGATGTCGTTGCCACGCAGGGCCTCGGTGGCGCGCAACGCCATCTCCTGGCCGAGGTCGGAGAGGTGGTAGTCCGGCAGTCGGCCGTACAGCACTCCGGTGGGGTTGTAGACCTCGCCGTGTCGGACCAGGTGCACGATCGTACGGCGCTGGCTCATCGGTCTCCTCTCATCGGCTGATCCTTATTCCTGGATGCGGGCCGCCGCCGATGCGGCTTGCGGCAGCGCGTCGACGATGCGGTCCATCGCTCTATCATCATGGGCCGTCGACAAAAACCAACCCTCGAACGCGCTGGGGGGGAGATAGACACCCTGGTCGAGCATCGCGTGGAAGAAGGCGGAGTAGCGCCGGGTCAGCTGCTTCGACGCGGTCGCGTAGTCCGGCACCGTGCTCACTCCCTCCCCCACGAAGAAGACGCTGAACAGGTTCCCGCTGTGCTGGATGACGTGCGGCACACCCGCCGCTCCGAGAGCGCTGGCCACCTCGGTCTGCAGGCGAGTGGCCAGGGCGTCGAGCTGGGTGTAGACCTGCGGGGTGGCCAGCCGGAGCACGGTCAGTCCGGCCGTGGTGGCGACCGGGTTCCCGGAAAGGGTGCCCGCCTGGTAGACCCCGCCGACCGGAGCCAGGTGCTGCATCAGCTCGGATCGGCCTCCGAAGGCGGCGGCCGGGAAGCCACCGCCCATCACCTTGCCGAAAGTCATCAGGTCGGGCACCACCCCGTCCAGGCCGTACTGACCGGAGCGGCTGACCCGGAACCCGGTCATCACCTCGTCGGAGATGAACAACGCCCCGTGCGCACGGCTGATCTCGGCCAGGAACGCGTTGAAGTTGACCCCGTCCTCGACTCCGGGCGGGATGACGCCCATGTTGCCGGCGGCGGCCTCGGTGATCACGCAGGCGATCTGGTCGCCGTACCTCGCGAAGGCCTCGCGTACGCCCGCCCGGTCGTTGTACGACAGCACGATCGTGTCGGCCGTCGTCGCCTCCGTCACCCCGGGGGTGCCGGGGATGGCGAGGGTAGCGACGCCCGAGCCGGCCGCGGCCAGGAGCGAGTCGACGTGGCCGTGGTAGCAGCCGGCGAACTTGACGATCTTGTCCCGGCCGGTGATCCCGCGGGCCAGCCGCAGCACCGACATCGTGGCCTCGGTGCCCGAGCTGACCAGCCGGACCTGCTCGACCGGGGTGCGGTCGATGATCGCGGCGGCGAGATCGACCTCGGCCATCGTGGGAGCGCCGTACGAGGTGCCGTGCTCCGCGGCTTCGCTGACGGCGGCGATCACCTCGGGGTGGGCGTGCCCCAACAGCATCGGCCCCCAGGAGCAGATCAGGTCGACGAGCTCGTTGCCGTCCACGTCGTAGAGGTATGGCCCCGAGGCGCGGGCGATGAAGCGGGGCGTGCCGCCGACGGAGAGAAACGCCCGGACGGGCGAGTTCACCCCACCGGGAATCACCTGCTGAGCGCGGGCGAAAGCGGCGGCGGACTGGGCGTCGGTCACGACGTTCGGGCCTTTCTGAGGGCCCATTCCAAGGCCCAGTAGGTCAAGACGATGTCGGCTCCGGCACGGCGGATCGAGGTCAGCGTCTCGTCGATGGCGGGCTCGCGGTTGATCCAGCCGTTGGCGGCCGCAGCCTCGACCATGGCGTACTCGCCGGAGATGTTGTACGCCGCGACCGGCAGGTCGACGGCGTCGCGGACCGCCCGGATCACGTCCAGGTAGGCCAGGGCGGGCTTGACCATCACGATGTCGGCCCCCTCGGCGACGTCGAGGGCGACCTCGCGGAGCGCCTCACGGACGTTCGCGCCGTCCTGCTGGTAGGTCTTGCGGTCGCCGGTCAGCGAGGAGGCCACGGCCTCGCGGAAGGGGCCGTAGAAGGCCGAGGTGTACTTCGCGGCGTACGCCAGGATCGTCACGTCCTGCGCTCCGGCGGCGTCCAGCGCGGAACGGATGGCGCCGACCTGGCCGTCCATCATCCCGCTCGGACCGACGACGTGGGCCCCGGCCTGGGCGTGCAGTACGGCCATCTGAGCGTAGATCTCGACCGTAGCGTCGTTGTCCACCGTGCCTGATCCGGTGAGGACGCCGCAGTGGCCGTGGTCGGTGAACTCGTCGAGACAGACGTCGGACATCACCAGCAGGTCGTCGCCGACCTCTTCACGCACCGCCGCGATTGCGAGGTTGAGGATGCCGTCGTCCGCGAGCGCTCCGGAGCCCACGGCGTCCTTGTGCTCCGGAATCCCGAACAGCATCACCCCGGCCAGCCCGGCGCTCGCCGCCTCGACCGCCGACTTCCGCAGCGTGTCCAGCGTGTGCTGGACGACGCCCGGCATCGACGAGATCGGTCGCGGCTCGCGGAGCCCCTCGGCCACGAACATCGGCAGGATCAGCTGCCGCGGTTCGACCGAGGTCTCCGCCACCATCGCTCGCATGACCGGATTGACGCGCAGCCGCCTCGGGCGGTGTTGGATGGGCTCGCTCCGCTTCGCCTGCGGTTTGCGCTCAGACCCGATGTCTTCCTCCTTCGCTCACGAGACGAAAAAGCGTGTCTCGTTCGCTCAGTCGTCCAGATACCGGCGCGCAAACCGGCGTCGGTATCGACTCAAACCTTAGATGCGACCCACTAAACCCTTCTGCGGGTGGTGGTGCGCTTCTGGGAGGGCTTGAGGACGGGCTCACCGGCGGCGATGAACTCGTCGCGGCGGGCGGCGGCGAAGCTGGCCAGGGCGTCGGCCAGATCGACGACGGACGGCTTGGCGGCGACGACGTCGACGCGGAGGCCGTGCTCCTCGCAGGTCTTCGCCGTGGCCGGACCGATCACGGCGATGATCGTGCCCGGGTGCGGCTTACCGGCGATGCCGACCAGGTTGCGCACCGTGGAGGACGAGGTGAAGACGACCGCGTCGAACTTGCCGGTCTTGATCGCCTCGCGCACCGGGGCGGGCGGCGGGGCGGCCCGGACCGTGCGGTAGGCCGTCACGTCCTCGACCTCCCAACCCAGCTCGATCAGGCCTTCGGCCAGGGTCTCGGTCGCGATGTCGGCCCGCGGCAGGAAGATCCGGTTGATCGGGTCGAGCACATCGTCGTACGGCGGGAACTCCGCCGCGAGGCCGGCGGCGGACTGCTCGCCGTCGGGCACCAGGTCGGGTTCGATCCCCCAGGCCTGCAGGGCCCGGGCGGTCACGTTACCGACCACGGCGACCTTGAGGCCGGAGAAGGCCCGGGCATCCAGCCCGTACTCCTCGAACTTCTCGCGGACGGCTTTGACCGCGTTCACCGAGGTGAAGGCGACCCACTCGTAGCGACCCTCGACGAGACCGCGGACAGCCTTGTCCATCTGCAGCGGGCTGCGCGGCGGCTCGACCGAGATGGTCGGCACCTCTTCGCTGTGCGCGCCGTAGGTACGGAGACGGGCGACCATCGGACCGGCCTGGTCCTTGGTCCGGGGCACCAGGACGCGCCAGCCGAACAGTGGCTTGGTCTCGTACCAGCTGAGCTCGTGGCGCTGCTCGGCGGCAGCGCCCATGATCACGTGGATGGGGTCGTGAGCGGGAGCCTTGACGGCCTTGAGCGCTCCGACATGGTCGTCCAAGGTCGTCGGCAGGGTGATCTGCTCGGTGCTGCCGCCGTGCAGGGTGACGATCACGTGGTCGTCACCGGGACGACCGGCGGCCTGGGCGGCCTCGACCATCGAGCCGATCATCGACACCATGGTGCTGACCACGACGGTCCCGGCGGAGCCCCACTGCGCGGTCGACACCTTGGTGAAGCGACCATCGGTGACGGAGGCGAACTGCACGCTCCCGGCGTGGATCAGGTCGATGCCGGCGTACTCGGGTACGGCGGTCAGGCTGGAAACCCCGGGCACGACCTCGAAGTCGATCCCACCGCGGACACACGCCGCCGCCTCGTCAGCCACCGCGTTGTCCAGGAAGGGATCCCCGGTGACCAGGCGGACGACGCGGGCGCCGGTGGACGCCTGCCGGAGCACGATCTTCGCCCGGGCCGACGGCGTCAGCTGCTTGCGCGCGTCGGTCAGACCGAGGATGGAGACCTCAGCCCCTTCCGCGAGCGTGATCGCCGGGTGACTGAGGATCTCGCGTTGACGTTCGTCGTCGAGGATGACTGCGCTGGCATCGGCCAGGGCTGCAATCGCACCGAGGGTCAACAGGTCGGGGTCACCGGGACCGGTTCCGACGAAGATCACTCGGCCACGCGTGATGGGGGCCGTGGGGGTGGTGGGCGAATTCTGAGTCCGGGGCTGGTGGGCCGAGGATGTGCTCAAGGCGTCTCTCGCGTTCTTTCGTCCTGACCTGCCGAGGGGTTCAGCAGGTGCCCGAGGGTCGATTTACTGGTCTTGGCTTCTGCGCAACTCAGCCAGCACGCCACCGGCTTGCGCGGCCCCGAACTGCGCCGGATCAATAGTCGATCCATTCACGCTGATCCTCAGGACTGGGCCCGTTTTGGTCGGTTCTGACAAGTTGCTCAGTAACGTTCTCCCAATTACGGCCTCAAGTGTCAAATCGAGACTTGTACCACGGACTGATTTGACATGTGCACGCGCTCCCACGGGGGCAGTGCAGCCAGCCTCCAAGGTGGCCAGGAATGCCCTCTCCACTAGGCATTCTGTCTGGGCGACCGGGTTGTTGATCATGGTCAGCGCGGCCCGGAAATCGTTGCTGAGAGAACGATGAATTTCTAGACCCAAAGCGCCTTGGCCGGGCGCCGGGAGCATGATGTCGAGATTCAGGATTTCGCTCGGGAGTCCTTTGACAACGGTGTCTTTGTTGTTACTTTCCAACAAAGATCCGCTCTCGACTAATTCCAGGTGACCCAGTCGGTGCAGGCCCGCCGCCGCCAGCACGACCGCATCCACCGTCCCCGACCGCGCCAGCTCGATCCGCGTGTCGACGTTGCCCCGGATCGGCACGATCTCGATCCGTCGGCCGTGCCGGGCGGCCCAGTCCTCCAGCTGAACGGCCCGCCGGGGGGCACCGGTGCCGACGCGCGTCCCGTCGCCCAGGTCGGCCAGCCGACGACCGATCAGCACGTCCCGGGTGTCTTCCCGCCGCGGCACCGCGATCACCTCGAGTCCGGTCTCGGCGGCGGTGGGCAGATCCTTCAGCGAGTGGACGGCGACGTCGATCTCACCCCGGTGCAGGGCGTCGCGAACGGCGCCCGCGAAGACCCCGGTCCCCCCGATCTCGGTGAGGTGCCGCTTGTCGACGTCGCCGGTCGTGGTCACCCCCACGAAGGTGGCGGCGATGCCCAGTTCCGCCAGTAGCCCGGCGACCAGGTCGACCTGGGCGCGGGCAAGCGGAGACGTACGCGCACCGAGCCGGATCGGCCGGGCGGAGGCTGCGTCCGGCACTAGCGCGGAACCTCCGGGGACATCACCGCGGCAATCGTCTGGGGGTCGAGAGCGAACAGCTCGCGCAGGGCGGCGGCGTAGTCCACGGCATCGGGGTCGGCCGCGAGCTCCTGGACCCGCACGGTCGGGGTGTGCAGCAACTTGTCCACGATGCGCCGCATGGTGCGCTGCACCTCGGAGCGCTCATGGTCGTCCAACGAGGGCAGCCGGGCGTCGAGCCGCTTCATCTCCCCCGTCATCACCTCCGAGGCCATCGAACGCAGGGCGACCACGGTCGGAGCGACCTGCGCCGAGCGACGCAGGCCCAGGAAGTCGCGGACCTCGTGGCGTACGAGCCGACGCGCATCCTCGACCTCGGCGTGGCTGGCACTGTCGAAGTGCCCGGCCACCAGCCGGTCCAGGTTGACCAGGGTGATGCCGAGCTCGATCACCTGCGGCGACACGTCGGCCGGCAGGGCGAGGTCCACCACGCCCATCACGGGGGTGTTGGCGAGCTGGTCGGACGTGATGTTCATCGAGCGGGCACCCGTACACGTCACGACGATGTCGGTGTGACCCAACGCAGCATCGAGCTCCTCCAGCGGTACGGCCTTGCCGTCGACCGCCGCAGCCAACCGCTGCGCCCGCTCGAACGTCCGGTTCACGCAGCTGACCCGTGCCCCGGCCGCGGCTGCCGTCCGGGCCGCAAGACCGGCCATCGCGCCGGCTCCGACGACGAGCACCCGGCGGCCGTCGAGCGGGCCGCGCTCGTCGGTCAGCACCTGGTACGCCGCGGTGACCAGCGACCGACCGGCCGAGCCGATGCCGGTTTCGGTCTGGACCCGCTTGCCGACCCGCAGGGCCTGCTGGAACAAGGAGTTGAGCACCGTACCGACCGTGCCGTGGGTCTGACACAGCGTCAGGGCGGCCTTCACCTGGCCGAGGATCTGGTTCTCACCGACCACCACCGAGTCCAGCCCGGACGCCACCGAGAACGTGTGGGCGACCGCGCCCTCGTCGAAGTAGACCGCGCACATGGTCCGCAGCTCCGCCGTGGTCAGCCCCGCGAACTCCGCCAGGGAGGCGGTCGCGTCGTCGAGCCCGCCGTGGAAACGACCGACCGAGGCGTAGAGCTCGGTCCGGTTGCACGTGGACAACACGACGGCCTCATCGATGTGGTCCGACGTCAGGAGCTGATCGGCCAGCTTGGCCGCCGACGGTCCGTCCATGGCCAGCCGCGCCAACATGCCGACCGACGTCGACTTGTGCGAAACACTCACCACCAAGATGCTCATGTCCCCGGCCCCCCTACTTGCTGCTCGCGTGTGCCTGCACCAGGGCTCGTGACGAGCCCTCGGTCTTGCGTTGTTCGTGGAAGGCCAGGATCTGGAGCTCCTGGCCGAGATCAACCTTGCGGACGTTGACCCCGTCCGGCACGGCCAGAAGTGTCGCAGCAAAGTTCAGGATGCTCGTCACCCCTAGATGCACCAACCGGTCCGCGACGGCCTGGGCCGCTTCGGGCGGGGTCGTGATCACGGCGATGACCGCACCGGTCCGAGCCACCACCTGCTCGAGCTCGGACAGGTCGGAGATGGCCAGCCCGTGGACGTGCTTACCGACCAGGTCGGGCGAGGAGTCGACCAGCGCGACGATCCGGAACCCGCGCGAGGAGAAGCCGGCGTTGTTGGCCAGCGCCGTACCCAGGTTGCCCAGACCGACGATGACGACGGGCCAGTCGTTGGCCGAACCCATCTCCCGACCGATCTGGAAGCGGAGGTAGTCCACGTCGTAGCCGACTCCACGGGTGCCGTAGGACCCCAGGTAGGACAGGTCCTTGCGCAGCTGCGCCGAGTTCACGCCGGCGGCCTCCGCCAGGGCCCCGCTGCTGATCGTGTCGATCGCCAACCCGCTCAGCTCGGTCAACGCCCGCAGGTAGACCGGCAGGCGGGCGATGGTCGCGTCCGGAATCCCCTTCACCTCAGACGACCGGCCGTGGGCCTGTCGTAGGGTCTCGGCGGATGACACAGGGCTCCTGAACGTGTTCGGCGGGATGAGGTCCCAAACGTTGTCACTTTAGGAGTTTGTGAACGTGTGCACAAACAACTGCACCCTAAGTCCGATGACGTTTCGCGAACGTGCGAGAACCGGCATCACGGTCGGGCACGACCGCGCAGGGCCCGCCTCAGGCGGTCGGCGTCGACGCGCCAGAAGTCGTGCTGGCGCCCGTCGACGAAGGTCACCGGCACCTGGTCGGTGTAGGCACGCTTGAGCTCCGGATCGGCGTCGATGTCCCGCTCCCGGAAGGACTCCCCTGTCTCCGCACAGACCTCGGTGATGGTCGCGACCGCCTGCTCGCAGAGGTGGCAGCCCGGCCGGGTCAACACCTCGATCCGCGGCTCGGGGGTAGTCGGTTCGGGGGTCATCGGCCCGGCTCCGTCGGGGCCGCGAGCGAGCGGCGCAGCTCACCCTTGAGGATCTTGCCGGTGGCGCCCCGCGGCAGCTCGTTCAGGACCTTGATCACGTGGGGTCGCTTGAACTTGGCCAACCGGATCTCACAGTGCGCGCGGATGGCGTCCTCGTCGAGGCCGGGTCCAGCCACGAAGGCGACGACGTGCTCTCCCGTCCGGGCGTCGGGCGCTCCGACGACGGCGACGTCGAGGACCCCCTCGACCTCGATGATCACCTGCTCGACCTCGGCGGGATAGACGTTGAACCCGTTGACGATGACGAGTTCTCGGGCCCGGTCGACGAGGAAGAGCTCCTCGTCGGCGAGATAGCCGATGTCACCGGTGGCGAACCAACCGTCCTCACCGGGCCCACCCTCCCCGCCCGGCCAGTAGCCGGAGAAGAGGTTGTCACCCCGGACCCAGATCTCGCCGGGCTCACTCTGCTCGGAGCCGTCACCGATCCGGATCTGGACTCCGGGCAGCGTCCGTCCGACGTGGCCACCGCCCAACGCCTGCCCCCCGAGCGTGGCCGACACCCCGGGTGCCGCCTCGGTCAGACCGTAGCCCTGCTCGACCCGCAGCCCCGTCAACGCGGTGAACGCGTCTCGCATCGTCTCGGGGAGCGGCGCCGCCCCGGAGACGACGATGGACACCTCCGCCAAGCCGTCGGCCAACCGCTCGTCCTGGAGCAGCCGGTAGATCACGGCAGGAGCCAGCGGGAGGTTGGTGATGTGTTCCTCGCCGATGACCGCGAAGAAGTCGTCGGTGTAGCCGTCGGCCACGACGAGGCGGCCACCGTTCATGGCCCAGCTGCCGAGCACCGCATTCAGCCCGAAGACATGGAACAACGGCAGCAACGCCAGCACGTGGGTGCCGGGCGGGATGACCTGCAGCGCCTCGAGGTGTTCGAGGTGGGCGAGCAGAGCGCGGTGGGTGAGCATCGCCGCCTTCGGCCCGCCCGACGTACCGGCCGTGTAGAGCAGGGCCGCCAACGACTCCTGATCCCTGGGCGAGCTGACCGGGGGCTGGTCGGGGGCTGACAGCGACGCCAAGGCGTCGGCGGACAGGGGCACGACGCGTACACCGCTGACCTCGACCGGGACGTCGGCGAAGGCGACCTTGGCCCCGCTGTCCGCGACGATCCGGCGCAGCTCGTCGTCGGTCAGCTGGGGGTTCACGGGTACGGCGACGAAACCCGCCCGCAGCGCAGCGAGATAGACCACGACGAACTCGATGCTGTTCGCTCCGCAGATGACGACCCGGTGACCCGCCACCAGACCGAGCGAGGAGAGCCCGGAGGCCAAGGCGTCCACGGCGCGCTCCAGCTCGGCCCAGGTCAGGGCGCGACGGGTGCGCCCGGGCTGGACGAGGGCGACCAGGTCCGGGGTACGGCCGGAGTGGTGGCCGACCAGGTCGGCGAGGTTGGTGAAGAGACTGCTCGACGGGGACGTCGGGGCCTGCAGCGGAGGCACCAGCTCGTCGTCGCCGTTCACCCGACCGAGTCTGGCACAGCGTCGACCGCGGTCAGCGAACCTGCCGGAGGGTGAGTGAAGAAGTTAGGGTGAGGCCTGTGACCGAACCCCGCGAGTCCTTCGTCGAGGGTGCGGTCGAGTCGCTGGCGGGGGGCAGCTCGGCCATCGAGGTCGACCCGCACCACGTGCTGGCCGCACGCGGCCCCCTCGACGGCGCCTTGCCGATGCCTGACGCCGTGATCCACGAGGACCCGTCCGCCGCTGCGTTCTTCGACCTCGACAACACCGTCATCCAGGGTGCATCGATCTTCCACCTCGCCAAGGGTCTGTATCGGCGCGATTTCTTCTCCGGCCGCGTCATCTTCAAGGGTCTGTGGATGAACACCTACTACCGGGTGCTCGGCCGCGAGAACACCGACCACATCTCCGACGCGCGCAGCACCATGCTGTCCTTCATCGAGGGACACACGGTCTCCGAGCTCGAGGAGATCGGCAACGAGGTCTACGAGGAGTCGATCGCCAGCCGGATCTGGCCCGGCACCCGGGCGATCGCACAGATGCACCTCGACGTCGGCCAGCAGGTGTGGCTGGTGACCGCGGCGCCGGTCGAGGTGGCCGGCATCATCGCCGCCCGGCTCGGCCTGACGGGCGCGCTCGGCACGACGGCAGAGCACCACGACGGCGTCTACACCGGGCGGTTGAAGGGTGAGCTGTTGCACGGTCCCGCCAAGGCCGAGGCGGTCCGGGCGCTGGCGCACGAGCACGGCCTGGACCTCGCCCGGTGCTTCGCGTACTCCGACTCGTTCAACGACCTGCCGATGCTCTCGCTGGTCGGGCACCCGTGCGCGATCAACCCGGATGGGCGCCTGCAGAGCCATGCCGAGGAGCAGGACTGGCAGATTCGGGACTTCCGCTCCGGACGTCGAGCCGCTCGACTCGGACTGCTCGGGGCCGGGGCGGCAGGCGCGACCGCCGGAGCCGTGGCCGCCGGCCTCGCGGTGCGCCGCTACCTCCGTCGCTGAGTCAGCCTCGGACGGCGGTACGCCCGCGGGCCGCGTACGACACCACCGCGGCCGCCGCCAGGTAGATCACGTAGGCGAAGATGCCGAGCACGGCCACCGCCTCGGCGATGCCACTCCCCTGCTTGGCCAGCCCCAGCCCCACCACTGTGCCGGCGAGCAGCACCAGGGCCGCCGCCCCGACGTACGCGAAGCCCTTGATCTGCTCGAGGTCGACCCGTGCGGGCGACGCCTGGTCCGGCCGCCGCCTCCGCAGCACCACCAGCGGGAACCCCGCCAGCGCGAGCAGGATCAACGCCAGCGCCCAGAACACCTCGCCAGCCTAATCCGAGAGAGCGCGGCTCAGAAGAAGGTGCTGCGACGCTGCATCAGCAACGCGTACAGGGTCTGCTGGATCGTCTCCCGCACCTGGTCGGTGATGTTGAAGACGATCATCGGGTCGTCGGCAGCACCCGGCGGCAGCTCGTCGGTGGTGATGGCCTCGCCGAACTGGATGATCCATTTGCTGGGCAGCGGGATCATGCCGAGCACACCGAGCCAGGGGAACAGGGGGGTGACCGGAAAGTACGGCACCCCCATCGCCCGGGCCAGGGTCGGGGCGGAGGCGATCAGCGGGTAGATCTCCTCCGAGCCAACGATCGAGACCGGGATCAGCGGGACCTGCGCGCGTACGGCGGCGGAGACGAAACCGCCGCGTCCGAAGCGCTGCAGCTTGTACCGATCGGCGTACGGCTTGCCCAGGCCCTTGAAGCCTTCCGGAAACACGGCGACGATCTGGTCGGCGGCCAGCAGCCGTTCGGCGTCCTCCTGGCAGGCCAAGGTCGTCCCGGTCTTGCGGGCCAGGTCATGGGAGTACGGCGTGGAGAAGATCAGGTCGGCTCCGAGCATCCGGACGTGCCGCGCGATCTCGTCGTAGACCACGGTGTGCAGGATCATCCCGTCCAAGGGCATCGTGCCGGCGTGGTTGGAGACCAGCAGAGCGGATCCGTCGATCGGCAGGTTCTCCGCGCCGCGCACCTCGACCCGGAACCACGACTGGACCAGGGGCCGCAGCAGGGGCAGGAAGACCTTGGTCGTGAACTCCGGATCGAAACCGAACTCGTCGATGGCGTAGTCCCCGGTGAACCGGCTCCGCGCGAAGTCGGCGATCTGCTCCACGGAGTCCTGCCAGTCCACCCCGAGGGTCTGGGCCAGCGAGATGAACCCGTTCAGCGGGTCAGCGGCGAAATCCCGGACCCGCGCGACCGGGAACGAACGGAGCTGCTGCAGCGAGGCGTTCGCCAGTCCGGCCAGCTCCCGAACCAGGGACCCCAGGGCGAACGGCGGGGGCTGCTCTTCCGTCGACTCAGGTTCAGGGCGAGGAGGCGCAAACCCTTCGGGGCCTTCGACAGGCTCAGGGTGAGGAGGCGCAACCCCTTCGGGGCCTTCGACAGGCTCAGGGCGCGGGTTATCGACAGGCTCAGGGCGCGGGTCTTCGACAGGCTCAGGGCGCGGGTCATCGACGGGTTCGGGGCGGGTACGACGAGCCGGCGCGAGTCCACGGGCGGCGGCGGACGGCGTCGAGCGGCTGCCCCGGCCCGCGGCACCCCGGCTGCCGAGCTGGATGATCTTGGCGTCAGCCACGGGTCGACTCGCGCGCCGACAGCAAGGTGCTCAGGGAACCCAGAAGGGATTCGACCCGCGCGGGACTCAACAGCCCCGGGTCCGAGGACTGGACGAACTCCGAAAGCGCGTCACGGCTGCTCAGGGTCGGCGTGAACCCCACGGCTTCGTGGAAGCGGGTGGTGTCCATGCCCCGACCGTACGTCAGCGCGTCGATCTGGTCCGCGGAGAAGTCGATCAACCTCGCCTGTCGGAACATCGAGGCCACCACGGGGGCAGCGCTCTGCGGTACGCCGAACGAGGGACGACCCATCAGCCGGAGCGCCTGGGAGAGGCTGATGGTGTCGCTCGCGGCGACGTTGAAGGTGCCCGGGACGTCACGCCGGGTGACCAGCAGCAGGGCGTCGATGGCGTCACTGGGATGCAGGAACTGCAGCCGCGCGTCGAACCCCATCACCTTGGGCACGACGCGCAGCGACAGGTAGCGGGTCGCGTGCGAGTCGACCCCCGCCCCCATCAGGGCGGCGAGCCGCAGAGTGGTCACGACGACGTCCGGACGTCGACGAGCGAGGCCACGGACGTAACTCTCGATCTCGACCGAGTCCTTGCCGAAACCCGTACGCGGTTGCACCCGAGGCGACATCTCCTCGGTGAACTTGACCGGGTCACGCGGCGAGGCCCCGTAGACCGAGACCGAACTCTGCACGACCAGCTTGCGGAACGTCTCGGCCTTCTGACACGCGGCCAGCAGTTGCATGGTGCCGATGACGTTGATCTCTTTCATCGACGACCGGCCGCCGGCGCTGGCCGGGGTCGCCACCATGGCCATGTGGACCACGGTGTCGATCAGACGCCCTGAGATCACCTTCGCGATCACCGGGTTGCGAATGTCCGCCCGGACGAAGGTGGCCTTGCCCAGATCATGACGAGGCGGGGTGACGTCGACCCCGATGACCTCGTAGTCATCGTCGGCGGCAAGCGTGCGGGCGAACCGAGCACCGAGGTCCCGTGAGACTCCGGTGACGAGGACTCGCATCACTCAGCCACCCAAGAACGCCTGCAGCCGGTCGGGGTTACTTGCCCGCGCGACGACGCTGAATACGCGTGCGCTTCAGCAGCTTGCGGTGCTTCTTCTTTGCCATCCGCTTGCGGCGCTTCTTGATGACCGAACCCACGATGTAGTGCCTCTCGATTTCCCGGGACGAATCTGTGTCCCGGTCCTACCCAACTGAGCTGGCGTGGTTCACCAGACAAGTACGGCATGCTACCCGTCCGGCGCGGCTCGGCGCGAGTTCAGTCGGGATAACCCCCGAGGCGATCGGGGTGGAAACCTGATTACGCTGCCGCCCGCGAGACGTGAGGCTGAGGACATGCTCGAACCCACCTTCCGCCACCTCATCGACACCTTGCGCTCGCTCGCCGAGCTGATGCAGCTGCCGCTGGCCACCGTCGAGGTCGCCTCGGCGGTCGCGCTCGCCGCCGGTCTGATCGTCGTGAGCCTGCTGCACCGGCACCGCGCGCGTACGGCCCCGAGTCGGCCGACGGCCCGTTGCTACGCTGCGAAACTGTGTCCTCCTACGTCGAAGACCTCGCTCCCGGCCACGGCCGCCTCAGCCTCCCCCGCGCCTGGGTCCCCAGCGACGCGCCGCAGCTGAGCCTGAACGGGACCTGGCGGTTCCGGCTGCACGACTCCCATCGCGGCCTCGACGACGACGCTGCCGATCCCGCGTACGACGACGAGGCCTGGGACGAGATCCCGGTCCCCTCACACTGGGTCCTCCAGGGGAACGGTGCGTACGGCCGACCCATCTACACCAACGTGCAGTACCCCTTCCCGATCGATCCGCCCCACGTGCCGGACGAGAACCCGACCGCCGACCACCGCCGCCGGTTCGAGCTGCCGGAGTGGGACGTGGAGCGCTATCTGCTGCGCTTCGACGGCGTCGAGTCGGTCTACCGGGTCTGGCTCAACGGCACTGAGGTCGGGGTCGGCAAGGGCAGCCGGTTGGTGTCGGAGTTCGACGTCACCGGGCTGGTCCAGCCGGGCGAGAACGTCATCGTGGTGCGGGTCCACCAGTGGTCCTCGATGAGCTACCTCGAGGACCAGGACCAGTGGTGGCTGCCCGGCATCTTCCGCGACATCACCCTGCTCGGCCGCCCGGCCGGTGCGCTGGACGACGTCTGGCTGGGCACCGCGTACGCCGCAGACGGCTCCGGTCAGATCGACCCTTCGCTGCTGGCCGCTCCCGAGGCGTACCCGATCACGATCGCGGTCCCCGAGCTGGGCGTGGACGAGACGTTCGGCTCCGCCGACGACGTGCACGCCTTCGCCGTCGGTCAGGTGGAACCGTGGAGCGCCGAGGTGCCCCGGCTCTATCCGGCCACCGTGACCTCCACCGGCGAGACCGTGACCCTGCAGCTCGGCTTCCGGACGGTTCGGATCGACGGCGACATCTTGTCGGTCAACGGCACCCAGGTGATGTTCCGCGGCATGAACCGGCACGAGACCCACCCCGTACGCGGTCGGATGTTCGACGAGGAGCACGCCCGGGCCGACCTGATCGCGATGAAGCGGGCCGGGGTGAACGCCGTGCGGACCAGCCACTACCCACCGCACCCGCGGGTCCTCGACCTCGCCGACGAGCTCGGCTTCTGGGTGATCGACGAGTGCGACCTGGAGACCCACGGCTTCTTCTTCCTCGACTGGGTCGGCAACCCGAGCGACGATCCACGCTGGGAGGCGGCGTACGTCGACCGGATGCAGCGCACCGTCGAGCGGGACAAGAACCACGCCTGCGTGATCATCTGGTCACTCGGCAACGAGTCGGGCACCGGCCGCAACCTCGCGCAGATGGCGAACTGGACCCGGCACCGCGATCCGAGCCGTCCGATCCACTACGAAGGCGACTACACGTGCGCCTACACCGACCTCTACTCCCGGATGTACCCCAACTACCTCGAGACCGCGGCGATCGGCGGCGAGACCGGCCCCATCAGCTACCTCAACGCGCCGGCCGAGGCCAAACGCGTCCGCAGCAAGCCGTTCCTGCTCTGCGAGTACGCCCACGCGATGGGCAACGGCCCCGGCGGACTGAGCGAGTACGACGAGCTGGCCGAACGCTTCCCACGCTTCCACGGCGGGTTCATCTGGGAGTGGCGCGACCATGGCTTGGCGACCCGGACACCGGGTGGCGCTGACTTCTACGGTTATGGCGGCGACTTCGGCGAGGTCGTGCACGACGGCAACTTCGTGATGGACGGGATGATCCTGCCCGACGAGACGCCGACCCCGGGTCTGGCGGAGTTCACCGCGGTCAACCAGCCGGTGACCTTCGCGCTCGACGGCGACGTGCTGACCGTCCGGAACCGGTTCCACACCCTGACCAGCGAGCACCTGAGCTTCTGGGCTGTGACCGAGACGGACGGCCGGCGGGCCGACGAGATCGCGTTGCCCGTGCCCCGGATCGCGGCCGGTGGGCAGGCCACGGTCGTCGTACCGCACGCGTTGGTGACCCCGGCCACCGCGGGCGAGACCTGGCTGAGTGTGCGGGCCGAGCTCGCTGCTGACGCGCCCTGGGCTGAGGCTGGGTTCGTGGTCGCCCGGGAACAGTTCGCCCTGCAATTCTCAGCACCGGTGGCGCGCCATATCCCCTCCCGCCCGTTCCCTGAGCCTGTTGAAGGGCCTGAGCCTGGCGTCGGTCCCCTCGTCGTCGGCCCGGCCGTCTTCGACCGCGGCTCGGGCCAGTTGACGTCTGTTTACGGCGTCGCGGTGAGCGGACCGCGGCTAGAGCTGTGGCGAGGGCCCACCGACAACGACCGGAGCGCGAGCCGGGGGTCCTACGAGCTCGGCAGTCCCGAGGACACCGCCGGTGAAGGCACCCTGGGGCCATCGTCGGAGC
>DATDBS010000121.1:0-15390 GCA_036524735.1 Propionibacteriaceae bacterium
ACTCCGACCGGCCCTGGAGTCGGCCGGGTTCACGATCTCCCACTCCGAAGCCTCGCTCTACCTGTGGGCGACCCGGGGCGAGCACGGCCGTACGTCGGTGGACTTCCTGGCTGAGCTGGGAGTCCTGGTTGCGCCGGGGGACTTCTACGGCGAGGCGGCCGTCAACCACATCCGGGTGGCGTTGACCGCCCTCGACGAACGCGTCGACGCCGCGGCCGAGCGCCTGCTCAGCCTCTAGCGCACCGTGATCTCGACGACCCCGGACGCCAACGCCTCCGGAGCGGTGTCCCAGGTCGGAAGGTTGATGCTCTGCGTCTGCCACTGCTGGTTGCCGATGGTCACCGTCGTCACGCCGTAGTACTTGGCGTTGGCCACGGCGAAGTGCGCGTACGCCCAGGCGAGCTTTCTGTCCTCGGCCACGATTGTCGTGATGGACTCTGTGGACTTGAGGTCGAGCTTGCCGAAGGACTTGTTGAGCGCCGTGGTCATGGCCTTGGTCTTGCCACCCGAGTTGGACCGGTCCAGGCAGCTGAACCCGCCGGGGGACTGCCCGGTCAACGCGCTGGCCAGCACCCGGGCGTCGGCCTCGTGGTCGCGGTAGGCCTCGGGATAACCGCTGCGCTGGACCTTCTGGGCGACGTCGTTGATGTCGTCGGTCTCCCAGTTCTTCACCTTGACCAGGGCGTCGTAGAACTTCCCCGTCGAGTAGTACGGGTCCATGATCTGCTTCACGGTGCCCCAGCCCTGCGAGGGCCGCTGCTGGAAGAGCCCGACCGAGTCGCGGTCGCCGTAGTCCAGGTTCCGGATGCCGGTCTCCTGGTAGACCGTGGCCATGGCGATCGACGCTGCCCGCGGGGCGAGCCCGCGGCGTACGGACAGCCCGACGATGATCGAGGTGAAGTGGGCCTGGTCGAGGTCCAGGGTCACCGACTGGTCACCGGCGGTGGCGACACAACGCTGCTGGCCCGGGACCGGGTCGGTCAGGCCCTGGCCGCGGAGCCAGAAGAAGATGCCGATCCCTCCGGCCACCAGCATGAGGAAGGCGACGACGAGGCAGCCGATCCCACGACGGGTGGGTGAGACCATCCGCTAGTTGGCGTGCAGGTCGGCGTTCAGCTCGACCCCGCCGCCCTTGCGGCGCCGGACCTCGATGGCCCCGGTGACCGAGTTGCGGATGAAGAGCAGCCCGCTCTCGCCGGACAGGGTGAGGGCTTTCACGACGTTGCCGCCGGGCAGGGTGACCTTGGTCGCGGCCGTGACGTAGAGCCCCGCCTCGACCACGCAGTCATCGCCCAGCGCGATGCCGATGCCGGCGTTGGCCCCGAGGAGGCAACGCTCGCCGATCGAGATGACCTGCTTCCCACCGCCCGAGAGGGTGCCCATGATCGACGCGCCCCCGCCGACGTCGGAGTCGCGGCCGACCAGGACACCCGCCGAGATCCGGCCCTCGATCATCGAGGTGCCGAGCGTCCCGGCGTTGTAGTTGACGAAGCCCTCGTGCATCACCGTGGTGCCCGAGGCGAGGTAAGCACCGAGCCGGACCCGGTCGGCGTCGGCGATCCGAACCCCGGTCGGGAGCACGTAGTCGACCATCCGCGGGAACTTGTCGATGCCGTAGACCGTGACGTAGCCGTGCTCGGCCCGGAGCCGGCTCCGGACGCTCTCGAAGCCCTCGACCGCACACGGGCCGAAGGTGGTCCAGACCACGTTGGGGAGTTGGGCGAAGATGCCGTCCACGTTGATCGAACGGGGGGTGACCAGCCGGTGGCTGAGCAGGTGCAGCCGCAGGTAGGCGTCCGAGGTGCTGGCCGGGGGGGCGTCGAGGTCGATGACGACCGACACCACCTCCGTACGCACGTCGCGCAGGCCGTCCTCGTGCTGCGCGGCGGCCAGGTCGGCCGAAGGCGACTCGGGGATCGAGCCGCCGAGCGTGGGGGCGGGGAAGTAGGTGTCCAGCACGCCGGCCTGGGCGTGCACAGTGGCCAATCCCCAGCCGGCAGCCGAACGATCGGTCGTGGTCGCACTCGCGGTCATGCCGCAGAGCCTACTCAGGTGCAAGCCAGTAAGGTGCCGGACATGCCCAGCCCTCTTGACCTCGACGGCGACGTCGTCGACCTGCTCCGCGCCCTGATCGACACCGAGTCCGTGAGCGGGGACGAGGCCCTGATCGCCGACCAGATCGAAGCGTCCCTGCGCGGGCGGGCCCACCTGGAGGTCATCAGGGACGGCCACGTGATCGTCGCGCGCACGCAGCTCGGCCGCGCCGAGCGGGTGGTGATCGCCGGTCACATCGACACGGTGCCCATCGCACGGAACGTCCCGTCCTGGGTCACCGGCGAGGGTGACGACGTGATCGTGTGGGGGCGTGGCAGCTGTGACATGAAGGGCGGGGTGGCCGTTCAGCTCTCGGTCGCCGCGGCGTTGACCGCTCCGACGCGGGACGTGACCTGGATCTTCTACGACAACGAGGAGGTCGAGGAGGAGCGCAACGGGTTGAACCGGATCGCGCGGACCCACCCGGACTACCTCGACGGTAGCTTCGCCGTGCTGTGCGAACCGTCCAACGCCGGCATCGAGGGCGGCTGCCAGGGCACGATGCGGTTGATGGTGGACCTGACCGGGGTGGCGGCGCACGCGGCGCGCTCCTGGCGCGGGCACAACGCCATCCACGACGCCGGTGCCGTCCTGCGGCTGCTGAGCGAGTTCGAACCACGCCAGATCGAGGTCGACGGGCTGCTCTACCGCGAGGGTCTGAACGCGGTTCGGATCACCGGCGGGATCGCCGGCAACGTCATCCCCGACCGCTGCGAGATCGAGGTCAACTACCGCTTCGCGCCCGACAAGACCCCGGCCCAGGCCGAGGCCTACCTGCGGGAGGTCTTCGACGGATTCGACGTACGGGTCACCGACAGCGCGGCCGGGGCCCGGCCGGGTCTCGACCAACCCGCGGCGGCCGAGTTCCTGGCGGCGGTCGGCGGTGAGGCCCGGCCCAAGTTCGGCTGGACCGACGTGGCCCGGTTCTCGGCGATGGGGGTGCCCGCGGTCAACTTCGGGCCGGGCGACCCCAACAAGGCCCACGCCGACGACGAGTTCTGTCCGGCGGCCGACGTCTACTCCTGCCGGTCCGCGCTGTTGCGCTGGCTGGGCTGAGCACAACTGTCGGACCCCCGATCTAGGGTGGCCTCGTGGAGAATCCAGAGCAGCCCGACGCCGCCGCCCAGCGGTGGATCCAGGGCCCCGTCGTGCGCGGTGGCCGGGACCGGCAGACCACGACGACCGACCAACGGCTGCTGGACAGCCGGGGTTCGACGGACTGGGTGCACACCGACCCCTGGCGGGTGCTGCGCATCCAGTCTGAGTTCATCGACGGGTTCGGCACGCTGGCCGAGCTCGGGCCGGCGGTCAGCGTCTTCGGTTCGGCACGGACCAAGCCGGAGGACCCGGTGTACGCCAGCACCGTCGCCCTGTCGGCCAAGCTGGCCCAGGCGGGGCTCGCCGTCATCACGGGTGGTGGTCCGGGTGTGATGGCGGCGGCCAACCGGGGCGCCACCGAGGCGGGCGGCACGTCGGTCGGGTTGGGGATCGAGCTGCCGTTCGAGTCCGGGCTCAACGAGTACGTCACGCTCGGCATCAACTTCCGCTACTTCTTCGCCCGCAAGACCATGTTCGTCAAGTACGCCCAGGGGTTCGTCGTGATGCCCGGCGGGTTCGGCACCCTGGACGAGCTGTTCGAGGCGCTCACGCTGGTGCAGACGCACAAGGTCACGTCCTTCCCGGTCGTGCTGTTCGGCTCCAGCTACTGGAGCGGGCTGCTGGACTGGTTGCGGTCGACGGCGTTGGCGCACGGAACCATCTCGGCGGCCGATCTCGAGTTGTTCACCATCACCGACGACGTCGACGAGGCGGTTGCGGCGATGCTGGCCAACCAGCCCTCGCTCGCCCAGCCCAAGCGGGCTGAATGATGCGTCCGCGTGAAAGCATCTAGGCCATGGAGTGGTTCATCGCAGTCGTGGCCGTGGCCGCTCTGGGCGTCGCGGCGATGGCCGCGGCAGGAAGCATGGGACAGATGAGCAAGGACCCCGTCCACGACACCTACCGGCAGTCGTTGCCCGACCACCCGTTGAGTGCCGAGGACCTGCACCAGGTGCGTTTCGGGATCGCCTTCCGGGGCTACTCCATGGCCCAGGTCGACGACCTGCTCGCCCGCCTCGCCGGCGAAGTTGAGGCGCGGGATGCGCGGATCGCCGAGTTGCTGGGTCTGTCCGATCCGGCACCGGCCGAGGCTCGGCCGGCCGAGGAAGAGCCGACCGTGGTCCCACCGGCCGAGGTCGAGTCAGAACGCGTCGAGGAGGCGCGATGAGTGTCCGCCTCCAGGTGTCGACCCACATCCGAGCCGAGCCCCAGGCGGTCTGGGACGTGCTCGTGGACTGGCCCGGACAGTCGCGTTGGATCCCGTTGACCACCGTCGAGGTCGTCGGCGACCACGACAGCGGCGTCGGCGTACGGGTGGAGGCGCTGTCCGGGTTCTGGCTCGGACCGCTACCCGTCGGGCTGCTGGACCGGTTCGTGGTCACGGGTTGGACCCCGCCCGCCGACGGTGCGGCCGAACTGGAGGTGCTGCACCTCGGGCCCTACTTCACCGGCGAGGGCGTGTTCGCCCTGCAGGGTGACGCGGACGGGACGACGGTGACCGCCACGGAGATGATCAACCTGCCGGCCGCGGCACTGACCGAGACCGTCGTACGCCAGACCCTCCCGCTGATGCGGGTCGCGTTCGGGTCGGCCCTGCGAGCCCTGGGTCGGCTCGCCGAGCAGGGATGAGCGCCGAGCCCGGTCCCGACGGGCGGCTGCGCTGCCCGTGGGCCCTGTCCAGCCCGGAGTACGTCGACTACCACGACCTGGAGTGGGGTCGACCGGTCATCACGTCGGCCGGACTGTACGAGCGGCTGACCTTGGAGGCGTTCCAGTCCGGGTTGTCCTGGATCACCATCTTGCGCAAGCGCGAGAACTTCCGGACGGCGTTCGCCGGCTTCGACCCCGCTCTCGTCGCGCGGTTCGGTGCGGCCGACGTCGAACGGCTGATGGCCGACGTCGGCATCGTCCGCAACCGGGCCAAGATCGACGCTGCGATCAGCAACGCCCGGGTCGTCGACGGGCTCGGTCCGGAGTTCGCCGAGCTGATCTGGAGCTTCCGGATCACCGACCGACCACGGCCCACGGCAGAGGACTGGCGAGCCACCTCGCCCGAGTCGGTGGCCATGGCCAAAGCGCTCAAGAAGAAGGGCATCCGTTTCTTCGGACCGACCACGGCGTACGCCTTGATGCAGGCCGTGGGGCTCGTCGACGACCACCTGGTCGACTGCTTCGTGCCGGTCAGGTCCCCGTGAAGGTCGGCTTCTCCTTGGCCACGAAGGCGGCGACGGCCCGACGGTGGTCGTCCGAGGCGCCGGTCGCCGCCATCATCTCCGCCTCGACCTCCAGCGCGGCAGCCAGTGTGTTCGAGGCGGCGTACGCCACGGACGTGCGGATGGCGGCGTACGCCAGCGTCGGGCCCTGAGCCAGCGTACGACTGAGCGTCGCGACCCGCGCGGCGAACTCCCCGTCCGGTACGACCTCGGTGGCGATCCCGATCCGTAAGGCCTCGTCGGCGGTGATGGTTCGCGGATTGAGCAGCAGGTCCATCGCCCGGGTCGGGCCGACCAGACGAGGCAGCGTCCATGAGCTCCCGGTGTCGCAGGACAGCGCGATACCGGCGAAGGCGAGGTTGAACCCGGCGGAGGCGGCCACCAACCGGTAGTCCGCCAGGAAGGCCAGCGACGCCCCGGCGCCGGCGGCGACTCCGTTGACCGCGGCGACGACGGGCTTCTCGAGCCCGTGCAGCGCCAGGGCCAGCGGGTTGTAGTGCTCGGGAACGGTACGCCAGACCTCGTCCGGGGTGCCCGAGTCCAGCAGCTCGATGTGCTCCTTCAGGTCCTGACCGACGCAGAAGGCGCGGCCGGTGCCCGTGAGGACCACGCACCGAACGCGTGGATCCGCACCGAGCTCGCGGACGGCATCCAGCAGCGCCTCCTTGGCGCCGACGTCGAGCGCGTTCAGTGCGGCGGGCCGGTCGAGCGTGATGGTCCCCACCTGGTCGGTGACGTCGAGGCGCACTCCAGAATCAACCATGAGGGGACTGTAACTCTCCGGCTCAGGGTCCACCCCCGGGCTCGTCGACCCGGTAGCCGTCCGACCCGCGTGGGTCGGTCCTGGTCGATGCTGGATAATTGCTGAAAGCAATGCCGGATCACTACAGATGAGGATGCGCGATGGCAGCAATGAAACCGCGAACGGGTGACGGCCCCATGGAGGTCACCAAAGAGGGTCGCGGGATCGTCATGCGGGTGCCACTCGAAGGCGGCGGACGACTGGTCGTCGAGCTGAACGCTGGAGAGGCCGCCGAGCTGGCGGGCGCACTCAAAGAAGTTGTCGGATAGCCCACCCGGACAGATATCGAAGCCCCGTCTGCACTCGTGCAGACGGGGCTTCGTCGTTGTCGGCGAGCCGGGAGCTCAGCTGCCGTGGACCTCGATCGCCTGGCGGTAGACCTCGACCGTCTCGGCCGCGATCTTGGCCCAGCTGAACTCGTCGATGCAGCGCTGCCGCCCGGCCAGGCCGAAGGTCCGGGCCTTGTCCGGATCGGCGGTCAGGGAGTTGATCTTCGCGGCCAGGTCCTCTTCGAACGCTGCGATGAAGGCCGGGTCCGCGGCCTGGGCCGCGTCGTACGGCACCAGGTAGCCGGTCTCGCCGTCCACGACGACCTCCGGGATCCCTCCGACCGCTGAGGCGACCACCGCGGTCTCGCAGGCCATCGCCTCGAGGTTGACGATGCCGAGCGGCTCGTAGACCGAGGGGCAGGCGAACACCGTCGCGTGCGAGAGGACCTGGCGCACGTGGTGGCGGGGGAGCATCTCCTGCACCCAGATGACGCTGCCGCGCGCCGACTTCAGGTGTCCGAAGGCCTCGTTGAACTCCGCCGCGATCTCGGGGGTGTCCGGGGCGCCCGCGAGCAGGACGAGCTGGGTGTTCGGCTCGAGCTGCTCCGCGGCGCGGACGAGGTGGATCAGACCCTTCTGCCGGGTGATCCGGCCGACAAAGACGACCGACGGCCGGTCCAGGTCGATGCCCAGCTGGGTGACGATGTCGGTGCCGGAGTCCGGTGCGAACTCGTCGGGGTCGATGCCGTTCTTGACCACGTGCACCTTGGCCGGGTCGAGGTCCCCGTACGACTCCAGGGTCCCGGTCCGCATCCCCTGACTGACCGCGATCACCGCGTCGGCACCCTCGAAGGCGGTCCGTTCCGCCCAGGAGGACAGCTGGTAGCCGCCACCGAGCTGTTCGGCCTTCCAGGGCCGGTGGGGCTCCAGCGAGTGGGCGCTGACCACGTGCGGGATGCCGTGCAGCAGACCGGTCAGGTGACCGGCCAGGTTGGCGTACCAGGTGTGGGAGTGGACGAGGTCGACCTCAGGCACCGCCGCCGCCATCGACAGGTCGGCGCCGAACACGCGCAGGGCGGCGTTGGCACCGGGCGGGAAGTCCTCCTGGTGGGCCGTCGCGCCGTCGCGCGGCTCACCCATGCACTGCACGTCGACCTCGATCAGCTTCCGCAGCTGCGGCACGAGCTGGGCCACGTGCACGCCGGCCCCGCCGTAGATGGAGGGCGGATACTCACGGGTCAGCAGCGAGATGGAGAGGCGGTCGGTCGCAGCAGGCGGGGCATCGGCCGGGGCAACGTTGGCGGTCGTCATAGACCGCATCGTTGCATAGGCGCTGCGGGCTGAGAAGGGCGGACTCAGCCGTACGCCGTGGCCCACCCGGCGGGTCGCCGGAGTCCACATCTGGGGCCCCTCTTGTCGGTGGGACCCTGTAACGCCTAGGTTTCACCCATGACCGCGCGACCAAAAGTTCTGGCCATTGTTCTTGCTGGTGGGGAAGGAAAGCGGTTGATGCCGCTGACCATGGACCGGGCCAAGCCGGCCGTTCCTTTCGGTGGTACCTATCGGTTGATCGACTACGTGCTGTCCAACCTGGCGAACGCCGGGATGCGTCAGATCGCGGTCCTCACCCAGTACAAGTCGCACTCGCTGGACCGCCACATCTCCTTGACCTGGCGGATGTCGACGATGCTCGGCAACTACGTCACCCCGGTGCCGGCCCAGCAGCGCCTCGGCCCGCGGTGGTACCAGGGCAGCGCTGACGCCATCTTCCAGTCGCTGAACCTGATCCTGGACGAGAAGCCGGACTACGTCGTCGTGTTCGGCGCGGACAACATCTACCGGATGGACGTGTCGCAGATGCTCGACGCGCACATCGACGGCGGGCTGTCCTGCACCGTGGCCGGCATCCGGGTGCCGCGTGCCCAGGCCACCGCCTTCGGCGTCATCGACGCCGCCGCGGACAACAAGATCAACGCCTTTCTGGAGAAGCCGGCCGACCCGCCCGGTCTGCCGGACGACCCGGACGCGTCGTTCGCCTCGATGGGCAACTACATCTTCAGCACCGACGCCCTGGTCGAGTGCCTGACCAGCGACGCGGAGAGCGCCGACTCGCGGCACGACATGGGTGGCGACATCATCCCGAGCTTCGTCAGCAAGGGCGACGCCCAGGTGTACGACTTCACCGCCAACTCCGTGCCGGGATCGACCGGACGCGACCAGGCGTACTGGCGGGACGTGGGTTCCATCGACGCGTACCACGAGGCGCACATGGACCTGGTCTCGATCGACCCGATCTTCAACCTCTACAACCTCGAGTGGCCGATCTGGACCTACCCGGTTCAGATGCCCGGAGCGAAGTTCACCCTCCGCGGGTTGGCTCTGGACTCGATCGTCAGCCCGGGCTGCATCATCTCCGGCGGCTCCATCGAGAGCTCCGTGCTCTCGCCGAACGTCCGCGTGGACGAGGGCTCGAAGGTCGATCGTTCGGTGATCTTGACCAACGTGTCCATCGGCCGCAACACCGTCATCCGCAACGCGATCCTGGACAAGAACGTCGTCGTCCCCGACGGCGTCAAGATCGGCGTCGACCACGAGGCCGATCTCGCCCGCGGCTTCACCGTCTCCGACGGCGGCATCACCATCGTCGGCAAGGGCACCAAGGTCGGACAGGCCTAGCCGTTTCCGCCGACTAGCGCTTGACGGCGACGAGCAGGCCGTCGCCGACGGGGAGCAGGGCGGGGACCAGGTCCTCGTTGTCCTGGACGACGGCGAGAGCGGTGCGGACGGCCTCGGTCTCGTCGTCGGTGTGGGCCGGGTCGGCCGTCCGGTCCTCGCTCAGGGCGTTGTTCACGATCAGCAGTCCGCCGTGACGGAGCAGCCGGATGCCCTGCTCGACGTAGTCGGCGTACTCCAGCCGGTCGGCGTCCACGAAGACCAGGTCGTACGCCCCGTCGCTCAGCTTGGGTAGCACCGTCAGGGCCGCGCCCGCGATCAGGCGGTAGCGGCGGGCCGGGATGCCGAGCGAGGCAAAGCTCTTGCGGGCCGACTGCTGGTGCTCGGACTCGATGTCGACACTGGTCAGGATCCCGTCGGACTGCATGCCGGCGAACAGCGCCAGGCCCGATGCCCCCGAACCCGTCCCGATCTCGACGACGGCCTTCGCCTGCACGACCTGCGCCAGCAGGGTCAGCACGCTGGCGGCCCCGCGGCCCACCGACGAGACGCCGAGGGGGGTGCCGTGCTCACGTGCCGTGGCCGCGGCTTCCGACTCGTCGACGAAGTCCTCGGCGAACACCCAGGAGGCGGGTTTCGGCGCGGACTTGGCGGAGGTCTTGGCGGGGGAGACGGTCACGGGGGTCAGCCTAGCGAAGCGGCCCGGTGCCGTCATTCCCTGCGAGCAGCGATCACCCTACGATGGCGACATGACCCACACCGTCGTCGCCGAACTGGTCGCAGCCGTGATGACGGTCGAGGTGACGGTGGGGCAGCAGGTGGCCGCGGCGGATCCGGTCGTCATCCTCGAATCGATGAAGATGGAGATTCCCGTGCTGGCCGAAGTAGCCGGATCGGTGATCGAGATCGTGGTCTCCGGTGGTGATGTCGTCAACGACGGCGACCCGCTCGTGATCATCCAGCCCAGCAACCGCTGAGCGTTAAGATGGTCGCCATGCCCACGCCACCGTTCGGTCGCCTGCTGAGCGCCATGGTGACCCCGTTCACGCCCGACGGATCGCTGGACCTCGACGCCGCCGCGACGTTGGCCACCTACCTCGTCGACGAACTGGGCCACGACGGCCTCGTGCTCAACGGAACCGCCGGCGAGGCGCCCACGACCAGCGATGCGGAGAAGGCCGACGTCGTCCGCGTGGTACTCGACGCCGTCGGTGACCGCGCTACGATCCTGGCCGGCGTCGGCACGTTCAACACCGACCACACCCTCGAGCTCGCTGCCTCGGCGGCGAAGCTCGGCGCCCACGGCGTCCTCGTGGTCACGCCCTACTACTCCAAGCCGCCGCAGTCGGGTCTGCTCGAGCACTTCACCCGGGTCGCCGACGCGACCGACCTGCCGGTGATGCTCTACGACATCCCGCACCGGTCCGGGGTCGCCATCACGACCGAGACCCTGCTCCGGCTCGGCGAGCACGAGCGGATCGTCGCGATGAAGGACGCGAAGGGCGATCTCGCGGCCTCCGCCAAGGTGATGGCCGAGACCGACCTGGCCTACTACTCCGGCGAGGACGCGATCACGTTGCCGTTGTTGTCGGTCGGGGCTGTCGGCATCGTCGGCACGTCCACCCATTTCGCCGGTCTCGAGACCAAGGCCATGATCGAGGCGTACGCGGCGGGCGACATCCAGACCGCCCTTGCCCTGCACCGCCGGCTGCTCCCCATCTACACCGGCATCTTCGCCACCCAGGGCTGCATCCTGGTCAAGGCGGGCCTCGAGCTCCAGGGCCGCGGTGTGGGTGGCCTGCGGTCGCCGATCCCCCGGGCCACGGCCGCCGAGATCGACGCGTTGGCGGTCGCGCTCCGGGCGGCCGGCCTCGCCGCTTCCCCGGCTGCTGGCTGAGGCGTACGCCAAGGAACGCCGCCCGAGCCGCCGTCGTTGGTGAGGTGAGGGAGGCCACCATCGTGCACAGCCAATTGACAGGTTCGTTTAAGCGCCTTGCCAGGTACGCAGGCGAGAATGAGCCAGGAGGAGCGGTACGGTTTCGGACCGCTCTCCGGCGCAAGGAGGTCCATCCGATGGTGCAGGTCCAACCGGACGCGCAGGCTCAGCCCGCCGCGAAGTGGCCTGCTCCGAGTCCCGCGGACTGGCGACCACCCACCGACCCCACCCCTGCACCGGAAGCGGAACCCGTCTGGGTTGCGCCGAGCTGGGAGGACGTGGTCCGCAACCACAGTGCCCGCGTCTACCGTCTGGCGTACCGCCTGACCGGCAACCCGCACGACGCCGAGGACCTGACCCAGGACGTGTTCGTCCGCGTCTTCCGTTCCCTGCACCGCTTCCAGCCCGGCACCTTCGAGGGCTGGCTGCACCGGATCACCACGAACCTGTTCCTCGACGGCGCCCGGCGCAAGCAGAAGATCCGTTTCGACGGCCTGGCCGACGGTTCGGCCGAACGACTGCCGAGCACCTGGCCGAACCCCTCCGAGCAACTCGCCGATGCGGGCTTGGACCACGACGTCGCGGCCGCGCTGGCCGCTCTGACGCCGGAGTTCCGGGCGGCCGTGGTGCTGTGCGACATCGAAGGACTCACCTACGAAGAGATCAGCGACGTGCTCGACATCAAGATCGGCACCGTTCGCAGCCGGATCCATCGTGGCCGGGCCCAGCTCCGGGAGGCGCTGGCACATCGTCGGCCCACCGCTGAGCGGGCGCGCTACGGGGGCGTCGAGGTCGAGCTCGGGGACAGCGAGCCGCGGCGTACGGCGTCCACACGTCTGGAGCCTGCGAGGGCCGGATGAGCCGCGGCCCCTGCGCCGAGCTCGCCGAACTCCGGTCCGCCTTCGTCGACGGCGCCCTGACCGAGCCCGATCGGGACCGGTTGCTGATCCACCTCGTCGGTTGCGAGTCCTGTCGGCGCGACATCAACGACCTGCGGGCGATCCAGACCCTGGTCAGCGGGACCGGACCCACCGGCTCGGCTGCCCCCGCCGACCTCTCCCAGCGCCTGGTCTCGATCGCGGGCGCGGACTACGACTGCCCGCTGCGCAGCCAGCCGTTCCGGCGTACGCCCCACCGTGGCCTGCCGAGCGGCCGGCGTACCGTGCGGATCCGGGCCACGGTCGCCTCGGTGGCGGTCGGGGCTGCCGTGGCCATGGCCGGTGTCACCGGTTATACCGCGGCACCTCCGGAGCTGGCGGCGGTCACCGACCCGATGGGCGAGGCTGGTGCCGAGTTCAGTTCCGCCTTGGCCCAGCTGCCATTGAGCGGCGACTCGCTCGGGGCCGTCACGCTGGCTGATGCCGCGGCTCTCGATGCCGTCGGCGCGACGTACTGGTTGGGTCCGCAACAGGCCTCGGGCCCGGCCCTGACCGCCGACCAGGCGCAGGAGTTCCTGCGCCGAGCCTCGGAGGCGGCGAACGAGGTCAGCTTCGCGGGGCAGCAGAGCTTCACCGCGCGCGGGCCGAAGCAGACGTACTCGGCCCGGATCCAGGTGGTCAACCAACCCGGCCAGGGCAGCAACATCCAGGTCCTGAACGCCCAGGGTCAGCCGGTCGTCAACGACTTCGCGCCCGCCGCGGCCTCGTCCCGGATGGTCGACACCGAGCTGGTCTCGGTGTTGGGCAGCAAGTACACCCTCTCCGGTCAGCGGGGAGCCGTGGTCGCCGGACGGTCGGCCGTGCTCGTCGACGCCTCCCGTTACGGCACCACCGCCATCCGTTGGTGGCTCGACGAGGAGACCGGTGTCGTGCTGTGGCGCAGCACCTTCGACCGTCATGGGGTCGCGCAGCTGTCGAGTGGGTTCACCTCGGTGCGGATGAACATCCCCGCCGGGCTGATCGAACACCTCCCGGCGCGTTACTACGTTCCGACGACCAACGTGACCCTCTCGGTGTCGAACGCCGATCGGCTCGGCACGGCGGGGTGGGACTGTCGGAGCAGCCTGGCCGGACTCTCACTGGTCAAGCTGCGTGCAGACCGGACCGAGAACCCTGCCGTGGTCCACCTCGTGTACAGCGACGGAGTCAGCACGGTCACGGTCTACGAGCAGCATGGCCGGCTGGCCGCCGCCCCCATCGAGTCACAGTGGGACGAGTCCATGCGGGCCAACGTCCAGCAGGGCGCATTCGGACTGGCGACCTGGCAGTCGGGGGACACCGTCTTCACGGTGATGACCGACGGTTCGGCGCAGCTGCTCGCGCAGGCGGTCGCCGTTCTCCCCCATGAGGGACCCCACGAGCGAACTACGATGGAGGCGATTCGGGCGGGTTGGGCCAAGATTCTGGCCGACATGAAGGGCTAGGTCATGGTCGACGAGAACGGTCCACACGGTGATGGGGCGTACGACGACGCCCGCTACTACGGACCGTTCGGCGAGGCGTCACCCGGCCCCAGTTACCAGCAGCCGTACGCCACCCCGACCTGGGACCCGCCCACGACGACTCCGTCGGTCCTGGCCCAACCGCCGACCACGCCGCCGTCCGCTCCTCGGCGGCGCAGCCTGCGTCCCGCCGCGGTGATCGGCATCGCCGCCGCCACCGCGGTCCTGGTCGGGGGTGGGGCGGGCTACGGCGGCGCCAAGCTGGCCGGCGGCGGCAGCACGGCGGCACCGGTCCCCGCCACCTCGACCTCGGTAGAACCATCGGCCACGCCCACCCCGTCGGCCACGCCCCTGCCACCGGCCCCCAGCACCGCCAACACCGTCGAGGTCGCCAAGCGGGCGCTCCCCGGAACGGTGATGATCCAGGCCGGGAACGCCACCGGATCCGGCTTCGTGCTGGACACCGACGGTCGGATCATGACCAACAACCACGTCGTGGCCGGGGCCGACGGCAAGATCCGGGTCGTGTTCTCCGACGGTAAGCGGCAAACGGCCACCCTGGTCGGGCGCAGCCCCTCGTACGACATCGCCGTGATCAAGGTCAAGGCCTCGACCTCACTCAAGCCGATCGCGGCCGGCAACTCCGATCAGACCGAGGTCGGCCAGCCCGTGATCGCCATCGGGTCCCCGCTGGGGCTCCCCGGCACGGTGACCCAGGGCATCGTCTCGGCGCGGAACCGACCGGTCGCCGTCGGAGGTGGGGACGACGCCGACGCCAAGACCGCCTACATCAACGCCATCCAGACCGACGCCTCGATCAATCCCGGCAACTCCGGTGGCCCGATGGTGGACGCCGAGGCCAGGGTGATCGGCGTCAACTCGGCGATCCTGACCCTCGGTTCCGCCCAGACCCAGACCGGCAACATCGGCCTGGGCTTCGCCATCCCGATCAACCAGGCCCGGGCGATCGGGGACCAGCTCATCGCCAAGGGCAAGGCGACCTATCCGGTGCTGGGCGCGAATGTGCGTACGGCCTCGGGCGGGGTCGAGCTGACCTCGGTCGAGGGCAACGGCCCGGCGGCCAAGGCCGGCCTGCGCAAGGGAGACCTGATCACCAAGGTCGACGGCCAGTCGGTGCGCGAGATGGACGAGCTGATCGTCACCATCCGCACCCGGCGACCCGGTCAGGTCGTAGCGCTCGACTACACTCGCGATTCCTCGGGCGATCAGGTCCGGGTCAAGCTCGGAAGTAGGGTGGGCTGAGTTTCATGGTGCCGTTGTTGCTCGACATCAACGCGCCGGAGTTCATGCTCCTGCTCGTCATCGCCGTCGTCCTGTTCGGGCCGGAGAAGCTGCCCGACCTCGCGCGCAAGGCCGCCCGGGTCGTCAAGTACGTGCGCACGATCGCCGGTACGGCCCAGGACCAGCTCAGCAAGGAGCTCGGCCCGGGGTTCGAGAACCTGGACTTCCGTGACCTGAACCCCCGCGCCTTCGTGCAGAAGCACCTGCTCGAGGACGTCGAGCCCATCATGGCCGACGTGAAGCGCGAGCTCACCGACGTGGGCAGCACCGTACGCGGTGGTGCCGATGACGTCGCCGGCGCGATCGACGGGGTCAAGAACGTGAGCTCTGGTGGCCCGCACAACGTCATGGCCGCACTTACCCCCGTACGCGCCCCCTTCGACGCCGAAGCAACCTAAACCGGTCCCGCTCCGGCCCCGCCCCTGTCGCTTCCGGCCCTGTCGCTTCCGGCCCTGTCGAACTCGCAGGTATACCTGCGAATTCGACGCTTTACCCGGGATATATCGCGGGTAAAGCGCACATATCGCAGGTATACCTGCGAACTCGACAGGGTCTGCCGGGGGGCCTCGTTCGACCCCGAAGGAGATCTACCGCCCGCGGGGGTCCAGGCCGAGCTGCTTGCC
>DATDBS010000122.1:0-6639 GCA_036524735.1 Propionibacteriaceae bacterium
GCGGTCTGCGATGTGTTGACCGCCAAGGCCGTCGACGCGTGCGCGTACACCGGCGCTACCGACCTGCTGATCGGGGGCGGCGTGGCCGCGAACGGTCGACTGCGGGCCCTGCTCGCCGAGCGTGCCGCGGCCAACGGCATCAGTCTCCGCACCCCCCGACCGGGGTTGTGCACCGACAACGGGGCCATGATCGCCGTCCTCGGCGCCGAAATCGTCACCGACGGCGGTCATCCCTCCAGCCTGGAGATCGGTGCGGACTCCTCGCTGCCGGTCAGCCGCATCCTTGTCTGACCGTCAGGCTCCACAAGTCCGGTCCCGCTCCACCTACACGGGGAGCCCCACCGGACAAGTGGAGCGCGACGGGTCCCGACACCGGTGACCGCGCCGCTGCCGTTCGGGCTGACGGCCGAGGCCCTGTCGGCGGCGAGCGCCGAGGCTGATCCAGACTCCCTGGCGGCGGCGACCCGACTCCGCGGTCGGTTCGGCCCCGAGCTCGCCACCGCCGCGCTGCACCAGGCCTCGCTGAGACTCCGGGCGCGGACCAAGTTCGGCTCGGAGTCGGCCGAGATGTTCTTCACCCGGGCCGGTCTCGAGCAGGCCACGCGTCCCGATGTCGCCGCCCACCACGCCCGGAGGATGGTGGACGCAGGCGCCCGCCGGGTGGTCGATCTCGGCTGCGGAATCGGCTCGGACGCCCTCGCCTTCGTCCGGGCGGGGCTCGAGGTGCTGGCCGTGGACCTCGACCCGGACACCGCCGCGGTCGCCCGGGCCAACCTCACCCAGCCGGATCTCGTCGGTCTCGGGACCGTCATCTGTGCCGACGCCGCCGACGTGATGCGTGACCAGCTGCGACCCGGGGACGCCGTGTTCTGCGACCCGGCCCGCCGTAGCGACCGCGGACGATTGTGGCGGGTCGAGGACTTCACCCCGGACTGGTCGCTGGTCACCGGGCTGCTGGACGGGAGCCGGGTCGCGGGCGTGAAGCTCGGTCCGGCGTTGCCGCACTCCCTGATCCCAGCTGCGGTGCAGGCCCAGTGGGTCAGTCACCGGTCCGAGGTCGTCGAGGTCGCGCTGTGGAGTGGTCCGGGCACCGAGCCGGGTCGACGATCGGCGTACGTCTGGCCGGATCACGAGCTGGTCACCGTGCGGCCCGCACCCGAGCTCGCTATCGGTCCGGTCGGGCGCTACCTCTTCGAACCCGATGGCGCCGTGATCCGCGCGGGTGGGGTGGGCCAACTGGGGGAGTCGCTCGCCGCGCACCTCCTCGACCCGCAGATCGCGTACCTGTGCGCGGACACCCTGACCCCGACCCCGTACGCCGCCGCCTTCGAGGTGGTGGAGGTGCTGCCCTTCGCCGTCAAGGCCGTGAAGCGCTGGTGCCGCGAGCAGGAGATCGGCACGCTCGAGATCAAGAAGCGCGGGGTCGACTTCGATCCCGCAGTGCTCCGGCCCCGGCTGGGACTCCGGGGAGCGAACCGCGCCACCCTGGTGGTCTCGCGGACTCAAGCCGGGGCTGTGGCGGTCGTCACACGGCGGATCCAGGCGCCGTATTCCCCCTAGACTTTCCCCACGGGACTCGGTTTTGAGCCGGGTCGGGGGACCCGCCAGCCCTGCAGATGTACGTCGGACGGGATCAGCGATGGCATATCTCCACGCCCGAATCAAGCCCCTGAGATCGGCGGCCGTCCTCCTGGCCTGCGCCGTGGTTGCGGTCAGCACCCTCACTCCGGTCGCGTCCGCCACGGCCGCGGAGGCGCCCCGCTGCGGGTCGTTGTCCAGCAACGTCTGGGAACGCGTCAACCCGGCGACCCAGGCCTCGACTCTGACCCTCACCCAGGCAGCGTCGAACAGCACCGCCGGACAAGGCTTCACCTCTCTGCGCGAGCCGTCGATGAAAGTGGCGGCGAAAGGTGGTCGAGGTCTGGTCGCCGTACACCGGCTCTACCGTGCTCGGTACGGCGGGGACTACTTCTACGCCGCCACCTCGGGGGAGCGCAGCCGGGCGATCGCCCGCGGTTACACCGACCTCGGGGTTGCGTTCTACGCCTCCAGGGTCAAGGCGAGCTGCCTGACCGCGGTCTGGAGCTACGAGAAGGGCGGCGTCCACCGGTTCGTCACGGCGCCGTCGGACATCGCGGCCCTCAGGGCCGCCGGTTGGCGTCAGGAGATGGTCCGGTTCTACGCCGGCAAGCCGTCGGTGGACCCGAAGTTCAGTCTGGCCGTCTACCCCGACACCCAGCAGGAGGTCGGTACCGACCGGCGCTTCGTCAACCGCGCCAACTGGCTCGTCGCGAACCGGTCGAAGCTCGATCTGCGCTACGTCACCCACACCGGCGACGTCGTGAACTGGGATACCCCGGACCACGCCCAGTACGAGGTGGCGCGCAAGGCTCTCAAGCCGCTCGATGAGGCCCAGATCCCGTACTCGCTCTCCATCGGCAACCACGACTCGCAGGCGACCGGGGTGGGCGGCGGGGCCCGCGACGCGAAGCGCACCCGCGCACTCTTCCGCGACACGACCGTGTTCAACGCCTACCTGGACAACCAGGACGTCGATCTCGAGGGGGCGTACGAGCCCGGCAAGGTCGACAACGCCTACCACGTGTTCACGGCCGGTGGGGTGGGCTGGCTCGTGCTCAACCTGGAGCTCTGGCCCCGGCCCGGAGCCGTGAACTGGGCCCAGGAGGTCGTGGCCTCGCACCCGAAGCACAACGTGGTCATCGTCACGCACTCCTACCTGACCTCCAAGGGCGCGATCTCCGGGCGCAGCGAGTACGGCGACACCAGCCCGAAGCTGCTGTCGGACCAGCTGGTCAAGAAGTACGCCAACGTGCGGATGGTCCTCTCGGGTCACACCGGTACGGCCGCCCATCGGGTCGACACCGGGGTGCACGGGAACAAGATCGACTCGTTCCTGCTCGCCATGCACAGCAACACGACCAACCCGATGCGGCTGATCGAGATCGACACCCGAGCCAACACCGTGAAGAGCTGGGTCTACGCGCCTTGGGACGACACGGACTACCCGAGCTACACCGTCAAGCTGTCCTCGCGCGCCTGGGTGCGCTGACCGAGCTCCACGGATCTCGTCGGCGCCGTGTCCGAACCGTGACTTCCTTGTTATCAAAATTTTATTATCGTCTGGCTCCCCGTTATGCTCGCCCGGTAATTGTCCGGGGGGGCAACACCATGAGGAGCCCAATTAATGCACCACCTTCGATCGCTGCTGACGCTCGGGACAGCCAGCTCCATGCTGGCTCTCGGGATCGTCGCCACGGTGCCGGGCGGAGCGGCCGCCGCGCCGAGCGTTTCGGCCGTCACGCCTAGCTGCTCGGCCTTCAAGAATCCGATCTACCAGGTGGTCAAGCCGAAGAACACGGCCAGCTTGGTGACGCCGACCGCGTGGGAGGCTCGCGACGCGGCGGGCTACGGGTTCACCGAGTCCCGCGGCACCGTCTTCACGGCCGCCCTGAGCCCCGGCCCCGGTCTGGTCCCGGTGAACCGCCTCTACCGCTGGTTCGGTCAGGACTTCCTGAGCACGGCGGACACCACCGAGATCGACGACGCGAACGGCGGTCTGGGTTATGAGAACCAGGGCGTCAACTTCTACGTCTCGACCGTCGAGGCCGACTGTCTCGTGCCGGTCTACCGCTACCTGAAGGACGGCCGTCACCGCCTCGCCGTCGACCTCACCGCGCGGAACCAGCTCTCCGCGGCGGGCTGGAGCTCGGAAGGTGTCAAGTTCTACGCCGGTCCGGGCGATGCCACGGACCCGGATCCCGAGCCCACGCCGACTCCGACGCCGACGCCCACGCCGACGCCGACGGTGACTCCCACCCCGACGCCTACCGCGACCCCGACGCCCACCGTCACGCCGACTCCAACCGCCACGCCCACGCCGACAGATCCGCCGGCCGGAACGGACACGAAGTTCAGCTTCGCGGTCTACCCGGACACCCAGCAGGAGGTCGGCACCGACTCCCGTTTCATCAACCGGAGCCAGTGGCTGGCGGACAACAAGTCCAGCCTGGACCTGCGTTTCGCCACCCACACGGGCGATGTCGTCAACTGGGACACCGAGGACCACGCCCAGTACGAGGTGGCCAGCAAGGCCATGGTCCCCCTGGAGAAGGCGAACATCCCTTACTCCCTGGCCATCGGCAACCACGACACGCAGGCCACCGGGGTCGGCGGGGCTGCCCGTGACTCCAAGCGGACCCGGCTCCTGCAGCGGGACACCACGACGTTCAACAACTACTTCAACGCGGCTCGCTACGGCGGGGTCGCGGGGGCGTACGAGGCGAACAAGGTCGACAACATCTATTCCCTCTACGAGGCCGGTGGCGCCAAGTGGATGGTGCTGGTCCTTGAGTTGTGGCCGCGCCAGGGTGCGGTCGACTGGGCCAAGAAGGCCGTAGCCGCTCACCCCGACTACAACGTCGTCGTGGTCACCCATGACTACCTGGACGGCAACGGCAACATCGAGCAGAGCGCGCAGTACGGCGACACCAGCGCGCAGACGCTCTACGACACCTTCATCAGCCAGTACGCGAACATCCGGATGGTCTTCTCCGGCCACGTGGGTTTCGCGAACAGCCGGGTCGACACGGGCGTCAAGGGCAACAAGATCTACTCGTACGTGACCACGATCCACTCCGGCAACAGCAACCCGGTCCGCCTCGTCGAGGTCGACACCAAGGCGGAGTCGATCAAGACCTGGATCTACTGCCCGTGGGACAAGGTCACCTTCAGCCAGTACAACCAGACCATCACCGGGGTGGACTGGGTCAACTAGGCCCGCGCCCCGCGCACCCAAGGCGTACGACCCTCCGCGGGTCGTGCGCCTTGTGGCGTTCTGAGACCGTCGTCCGCAAGCCCTTGCTGGCACTCACAGAGACCGAGTGCTAATGTCGGATTAGCACTCTCCCCGTGAGTGTGCCAGCTCCCTGGGAGGGGAGCGAACGGCCGAGATGGCACCGCGACGGCATCTTGACCACTTCAGAATCCACCCTCATCTCACATGTGAAAGGGGTTTGACGTGGCAGTCACGATCAAGCCGCTCGAGGATCGCATCCTCGTTCAGCCGCTCGAAGCAGAGCAGACCACTTCCTTCGGCCTGGTCATTCCGGACACCGCCAAGGAGAAGCCGCAGGAGGGCAAGGTCATCGCGACCGGCCCCGGTCGCGTCGACGACAACGGCAACCGCGTTCCGCTCGACGTCGCCGCCGATGACGTCGTGATCTTCAGCAAGTACGGCGGCACCGAGGTCAAGTACGACGGCCAGGAGTACCTCCTCCTGAACGCGCGCGACATCCTCGCCGTCGTCAGCAAGTAAGGGAGCTTCACACATGGCAAAGATCCTTCAGTTTGACGAGGAGGCGCGTCGCTCCCTGGAGCGTGGCGTCGACATCCTCGCGAACACCGTGAAGGTCACGCTCGGCCCGAAGGGCCGGTACGTGGTGCTGGACAAGAAGTGGGGCGCGCCGACCATCACCAACGATGGCGTCACCGTGGCCCGCGAGGTCGAGCTCGACGACCCGTACGAGAACCTGGGCGCCCAGCTCGCCAAGGAGGTCGCCACCAAGACCAACGACGTCGCCGGTGACGGCACCACCACCGCTACGGTGCTGGCGCAGGCGCTGGTGCACGAGGGCCTCAAGGCCGTCGCCTCCGGCGCGAACCCGATCGGTCTCAAGCGCGGCATCGACGCAGCGGTCGCCGCTGTCGTCGAGCGGCTGCGGGAGAACGCCCGTGACGTGCAGACGACGCAGGACATGGCGAACGTGGCCACCATCTCCGCCCGCGACGAGGTCATCGGTGCGCTCATCGCCGACGCCTTCGACAAGGTCGGCAAGGACGGTGTGATCACGGTCGACGAGTCCAACACGATGGGCACGGAGCTCGAGTTCACCGAAGGCATGCAGTTCGACAAGGGCTACCTCTCGCCGTACTTCGTGACCGACCCGGAGCGGATGGAGGCGATCCTCGACGATCCCTACATCCTGATCAACTCGGGCAAGGTCTCCGCCATGAGCGACCTGCTGCCGCTGCTGGAGAAGGTCATCGGCGCGTCCGGCACCCTCTTCATCGTGGCCGAGGACGTCGACGGCGAGGCGCTGTCCACCCTCGTGGTGAACAAGATCCGTGGCACCTTCACCTCGGTTGCAGTCAAGGCTCCGGCCTTCGGCGACCGTCGCAAGGCCATGCTCGAGGACATCGCCACCCTGACCGGTGGTCAGGTCGTCGCTCCCGAGGTCGGGCTGAAGCTCGACCAGGTCGGCTTGGACGTCCTCGGTCGCGCTCGTCGCATCGTGGTCACCAAGGACAACACGACCATCGTCGACGGTGGCGGCAGTGCTGACGAGGTCAAGGCCCGGGTGGCTCAGCTGCAGGCCGAGATCGAGCGGACCGACTCCGACTGGGACCGCGAGAAGCTGCAGGAGCGAGTAGCCAAGCTCGCCGGCGGCGTCTGCGTGATCAAGGTCGGCGCGGCCACCGAGGTCGAGCTCAAGGAGAAGAAGCACCGGATCGAGGACGCGGTGTCCGCGACCCGGGCTGCGATCGAGGAGGGCATCGTCGCTGGTGGCGGTTCCGCCCTCATCCACGCGGGATCAGCCCTCGACGGCGACCTCGGTCTGA
>DATDBS010000123.1:0-20323 GCA_036524735.1 Propionibacteriaceae bacterium
CGAGCGTCGTCTCCCGACCCTCGACGGAGGCGGAGATGTCCAGGAAGGTCAGCTCGTCGGCCCCCTCGGCGTCGTAGACCGCGCCGAGCTCGACCGGGTCGCCGGCGTCGCGCAGGTCGACGAAGTTCACGCCCTTCACGACGCGTCCGCCGTGGACGTCCAGACACGGGATCACGCGTACGGCTACTGCCACGCTCGACAGCCTAGTGGCACTAGTACTGGTGCAGATCGGCCTCGACCATCGTGGCGACCAGCTCCGCGAAGGTCTTCGAGGGTCGCCACCCGAGCGCCCGGAGCCGGGTCGCGTCACCGATCTGCACCGAGCGGTCGTTGGGCCGCATCAGGGCCGGGTCGATCCGGATCCGGGTCTCCCAGTCCGGGACGCCGGCCGCGGCGAACGCCGTGGCCACGAACTCGCGCACCGTGTGAGCCTCTCCGGTCGAGACGATGAAGTCCGCCGGCTCGTCGTGGGCGACCACGGTGAGCATCGCCGACACGAAGTCCGGCGCCCAACCCCAGTCCCGGGCGGCGTCGAGGTTGCCCAGGGTGAGGGTCTCGGCTTCGCCCCGGGCGATGGCGGCGACGCCGGCGGTGATCTTGCGGGCGGCGAAGGTCGGTGGCCGGCGGGGCGACTCGTGGCCGTACAGGATGACCGTGCTGGCGTGCAGGCCGTGGCTGCGCTGGATCGCCGTGGACGCGTGGGCGAACGCCTTGGCCGCCCCGTACGGCGAGATGGGCCGGATCGGGCTGTCCTCGTGCTGGGGCAGGTCCGGCGAGTCGCCGAAGATCTCGCTGCTGCTCGCCTGCAGGAACCGCACGGAATGGCCTGCCTCGTGCAACCGGCGGGCGGCCTCCAGCAGGTGCAGCACGGCCAGTCCGGTGGTCTGCGCGGCGAGCACCGGGTCCTGCCACGACGCCGCGACCGAGGTCAGGCCGGCCAGGTTGTAGATGACGTCGGGTCGCACCTCGGCGACCACGGCGGCCAGACCGTCGCCGTCCAGCAGATCACCCGCGTGCGGCACGACCCGCGGGTCGACGGGACCGGAATCGTCGGGGCGGACGAGCCCGTGGACCTGGTGCCCACCCTCGAGCAGGCGTTCGGACAGGTAGGAGCCGTCCTGACCGGTCACCCCGGTGATGAGTACTCGCGACATGGGCGGGCGCTGGAGCTAGTGCTCGCGCAGGGCCCACTGCTGCTTGAGGTCGGCCTCGACCATCATCTGGACCAGCTCGGTGAAACCCACGGTCGGACTCCAGCCCAGCTGCTCCCTGGCCTTGGTTGCGTCACCGATCAGCGTGTCGACCTCGGCCGGGCGGAACAGGGCCGGGTCCTGGACGACGTACGGGGTCCAGTCCTCGATGCCGACGCAGCGGAAGGCCTCGTCCAGGAACTCGGTGATGGAGTGCGTCTCGCCGGTCGCGACCACGTAGTCGTCCGGCACCTCCTGCTGCATCATCAACCACATCGCCTGGACGTAGTCGCCGGCGAAGCCCCAGTCGCGCTGGGCGTCGATGTTGCCCAGGGTGAGCGAGTCCTGCAGCTGCAGGGAGATCCGGGCTACGGCGCGACTGATCTTGCGGGTGACGAACTCGAGCCCGCGGCGCGGCGACTCGTGGTTGAACAGGATCCCGCTCGAGGCGTGCATGCCGTACGACTCGCGGTAGTTGATGGTCATGTAGTGGCCGAAGACCTTCGACACCCCGTACGGCGACCGGGGCCAGAGCAGGGTCTTCTCAGACTGCGGGACCTCCTGGACGCGCCCGAACATCTCCGAGCTGGAGGCCTGGTAGAAACGCACCCCGCCGATGTCGGATCCGGCGTACGCCCGGGTCGCCTCCAACATGTTCAGCACACCCTTGCCCGTCACGTCGACGGTGACGTGGGCGTTCTGCCAGGAGTAGGCGACGTAGGAGATCGCGCCGAGGTTGTAGATCTCGTCGGGTCGGGAGACGGTCACCGCACGCTGCAGGCTGGTGAGGTCCATCAGGTCACCGGTGAGCTGCTGGACGCCCGGGACCTCGTCGGCCAGGGTGGCGGCCTTGGGGTTGTTCTGCCCCCGGATCAGGCCGAAGACCTCGTATCCCTTGGACAACAGGAGCTCCGACAGGTACATGCCGTCCTGTCCGGTCACTCCGGTGATCAACGCGCGCGGCGGCATAATCCCCCTCGGGATGTTGGTGTACGGCGCCCCCGGCGACACAGCTCAGAACCCGAAGAAACGGGCTCGGTTCGGCCGCTCAGCGACGAACGACCAGTATCGAAGTGAGCACCACGATGACAGCAAGCGAGCCCAAGATCAAGTGCATGACTTGATGATGACTCGCCGGTCCCGATACGCCAACTTGGGGCCAGCCAGGACCCCCAGTCCGAAAGTCACAGTTTTGTTAAGCGAACTCATCTCGCTTTCACATCCTGGTCGAATTGGGGTCTAATTCTCAGCGAAGGCAGCAGTTGAACTACTGAACTGACGCTCCCGGGGACCGTGGCCTTCGCGAAATCATCCAGTTGGAATGATCCCCGGGAAGGTGCGATGACTGCACAGCCGTCGACGTACAAACCTGCCACCCTCGCCCCGCCGGTTCCTGCCGCGCCCGCCGTGGCCGTGGCCGAGATCGCGAACACCGTCCCGTCCTGGTTGCTGGGTTTCCACGGCACCGTGTCCACCTCGGGCATCGACGGTGACCAACCACCCACCCTGCGATCGATCGCGTTGTCGCGTCGGTCGCTGGGCACGGAGCGGATGTCCCGCCTCACCGACCTGCCGTCCCTGCGGCGAAGTCTGGTCGCCCCCAACAGCGGCAACGGGGCCCTCCCGGTGGGCGCCGGCTGCGCCGGGCCCGACGAGCTGGTGGCCATGCTCCCCGGCTGGGAACCCTGGAGTGACGACGAGCCCCTCGACGCCTACATCGACCGTCGACTGATCCAGGCCCGGGTGCTGTACCTGCCCAACCGGGGTCGGGCGTACGCGGCCTGCAAGCGGTTGCTCGACATCGCGGGCTCCCTGGCCCTGCTGCTGGTCGCCGCCCCCGTGATGCTGGTCCTCGCCGTGCTCATCCGGCGGGACTCCCCCGGGCCCGCCGTCTTCGCCCAGCAGCGGGTCACCCGCGGGGGCGAGCTCTTCACGTTCTACAAGTTCCGGACCATGTGGGTGGACGCGAAGGAACGCTTCCCCGCCCTGTACGACTACGCCGGGATGGGCGCCCGCGGCGACGTCTACTACAAGCTCGAGGACGACCCCCGCAGCACGAAGGTCGGGCGGTGGCTGCGGCGTACGACGCTGGACGAGCTGCCCAACCTGTTCAACGTGCTCCGCGGTGACATGAGCCTGGTCGGCCCTCGGCCCGAGCTGCCCGGTCTGGTCCCGCTCTACCAGCCCGAGGACCTCGCGTTGTTCTTCACCAAGTCCGGTCTGACCGGTCTGGCCCAGGTGGCGGGCCGCAGCCTGCTCACCGTCCGTGAGCGGATCGGCATCGACCTCCGCTACGTGGCCAACCAGACACTGCTGCTCGACATCCGCATCCTGATCGGCACGGTCGGCGCAGTGGTGTTGAGACGGGGGGCCTTTTGAGTCTCGACCGCGCAGACGTGGACATCGTCATCGTCAGCTTCCACAGCCGTGACCTCGTCCTGGCGTGCCTGGACAGTCTGGACGCCGGGGCGGCGGGGGTCTCGACGACCCGCACGGTGGTCGACAACCACTCCGGGGACGGCATCGTCGCTGCCGTGCAGGCCCGGGGGGACGGCGCCCGCGCTCTCGACATGGGGCGCAACGCCGGCTTCGGGACGGCGAACAACCGCGGCATCGCCCTCGGATCCGGGCGCTACGTGCTCGTGCTCAATCCCGACACCGTCGTACCCGCCGGCACCGTGGCGACGCTGGTCGACTTCGCCGACGCCCACCCCGAGGCGGGGGTCGTCGCCCCCCGGCTGGTCAACGCCGACGGCTCCCCCCAGCTCACGGCCCGCGCCTTCCCCACCGCCGCGGCCGGTCTGTTCGGACGGCGCGCCCTGCTCACCCGGCTGTTCCCCGGCAACCCGTGGTCGACCCGCTTCCTGCTCGAACGGGGTCGGCCCGCCGACGACCAGCAGCCGTTCACCCCTGACTGGGTCTCCGGAGCGGCCATGCTCGTCCCGCGCGCGGTGGTGGACACCGTCGGTGGCTTCGACGAGTCGTTCTTCCTCTTCTGGGAGGACGCCGACTGGTGCCGCCGGATCCACGACGCCGGCTTCCAGGTGTGGGCCGTCCCGAGCGCGACGATCGTGCACGACGAGGGCGGCACCCGCGAGCACGGCTGGACGCCGCTGACCATCCGGCTGTTCCACGCCGGCGCCTACCGCTACTGGACCAAGCACCACGCCGCGCACCCCGCCCATCCGATGCGGCTGGTCGCGGCACTGCTGCTGGCCGGCCGCGGCTCGCTGCTCGCAGCACGGACCCTGCTCCCTCGTCACCCATCAGACCTCCTAGGCCATCGCCCCCTTGACCGACAGGAACCCGTACGAGCATGAACACCAACGAAGTCTTCCGACGCTACTGGCGCATCCCGCTCGTCGCTCTGCTGGCCGGCGCGCTGGCCTTCGCGGCCTCTTTCGTGGTCGGCTCGACCTACGAGTCCTCCACCCGGCTGCTGGTCCACGGTCGCGACGCGACCTTCCTGACCAGCACCGGCCAGGACCTGTCCGCGCAGCCCGGGGTGGTCGACTCCTCGTTGTCCCAGGCCCTGCTGTCCACGTACGCCGGTATCGCCACGAGCCGTTCGGTCGCCACCGACATCGTGGGTGAGCTCAGCCTGGACACGCAGCCCGCCTCGACGAGCGTGTACGCCCCGCTGACCCAGGCCGCAGCCTGGGCGTACCGGTGCGGCCGGGCCTTCCTGACCTCCGGCTTCTGCGCCAAGGTCGACCCGTTGGAGAAGGCCATCCTGGAGGTCCAGGAAGGCATCACCGCCCAGCCCACCGGCACCAACTCGGGCGCCGACGCCGGGCAGCAGGCCTCCTACGTGCTCGAGGTAACCGCCTCGGGCAACTCGCCCGAGCAGGCCAAGGCCGTCACCGACGCCCTCGCCAACGAGCTGGTCAGCCTGAGCAACGACCGCTTCAAGCGGGACGCCGACGCCAATGTCGTCGCGCTGCAGAAGCAGGTGAAGATCGCTCAGACCGAGGTGCAGGAAGCCACCGCCCAGGTCTCGGCGTACCAGACCAAGCACGGCATCTCCGTGGGTGACGCCAAGCAGGTGCTGTCGGCGGGCACCATCGAGACGGTGCGCTCGGACCTGCTCAAGGCCCGGGCCGACCTGGCCGACACCGAGGCGCAGCTCGCCTCCATCGAGGGCTCGCTGGCCAACATCCCCCGCGACGAGCGCACCAAGGAGACCATCGTCACCGGACGCTCGACGACCGAGACGAACACCCAGGGTGCGAACAGTGTCTACAACGACCTGCTCAGCAAGCTGAACGGACTCAAGGCCCAGGAGGCGGGTCAGTCGGCACGGGTCGACCGGTTGCAGAAGCAGGTCGACGCCGCCAAGCCGCTGGCCAAGAACGGCCCGTTGGCCGAGCTGGCGGTGCTGCAGCAGGGGGCCGACCTGGCCAGCCAGGACCTGCGTGACCTGACCACCCTGCTGCAGAAGTCCCGCACCAACGCGGCCCAGGGCGCGGTGGACCTGAGCCGCCTCGACCAGGCCTCGCAGCCGAGCTACCCGTCCAAGCCCAAGCGCTACATCTACCTCGCGCTCGGGCTGCTGATCGGCGGCCTGGCCGGCGCCCTGCTCACCGCCCGGATCGGCACCGAGCCGCGGACGAGCGACGAGGAGACCGGCGGGCCCGACGACGCAGGATCGGCCGGCGGGGACGACGCCGACACGGCCGAGCTGCCTCCCGTCGTCGCGCCCCAGCCCGACCTGGTGCTGACCGGCCAGACCAACGGCCACCGGCCCGGCCTCACCCACCTCGACACCAACGGACACCGACCCGACGGATCGGTTCGTCGATCCCAGTGACCACCTCACCCGACCTGTCGGCCGAGGCGCCACCCACGCCCCGGTCCGGCAGCGCCACGGTCAGCGCCGCGACCCAGATCGGGGCCCGCGCAGCGCACTTCGCTCTGAACGTCGTCTCGACCCTGGCGATCGTGCGCTACCTGGCCCCCGAGGCGTACGGCTCGTACGTCCTCGTGGTGACCGTGGTGACCCTGGTGGGTGTGACCGCCGACTTCGGGCTGCCGAAGCTCGCGGTGCGCGAGATCGTGCACAAGATCGACGACCAGAACGAGATCATCGGCACGGTCTCGGCGATCCGGCTGACGTTCGCCGTCGTGGCCATGGGGCTGTGCCAGGTCGTGCTCCTGGTCCTCGACGAGCCGCTGGTCGTGCACCAGGCGGCTGCGGTCGCGTCGCTGATGCTGGTGCTCGACGCCGTGCTCGGAATCGTCGTCGTGGTGTTCCAGGTGCACGTGGTCCAGCAGTACGAGGCGCTGGTCCGGGTCGCGGCCGAAGCCCTCGAGACGGCTCTGATCCTGATCCTGATCGCCATGCACGTCTCGCTCCTGGGCCTGTTCGTGCCGCCGGTGATCGGTCTGGCGTTCGGGGCCGCGCTGGCGTACGGCCTGGCCCGGTTCCGTTTCGGGCTCCGACCGAGGCCCGTCCGCAGCCGGGTCCGCCACCTGGTGGTGGAGGCGCTGCCGCTGGGACCGGCCCTGATCATCAGCGTGCTCTACCTGAAGCTCGACAGCCTGATCCTGGCGGCGATGCGACCGCCCCGCGACCTGGGGGTGTACGCCTCGGCGTACCAGCCCGTGGAGTACGCCTTCCTCGCCACCGGGATCCTCAGCAACGTCATGTTCCCGATGCTCGCCCGGGCCTGGGCCGAGGGCGATCGGGAACGCTTCCGGCAGATGTACCGGCGGGGTACCGAGCTCCTGGTCATCGCCACCGCGCTGGCCCCGATCCTGCTCGCCTTCACCGCGCCGTCGGTGATCAAGCTCGTCTTCGGCAGCGCCTACCTCGACGCCGCCTCGCCCCTGCGCATCCTGTCGATCGCGCTGGTCACGATGTCGGTCAACGCCTGGCAGGCCCTGGTCCTGCTGAGCGGCGGTGAGCAGCGGATCACGCTGATCTACAACGCCGGCGCCCTGGCCTTCGCCCTCGTGGGCTGCACGGTCGGGGTCTGGTTGCTCGGCCTCGTGGGTGCCGCCGTCTCCGCCCTCGCCACCAGCCTCATCGTCCTGGTCGCCTCGCAACGGGCCGTCCGGCACCGGATGGGGGCCGCCCTGGACCACCGCCAGCTGCTCAAGATCCTCACCGCCGCCGGCGGCGCGGCCGGGGTGGCCGGGGGGCTCTATCTCATCCACGCCCACTGGGTGGTCATCGCCGTGGTCACCGTCATCGCCTACGCGGTCGCACTCCACCGGTTCGGGTTCCACCGCAGCATCAGAGAGGTCTACGCATGACCAGCACCGACGGTTCGGCCCTGTCGCCCACCGACCTGCCCCGCGTCTCGGTCATCTTCCCCACGTACAACCGGGCCGACGTGGTCCGACGGACGATCGAGCACTTCCAGGCCCAGGACTACCCGGCCGAGCTCCTCGAGATCCTGGTGGCCGACAACTCCAGCGACGAGACCCCGGACATGGTCCGCGAGGTCGGTCGCGACAGCCGGGTCTCCGTACGGCTGCTCTCCAGCTCGGAGCGGCTGCCGGCGGTCAAGCGGAACCAGGCCCTGCGGGAGGCCCAGGGTGACCTCGTCATCTTCATGAACGACGACGTATGGGTCCGTCCCGACTTCGTCGCCACCCACGTCCGCACCCACCAGGCCCACGCCGAGCCGGTGGCCGTGGTCGGTCACGTGGAGCAGTCCAGCCAGATGCCGCCCACCGCGTTCATCCAGTGGTACCGACCGTTCGCCTACGACGAGATCGCCGACCGGGCGGGTCAGACCGTGGGCTGGCAGCACCACTGGTCGATGAACCTGAGCCTGCCGCGTCAGGTGATGCTCGACCGCAACCTGGTCTTCCACGAGGAGTGGGCCGAGATCGGTCACGAGGACGTGGAGCTCGGCTACCGCTGGTCGAAGGCGGGCTACGACATCATCTACGAGCCCGCCGCCTGGGGCGAGCACTACCATCCGCACGACCTGGCCAGCGGCTGCCGGCTGCAGGCGTCGATCGGTCGCGGCCTCCGCGACCTCGAGGTGTTGATCCCCGAACCCGGCCTGCACGAGCGCTACGGCGTCCTCACTTCCGACGCCTCGCCCCGCGGCCGGGTCCGGATGGCCGCCCGGCTCGCCCTGTTCAACCGCTTCACCGCACCCCCGCTCGAGCGGGCCCTCGGTGCCCTGGACCGACGCAGCCGGTTCGCCGAGTGGTGCTACTGGAAGCTCATGCTCCGCCACACCCAGCTCGCCTACACCACCACGGCACCTCGCCGCCCGACTCCCACGGCGACCTGGTCGCTGCCGACCCTGATCGAGGAATCCCGATGAGCACCCACTCCCCCACTCGGGCCTCCAAGTCGACCTCGACGATCTGGGTCCTGGCCCTGGCGGTCCTCGCCGTCCCGGTCGTCATGGTCCTGGCCAGCTACGAGCTGAAAGCGGTGTACGCCCTGGGTGGCGTCCTCGTCCTGGTCGTCATCGCCCGGCTGATGCGCACCGACATCGTCGACGCGGTCCGGGACTCTCGCGCCTGGTGGGCGGCGCGACCACCGGCCAAGGCTCGAGCGGGGCGCCGCTCCAGTGGGTTGGGGCTGGCCCTGGTCGCGGTCGCCGGTGCCGGAACGGCGTTCGTCGCGGCCCAGCTCGGCACCAAGGGTCTGGCCGCCGCCGCAGGCCTCGCCGTGGTCGTCGCCCTGCTGGTCTTCGTCCGGGACAAGACGGTCTTCTTCACCTTCGCGACGGTCGCGTCGCTGGCCTTCGTGCTGCACAAGTCTCTCGGCCCCAAGGACCTCACGCTGTCCGGTGGCGCGATCTCGGTCTACGTGACCAGCTTCGACGTGCTGGTCGTGCTGCTCTACGCCCTGTGGATCCGCGAGGGCACGTTCGTGACCGACGTCCGGGCCGCCGCGCGGCGCCCACTGCTCTGGCTCCCGCTGGTCGGTCTTGCGCTGCTGCTGCCGAGCCTGCTGGTGGCGCCCAGCCTCACGCACTCCGCCGCGGAGCTGGCCCGGATGGGCTGGATGTTCCTGCTCTACGCCTACGTCGCGATCCGGGTCCGGACCCGCAGCCAGGTCTGGGCGATCCTGGCCGGTCTCGGCGTGATCGGCGTGATCGAGATCGTCGTGGTCGTCCTGCAGTGGCGCACCGGCGGAGTCCTGGGGCTGTCGTTCCTCGGCGTGCCCACCTCGCTGGGCGAGCGCACCACCGACTCCGAGATCATCGGCCGTCCCTTCGGCACGATGATCCACCCGGTGTTCATGGCCGCGGCGCTGGGCGTCATCACCATGGTTGCGCTGGCCCTGGCCATCGAGCTGAAGCGCTCCCTCGTCAAGTACGCGGCGGTCGGGGTGATGCTCGCCTGCCTCGCCTGCATGTGGATCTCCCAGACCCGGGCGTCGTTCGTCGCGGTGGTCGGGGCCGGCGGGGTCGTCGTCCTCATCGCCTTGGCCCGCAAGCGGCTGCTCTGGCGCACGATCGGCAAGATCGCCATCGGTCTGGCGCTGGCCTCGGCCGTGTTCTGGTCGAAGATCATCGACAAGCTGTCGGCGAACTTCGGCACCGGTCACTTCAACGAGGAGGTCGCGTCCCGGATCGAGCTGAACGACATCGCGTTCAAGATCTTCGGCGACCACCCCCTGCTCGGGGTCGGGCTCAACAACTTCGAGGTCGTGCTGCCCCGCTACGAGGCGAACCCGGTCATCTTCTACGGCCACCCCGTGCACAACCTCTACCTGCTCTACCTCGCCGAGACGGGCATCATCGGTCTGATCGGGGTCATCGTCATCGGGGTCGCCCTCTATGACGCCGCCATCCGCCTGGGCCGCAGCCGTGACCGGCTGCTCGGTGGCATCGGGATCGGCGCGGCCGGCGCGATGGGGTTCTTGATGGTCGAGGAGCTGCTCGGCTTCTCGTTGCGCCAAGACATCCCGCTCGCCCTCTACTGGCTGATGGCCGGTCTGGTCGTCTCCTGCTCCGCGATGGCGGGGATCTCCTGGCCACGGGAGCGGGCGACGGCGTCGAGCAGGCCAACCGGGCCGACCGAGCGAACCGGCCCGACCGGGGGGAACCGGCGCCGAGTGGCGGCTGTGGCCATGACGAGCATCGCGCTGATCGCCGCCACGGCCGTGATGCCGGCCGGATTCAGTGCAGCCAAGCCGGCGGCTGCGGCCGCGGCGGCCAAGCCGGGGCTGACCTTCACCGCCGTCGATCGCGAAGCGAAGGTCCAGGGCATCTACGTGGCCAACGCCGACGGCACGAACTACCGGCGGATCACTCCCGCCGACGGCCGCAACTACAACTGGCCGCGGTTCGCCTTCGGCAACACCAAGATCGTCTACACCGTGCGCAAGGGCCCGACCGGCAGCTCCGAGGACATCGCCATCATGAACGTCGACGGCAGCAGCCCACAGGTGCTACGGAACTTCAAGTACCGCGTCGCCCAGCCGGTGATCGACCCGACCGGCAAGTTCGTCACCTTCACGGCCCGGGCGCCCTGGTTCCCGGTGGTCGCGCTCTACCGGATGAACCTGACCACGGGCGAGACGGTCAACCTGACCGGGGTCACCGCACCCGGTGGGGGCTTCGACGCCGACCCGTTCCTGACCGTCGACGGCAAGTACCTGGCCTTCGTCCAGAACAACGAGAAGTCCGGCGCCAACATCGTCCGGATGGACCCCGACGGCCGTAACCGCCAGATCCTGACCGACAACAAGTACTTCAACACCGACCCGGTGATCACCCCGAACCGCAAGTACATGGCCATCGCCTCCTTCCGAGGTGAAGGCCCGCCGACCACCGGCACCACGGTGGACGACTTCTCCAGCGTCCGCGCCCAGGACTGGTACGTCGTGGTCCAGAAGACCTACGGCGGCCGCGCCAGTGAAGTCGTGCTGACCCGCGGTGCCCTGTGTGTCGCCCGCACCACGGACAACCCGTGCTCGATCGCCGAGATGTCCGGCTACGTACCCCAGTTCACCCTGGACGGGCTCGGCGTCTCCTTCACCGGTGCCCTCGACAACAAGACGACCTGCATCTGCTACTCGAGCATGGACGGGCGGGTGACCAAGCCGATCCTGGCCAGCCAGAAGCTGGCGATCAACTGGCACACCTGGCCACAGCCGGCGGGGCTACCCACCTCGACCAAGCACATCGGCACCGCCAAGACCCCCGGTCGACTGCTGATCATCCGCACCGCGTACAAGGTGCCGAACCAGCTGGTGATCGCCTCGCCCGACCAGATGGAGCAGAAGATCATCCCGCTGCCCGACGGGCTGAGCCCGACCGAGGCCCGCTGGGGAGCCGACGGCAAGACCATCGTGTTCACCGCTCCCATCACGGTCGGTAACCGGACCGCTCCCCATCCCGCGGCTCCACCGGGTCAGAAGCGCCGGACGCACATCACCCTCGCCGACCTGGACGCGAAGTCGATCAACCAGCGGGCCGCCGCCGCGGCCAAGCTCGACCCGGACATCGCGAAGTCGCAGGTGTTCCTGCGCACCCCGGACGGCAAGGTCAAGCAGCTCACCGACCCGTGGATCGAGGACTGGCGCGACGGAGTACCGGACGGGGACTCCCGGGGCAACACCCGCCCGCGCCTGTCCCCCGACGGCAAGGCGGTCGTCGTCACCAACACCTCCACCCTGACCGGGGAGTCGTTCCTGCTCCGCATCGACCTGAAGACCGGCGCGGTCCTCAGCCTGACCAACGGCACGGCGGGGGCGATGCCGACCGACGACGCCGACGCCGCCTTCTCCCCCGACGGGTCGAGGATCGCCTTCGCCTGGAGCCAGGCCAACCTGCGCGGCATCTACACCATGAACGCGAAAACCGGGAAGACCGTCAAGCCGATGACCGCCGACAAGGTGAGCGCCTACATGCCCAACTGGTCGGCCAACGGCAAGCTCGTCACCTACATGAGTGCCCGCAAGGAGGGCATCAGCGTGGTCCGCGCTGCCGTGGACAAGAACCACAAGGCGGGTACGGCGACCTTGGTCAGCAAGGGCCGCGTGCCCGCTTTCGTCCCGGTCATCTCACCCGACAGCAAGAAGATCGTGTTCGTCGCCAAGGTGGGCAAGTCGTTCGGGATCTACACCGCGAGCACCACGGCCACCACCTCGAGTGCGGGCCAGCCCGCCCCGATCCACTCGGTCCTCTCGCTGGACTGGCGGTGATCGCGTGAGTGCCGACCTCACCACCATCGTCGTCAACTGGAACACCGTCGGTCTGCTCGACGACTGCCTGGCCAGCATCCGTGCGGCGACGCCCGACGGCCTGGACAACGAGATCATCGTCGTGGACAACGCGTCGAACGACGGGTCCGTGGCCCACCTCGAGCGGTACTGGCCCGACGTCAAGGTGATGGTCAACGCCGAGAACCTCGGCTTCTGCCGCGGGAACAACGTGGCCATCCGGGCGAGCACGGCGCCGCTGCTGCTGCTGGTCAACACCGACGCCCGGCTCGAACCGGGAGGCATCGCCGCGCTGCTCGGCTACTTCGACTCCGACGGGGCCACCGCGGTCGTGGGGCCGCGGTTGGTCTACGGCGACGGCGCATTCCAGCGCTGGACGGCCGGTCGGCTGCCCAGCTTCACGTCGATGGCCACCTTCTTGTTCGGACTGGACCGGCTGCCCGCCCTGCACAGCCGCGGGCTCTACCTCGGACGCGACGACGACCGGCCGTTCCAGCCCGACTGGGTGTCCAGCGCCGTGATGGCCGTCCGCCGCAGCGCGCTCGAGGAGGTCGGCCTGCTCGACGAGCGGATCTTCGTCTACATGGACGACGTCGACCTCTGCGCCCGTGCCCGGGCCGCCGGCTGGCACGTCTGGTACGCCCCCGAGACCACCGCCGTCCACTTCATGGGGGCGTCGTCCAAGCGCGTCACCGGAAAGGTCTCGCCGGAGGCCCTTCGGGCGCTGAACCGCTGGTACGTCCGTCGCCACGGAGCCGCCGCCGGTCTCGGCCTGCGCGGACTGGAGGCCGTGGGGTTCGGCGGACGCATGGTCGTGCACAGCCTCGCCGCTCTCCGCCGTTCACCGGGCGCCCGCCGCAAGATGGCCGCCCATCGCACCAACTTCCGCCTAGCCCTGGAGCCCATCGATGTCTGACGCCCCCGTCTTGACGCCTACCCGCCACGACCACAGCAGCCACGACCACAGCAGCCACGACCAATCGGTCGGTCGGCACGACTACCAGTCGGTCGCGGACGCGTTGAACGCCCAGCAGAGCGAGCACGACGGTCATGGCCACGCCCATCACGACCACGGTCCGCTCACCATGGAAGGACGCCACGCCCACGAGGCGGAGACCTACGACGCGCTGGCCGCCTCGATCCTGGCCACCTGGCCGGACGAGGATTTCCGGGTCGACCCTCAGCGGATCCCCTTCGCCAACCGCGAGCACGTCGAGTTCCTGACCGATGCGATCGGTCGGCTCGGACCGCTGGCCGGGCGTCGGATCCTCGAGGTCGGCGTCGGCGGCGGGTCGCTCGCCGTGTGGCTCGCCCTGCAGGGTGCCGAGGTCGTGGGTATCGACGTCTCGCCCGGCATCTTGGCGGTGGCCCAGAAGCGGGCGGAGATCAACGGCGTCGCCGACGGGGTCACCTTCGTGAACGCTCCCATCGAGAGCTTCGATCCCGAGGCCGAGGGCCTGGACTTCGCCCAGTTCGACGCGATCATCGGCAACAACGTCGTTCACCACTTCGAGCGGGACCTGGCCATGGCCAGCCTCACCCGGCTGCTCGCCCCGGGCGCGGTCGCCGTCTTCTGCGAGCCGGTGTTGTTCCTGCCCGAGGTGGCCCGCACCGTCCGCAACTCCGCGTTGATCACCCGCCGCTTCCCGCTGCACACCCACAGCCCGGACGAGCGGTCGTTGGACGAGCGCGACTTCGCCGTGATGCGGCGCTGGTTCCGGCACGTGCAGTGGACCCCCTACCAGCTGCTCTGTCGGCTGCAGAACTTCTACGAGCTCTCCGACCGCACCTGGACGCGGCTGGAAGCCATCGATCGCGCAGTGCTGCGCCGTTTTCGTTTCACCTCTCGGGTCTGTCGGATCGCAGTCATCACCCTGGGACTGCCCCAAGAAGGAGTTACCTCATGAAGTTCCTCGTCACCGGAGCCGCCGGCATGCTCGGCAGCTCACTCGTCCCCGCTCTGGTTGCCGCCGGTCACGAGGTGATCGCCACTGATATCGACCTCGCTGACCGCCGTCCGTGGGGTCCCCAAGGTCCGCCGATCAACCGGCTCGACGTGCGTTCCCGCGAGGAGGTCCGCGACGCCTTCACCGCCATCAAGCCGGAGATGGTGCTGCACCTGGCGGCTGAGACCTCCCTGGAGCTCAGCGACGAGAACCCCGACCACGCGTACCTGACCAACACCATCGCCACCAAGTACGTGGCCGCGCAGGCCCGTTGCGCGGGCATTCCGATGACCTACATCAGCACGGCCGGCGTCTTCGACGGGCTGAAGACCTCGGCGTACACGGAGTTCGACCGCCCCAACCCGCTCAACACCTACGGTGCCTCCAAGTACGAGGGCGAGCTGATCGTGGCCTCGACGGTCGAGGAGCACTACATCATCCGGGCGGGCTGGATGGTCGGCGGTGGCGCGAAGAAGGACCACAAGTTCGTCTCGCGCATCATCAACCAGGTCAAGGCCGGCGCCCAGACCGTCTACGCCGTGACCGACAAGCTGGGTACGCCGACGTACACGCCTGAGTTCGCCAAGTGCTTCCTGGGCCTGATCGCCTCGGAGTCCTTCGGGACCTACCACATGGTCTGCGGTGGCGACGGCAGCCGTTACGACGTCGCGCAGCGCATCCTCGAGGTGCTCGGTCGCGACGACATCGAGCTCGTCGGCGTCGGTTCGGAGTTCTTCATCGAGGAGTTCCCCTCGGTCCGGCCCTACTCCGAGATCATGCGCAACATGGTCCTCGACCTGCAGGGGATGAACACCATGCCGCCCTGGCGGCAGTCGATCGCCGACTACATCCACACCGATTTCCCCGGCCTGGTGAACTACGACGCCCTCGCCCGCGAACGCGTCGCCTGACCCTCACCCCGCCGCCCGACTCCCCCTAAGGACCCCGCTGTGACCACGTTGACCGTCCCTAGTCCCGCCGACCAGCAAGGGCGCTACGAGCGCTCGGTGTGTGTCGTCGTCCCCATCCCGAACGATCCGCCGTGGGATCTGTTCGACGCCATCCCCGAGGACGTCCCGATCATCGTCAGCGACGACAGCAACGGCCACCTGGCCCCGCCCCCGCGGCCGAACGTGCACTACTTCGACTACGCCGCTCAGGAGGCGTACGCCGGGCAGCACTATGCCGCCATGCCGCACAAGAGCGCGGCCAGCCGCAACATCGGCCACTACATCGCGTGGAAGGAGGGCTTCGACGTCATCGTGGCCCTCGACTACGACTGCCAGACCCGCCCGGGCTGGCTGGAGCAGCACCTGCAGGCGCTGACGACGGTGACCGACCACCCGGCCATCGCCCCGACCACGGCGAACGGTTGGGTCAACCCGATCCGGCAGAACTTCCCCAACGGCGACACGGTCTACGCCCGCGGCTACCCCTATGAGCTGCGTACGCCCGAGCTCGCCGGGGAGGAGTCCGTCACCACGTCGGGTCGGGTCGCGCTGAACCTCGGCCTGTGGGACGGCATCTTGGACCTGAACGGGATCGACAAGCTCTACCAGGGCGAGCCCGGCGATCCCGGCGTCCCGGCCGGGGCCAGCCCGGCGGCGTTGGGCAACATCCCGGTCTGCGGGATGAACACGGCGTTCCTGCGTGAGCTGACCCCGGCGTACTACTTCCTGCCTGACCTGTGGGTCAACGGCTGGCAGCTCAGCCGGCACGACGACATCTGGGGCGGCTACATCGCCAAGCGGCTGATGGACCGCCACGGTGACCTGCTCACCTACGGCGGCCCGGTGGTCGGTCACACGAAGCAGACCACCCTGACCCGGGTCGTGGTCATGGAGCAGTGGATGCACCTCATGTCCATGCCGTTCTACGACCTGGTCGACGCGGCCGCGGCCGAGGTGGCCGACGCGGACTACATCACGATGTTCGCCCACTTCCTCGACGAGTACGACCGGCTGCTGTCTCGAAGCACCTCGCCGAGCCACTACCGCGACGTCTTCGCCCAGCTCGGGTCGTGGATGCGGCGATGGTCACGAGCTTTCGCGTGACCCGGCAAGCCGACGGAACCGGTCCGATCGTGGCCGTCGTCGGGGCCGGCACGCTGGGGGTGACCGCAGCACACGCGGCCCTGACCGCAGGATCGTCCGTCACGCTGCTGGTCCGGGACCGGACCGGCAGCGGGCGGGACGTCGAGACCAAGGCCGCCGCCGTGCGATCTTCGCTGCACCGCGAGGTCAGGCGCGGGGCGATGACCCCGACCGAGGCTACGACCCTGCTCGACCGGCTCCGGGTGACCACGGACCACGCCGACCTCGCTACGGCGGGAGTCGTGGTCGAGGCCGTACCCGAGGACCTGCCGACCAAGCTCGCCGTGATCGACCAGATCGAGGCCCACGTGACGTCGACGTGTGTCATCGCGAGCTCGACCTCGAGCATCCCGGCGGCCTGGTTGGCCGCGAAGGCACGCCACCCCGAGCGGGTGGTCGTCACGCACTACGTGTGGCCGGCGCACCGGATGCCCCTGGTCGAGGTGGCCCTGCACGACGCCACCAGCCAGAGCGCCCGGGCCCGCGTCGCCGCCCTGCTGCTGGCGCAGGGCAAGACCGTCCTGCGGGTGGCCGATCGACCCGGCTTCCTGATCACCCGGGCCCTGCTGGCGTACTGGAGTGAGGCCGTGCGCCTGGTCGTCGACGGGGTCGAACCGGTGGAGGTGGACCGAGCCCTGGAGACCTTCGGGATGCCGCTGGGTCCGCTGCGGATGCTGGATGCGGCCGGGATCGGCACCGCCGTCGCGGTGCACAACCGGCTCGCCCCCTCCATGGGGTCGGAGGCTCCCCCGCTCGGGCGACTGCAGACCGTGGTCAACCGTGGGCTGACCGGGTTCTACGACCGCACCGCCGCCGGCCGGACTCCGAACGAGGCCACCGTCACCGCGCTCCGCGGGAGCGAGGCAGCAGCCGTCCCGTCGGCCGGGGCCGGACCGGGTGCTGACGCCATCGTCGACCGGGTCATCGGCGGCCTCGCCCGCGAGGTGGACCGGGCCGTCGACGAGGGTGTGGTTAGCTCCTGGCCGGACGCGGCCCGAGCCATCGACCTGGCCTACGGTTTTCCGGCGGCACAGGGCGGCCTCCAGGGCTGGTGGTCGAGCCGGATCACCGACCCGACGTCTCGTCCCTCGATCTCAGTCGAGATGGGCTGAGCGCCGTGACGTACACGATTCTCGGCACGGGTAGCGACCTTCCCGAACACGTGGTCAGCAACCACGACATCGAGGCCGACACGCACGGGTACGACCGCGCCCGCTCCGGGCAGAGCCTGCACGAGTGGGTGATGGAGCGTGGGGGCGTCTCCACCCGCCACCGGGTGGCCCCCGGTCAGGGCACCCAGGAGATGGCGGTGCGCGCCAGCCAACGCGCCCTCGCCGACGCCGGTGTGTGGATCGGCGAGGTGGACCTGATCGTGCTCAGCACCTTCACCCCCGACGCCAGGCTGCCCTCGACGGTGAGCACCGTCGCTCGGGAGCTCGGCGCGAACGCGAAGTGCATCCAAGTCGACAGCGCCTGCACGGGCTTCCTCGACGCGATGCTGGTGGCGACCTCCTTGATGGCCGGGGCGCGCTACCGCACGACCCTGGTCGTCTGCGTGGAGGCCATGTCCTCGGTGATCGACCCGGACCAGTTCCTCTACCAGACGATCTTCGGCGACGGCGCCGCCGCCGTGGTGGTGCAGGAGGTGCCCGACCCGTCGTACGGGATCGACCTGATGCGCAGCCACACCGACGCCCAGTTCTGCGACTGGACCTGGGTCCCCGGGGGCGGCAGCAAGCACCCCATCACTGCTGAGGTGCTGGCGGACCGGAGCCAGTACCTGTCCTTGGACTACAAGGCGATCTACCGCTACGCCGTGGAGAAGATGGTCGATGCGACCTACGAAGCCCTGACGGCGCTCGACCTGATCATGGACGACATCGACTGGCTGATCCCCCACCAGACTGGAGCCAACATCATCGCCGACGTGGTCGAGCAGCTCAAGTTCCCGCCCGAGCGGGTGATCAGCTGTCTCGAACACACCGGGAACGTCTCCGGAGCGTCGGTGGCGATCGCCCTGGACGAGGCGCAGCGGCAGGGGAAGTTCGCCGACGGGGACCGGATCGTGATCCCGGTGGTCGGCGCAGGCATGGCGTGGGGCGCCATGAGCATGGTCTGGCGTCAGCCTCGCCAGGCAGGTACCACCACCCGGGAGAGGACCGGCTCGTGATCGACCACCCGAAGGACCTGAACGCGGCGTCGCCGGGGCGCGAGCTGAGCCTGCGCCAGACGATTGCGGCCGACCTGGCCGCCGTGGCCTCGATCAGGGGCGTCGAACGGCTCAGCGTCCCGGCTGCCCTCAGCGCCTTGGCCCTGCCGGGAAGCTGCGCGGTGCTGATGTTCCGGCTCGCGGCCGCCTCCCGGCGGGCCGGGCTGCGGCCACTGGGCCGGCTGCTCTACTTCTTGAACGTCGTCTGGTTCGGCGCCGCCATGCATCCGGCGGCGCGGGTCGGCCCTGGACTCGTGATCGCCCATCCGGTCGGGATCGGTTGGGGTGAGTTCTTCACCTGCGGCCGCAACGCGACCATGACGGCCGGAGTGCGCTTCGGAGGGTCCGGCTCGGACGAGCCGGACCGCCAAGGCCATCCCACCCTCGGAGACGACGTGTACATGCTCGACGGTGCCAAGGCCATGGGTCCGGTGACCATCGGTGACCGCGCCATCGTCGCGGCCAACACCCTCGTGCTGAAGGACGTGCCGCCCGACGCAGTCGTGGTGGGCCAGCCGGCCCGCGTCGTCAAGATGAGGTCTGAGCGCTATGAACGGGCGACGGCGGCGGACACCGCGGCCGCTGAGCTGGCCGAGCTGGACACCACGACCAGCTATGCCTGACGCGCGATCCGAACTCGCCTCGGCGACGGCGGTCACGCGATGATCATCGCCTTGGACGCCACCACGATCGGTTCCGGTCTCGGCGGGGACGAGACCCTGGTGCTGTCGATGCTCCGTGGGCTGGCCGCGACCATCCAACCCGAGGATCAGGTCCTGGTGCTGGCCGCCCCGGGCGTCGAGCTGCCGCCCGAGGTGACCGCCCACCCCGGGTTCAGGGTGGATCGGGCCGTACGCGGGTCCGGACTCTCCCACTACGCGGTGATGCTGCCCGGTTGGCTGCGCGACCTGGTTGCCCGCGGGCCCCGACCCGACGTCGCGATCAGCCTGACCCACGCGCCGTTGCGGTCCCCGGTGCCGGTGGCCCACCTGGTCACCGACCTGTCCTTCGTTCACGTACCCGACGCCTACCCGTGGCGCACTCGATTCCGGCTGCAGACCCTGATCCGGGCACAGATCCGTCGGGCGCCGATCGTGTTGACCATCAGCGAGTTCTGCCGCGACGACCTCGTGGCCAGCTACCGGCTCGCCCCCGAACGCGTCAAGGTGATCCCGATCGCGATCGACGCACCCCGTACGCCGGATCCGGCGGCCCAGGCCCGGCTGGCCGATCGAGGCGTACGCGCGCCGTACCTGCTCTATCTGGGCAACCTGCACCCGCGGAAGAACGTGCCGCTCGCCATCAGTGCGTTCCGGGCCCAGCGGGCGGCCGACCCGCGGCTGGCCGAGCACCGGTTCGTGGTCGCCGGACGCAAGTGGTTCGGCAGCGACGCCGAGGCTCGGGCTGCGAAGGGAGCCGGGCCGGATGAGATCGTGTTCCTGGATCGGGTGGACGATGCCGAACGGGAGGTGCTGCTGCGTGACGCCGAAGCGCTGGTCTACCTGTCGACCTTCGAGGGTTTCGGCCTCCCCCCGTTGGAGGCCATGGCCCGGGACACCGTCGTGCTCGCCTCCGACGTGACCGCGGTGCCCGAGGTGTGCGCCGACGCGGCCGTGCTGGTCGACCCCACCGACCGGACCCAGATCGAGAGCGGGCTGTCCCGGGTGCTGACCGACGCCGATCTCAGGGCCCAGCTGCTCGAGCGGGGTCGGGCCCGGGTCGGGCACTACGACGTG
>DATDBS010000124.1:0-12175 GCA_036524735.1 Propionibacteriaceae bacterium
ACCACCCCGGCCACCCCCATCACCCTGACCTCACCCGTTGCCCCGGGCGCGACCGTGACGTTCCGGTTCGACCTGACGTTGGTCGCCGCTTCCGGCAACCCGTACCAGGGCCTGACCGCGAGCCAGAACCTGACCTGGACCTTCACCTCCTAACTCCTAACTAGGAGGACACCGCCACCGTGCACCTACTCGGGATCGACACCCGCTCAGCCCCCGTGGCAGGGCGGGTGTCGATCCGTTCCCGCGGGCGCGTGAGGAGGTGGGTCCATGACAACCCCTGGCAGCTGGCTGCTGTCCTGGCGGTCGGTGCGTTGCTCATCTCGGCTGTTGCGATCGGGCTCGCGTGGCGGCTGTCGGGGGGCAACTGGGCCATCGTCGAGACGCCCTCGATGGGCCGGGCCGTGCCGGTGGGGACGCTGATCGTGACCAAGACTCGGCCGCTCGACGACATTCACGTCGGTGATGTCGTCACCTACCAGCCCCCGAACCTGAAGCGCGAGTGGTTCACCCACCGCGTGGTCCAGAAATTCTCCGACGGCACCCTTCAGGTCCAGGGCGACGTCAACGGCAGCCCGGACCCCTTCGCCGTCACCCAGGCCAACCTGGTCGGGAAGGTCGTCCACCAGGTGTACGGAATCGGGTGGCTGATCCACGCCCTGCCGTACCTGATCGTCGGTCTGATGGTGATCTTCGTGGTCACCGGCACTTACGTCCGAAGCCGCTGGCGTTCGGCGGCCCGGATCATGTCGATCTGCCTGCTCCTCGCCATCGCCGCGCTCATCCTGAGGCCGTTCGTGCATCCGTATCTCATGTCCGTCTCGACCGACACCGGCACCCCGTACGCCACGGTCGTCTCCGCGGGTCTGATGCCGACCCGGGTCACGGGTGCACCCGGCGAGTTCATCGATCTGGTCAACGGGCAAGAGGGTGTGGTCCGAGTCGCGTCGGTCGCCGAAGGAGCGCCGTTCATGATCAACGGCACCCCGCACCTGAACCTCCCGTGGTTGTTCCTGGTCATCGGCATCTGCGCCTTCCCGCTGCTCTGGTGCCTCATCGTCGGGCTGTCCCCGGACGAGGACGAGCGGTGACCGACGACCCCCAGCGGCTCGGACGCCACGGCCCGTCCAGGGCCTGGCTCCGCGGCCCGCGCGGTTTCGTGTGCCTGCTCGGGCTCGTGCTGAGCCTCTTCGCCCTGAGCGTCCCCGGCACGTCAGGTGCTTACAGTGCCCGGGTCGTCAACACGGCCAACACCGTGACCACGGCAGCGGCCTTCACCTGTGCCGGACTGGCCACCGCGGCCAACGCCTACTACCTCTACCCCATGGACGAGGTGCTGCCCATCGCCGGGGCCACGATGCTGGACACGTCCGGCAACTCGCGTAACGGCAACTACCGGGGTCTGTCGCTGCACTCAGGCTCCAGCGGGTGCAGCAGCGACCCCGACGGCTCGACGACGTTCGGCCTGGGTTCCTACGCCTCCACCCCCAACCAGATCAACAGCCCGCAGGTCTTCACCATCGAGATCTGGTTCCGGACGACCAGCATCACCGGTGCGTACATCATGGGGTTCGGCAACCTGCAGACCGGCCTGCCCACGGTCTCCGACCGGCACGTCTACCTGACCAACGCCGGCAAGCTCGTCTTCGGAATCAACCCCGGCACGGTCCAGACCATCACCTCGGCCTCGTCCTACAACGACGGCGCCTGGCACTTCGTGGCGGCCACCCTCGGCCCGTCCGGAATGGCCCTCTACGCCGACGGTGTCTCGGTCGGCACCAACGCCGCCACCACGGCCGCCACCAACAACGGCTACTGGCGGGTCGCGTACGGCAACCTGACGGGCTACCCGTCGGCGCCCACGTCCAACTTCTTCGCCGGACAGCTCGACTACTTCACCTACTACCAGAGCGCGCTGCCCGCCTCGGTCATCGCCAGTCACTATGCGGTCGGCGACTGAAACCGACGCCTGAAGCTGGACTCAGGGCCAGCGTGCGGCGAGGGACGACAACCCTAGCGCGGCCAGGATGGCGAAGGCCAGGCCGAACCCGGCGTAACGGTAGGTGACCTCCTGGGCCACCTTCTCCTTGCCCACTGAGCTGCCGATGTCGGCGTACACCTCTTTGAGCTGGCCGGCGGAGGTCGCGGTGTACGCCTCGCCCCCGGAGATCTTGGAGACCCGGGCGAGCTCGGCCCGGTCGACCGGGACGGGCTCGCGCCGGCCGCCGATCTCGATGTAGCCATCCGCGGTGCCGTAGGCGATCGTGTAGATCGGCACCTGCTTGGCTCGGGACGCCTCGGCGGCACCGTCGGAGGGCCGACCGACCTGGGTCTTGCCGTCACTGAGCAGGACGATGCGGGCGGGGGCCACCGCGGTGGGGTCGTCGGGATCCGGCGGCACCTGGGCGAGCGCTGCCAGCGAGGTGTAGATGCCCTCGCCGATCGCCGTCGACGCCTGGGGACGCAGGGCCTGGATGGCCGCCGTGACGGCACCACGGTCCAACGTCGGCGGCACCAGCGTGGTCGCGGTGCCAGCGAAGACGACCAGCGAGACGTTGAACTTCGGGGGCAGCGACTCCACGAACTGTTCGGCGGCGGCCTTGGCCGCGTCGAGCCGGTTGGGTTCGACGTCGGTGGCCTGCATCGACAAGGAGATGTCGATGGTGACCACGATCGTGGCCCGCTCGCGCGGCACCAGGACGTCGTCCTTGGGCTTTGCGAACGCCACCGTCAGGGTCAGCAGACTCAAGATGGAGAGGCCGACGGCAAGGTGGCGCAGCCAGGTCCGGTCCCGCGGGATGACCAGGTCGAACATCGTCCGACCCAACTTCTTGTTGCGCTGGTGCTTGCGCTGCACCAGCCAGAGGTAGACCCCGACCAGGGCCGGGATGAGGACCAGGAACCACAGGCGTACCGGTTCCAGGAAGGACAACAGCGGCATCATCACGGCCACCTCGCTCCTAGGCTGATCGCCCCGAGGGCGGCGAGCACGGCGAGGGCGAGTCCATAGCCGGCGAAGCGTGAGGTGACCTCGCGGTCAGCCTTCTCGTAGCCCACCTCGGAGCCGATGTTCTCGTAGACCGTCTTCAGCTGGTCCGCGGTCGCGGCGGAGAAGTACTGGCCCCCACTGAGCTCGGCGAGCTGCTGCATCTCTTCGTGGTCGACCGGCACCGGCTCGCGCTTACCGTCGAGATCGACGTAGCCGTTCTCCGTGCCGTACGCGATCGTGTAGACCGGGACCTTGGCGGCCTTGGCTGCTGCTGCTGCCTGCTGGGGTGAGCGACCCGTGGTGTTGGCGCCGTCGCTCAGCAGCACGATCGCACCCGGGGCGATGGAGTCCGGCTTGTCCGGGTCCTTGGGTGCCTGCCCGAGTGCACTGAGCGCCGCCTGGATCCCCTCGCCGATGGCGGTCGAGTCCTGCAGCTGGATCGAGTTGATCGCGTTCTCAACCGTGTTGTGCGCCGTGGTGGGAGGCACCAGCACGGAGGCCGCACCGGCCATCGAGACCACGGAGACGTTGTACTTCTCGGGGAGGTCGTCGACGAACTGGATGGCGGCCTGCTTCGCGGCGGCGAGGCGGTTCGGTGCCACGTCGGTGGCCTGCATGGACAGCGAGGCGTCGATCACCAGCACGATCGTCGCGCGTTCACGAGGGACGTTGATCTGGGTCTTGGGCTGGGCGAACGCGGCGGTCAGGGTGATCAGGCTGAGCAGTGACAGTGCGACCGCCAGGTGGCGACGCCACTGCGACTGCCGGGGTACGACCACGTCGAGCATCGAGGTGTTCGTGAACCGCATGCCGCGCCGGTTCTTCCGCCGCGACGCCAGCACGTAGACGACGATGATGAGCGGGATGAACAGGAGGAAGAACAGCCGGCCCGGCGCGCCGAACGCCAGCAGCGGCGTCAGCGCGAGCACGGTCATTTGGTCACTCCCTGGGGCGGCGTGTGCAAGATGGCGGCCACCCGGCGGTAGGCCAGCACGAACCTGGCGATGTCCTGCACCCAGTCACGGTCCGTACGCAACTGGATGTGTCCGACACCCGCACGACGAAGCGAGATCCGGATTCGTTCCCGCTGGGCGGCGCTGGCCGCGTCCATCCGGGCCCGCGCGTCCGGGTCCGCGGTGTTGACGTACCGCTCGAAATCGGTCTCCGGGTCCCGGATGAGCATGTCCCCGACGTTCGGGAACTCGACCTCCCGGCGGTCGACGACCTCGATGGCGAGGACCTGGTTCTTCACCCCGAGCCGACGCATGGCCCGCTCCCACTCCGGCTCGACGTTCGGATCGAGCTCGTGGTCGCCGGGAGTCAGGAAGTCGGAGACGACGACCCGCAGACCTCGACGCCGCTGCGTCCGGGAAAGCTCCTCGACCCCGGCGGCCAGGGTCATCGCCCCGGTCGCGTGGTCGGGCACGAAGGGCTCGGTGAGCATTTTGCGCAGCAGGCCGTAGAGCGCAGAACGTCCCGAACGGGCCTGCAGCCGGCGCAGGCTGTTGGGCCGCATGATGTATCCGCCGAACCGGTCGCCCATCCGCTGGCTCAGGAAGCCAATGGTGGCGATCGCGGCAATGCCGAGGTCGCGTTTGGTCACGCCCTCGGTCCCCCAGTTCATCGACGGGGTCACGTCGAGCAGACCCCAGACCTCGAGTTCACGGTCAGAGATCGTGTCCCGCACGTACGGCACCGTGGTCCGGGCGGTGACGGCCCAGTCAATCTTGCGTACGTCGTCCTCGCCCGCGATGTAGAGGCGCGCGTCGTTGACGTCGGAGCCCGAGCCCGGCAGCAGGCCGAGGTGGTCACCGTGCAGGTAGCCCTCGAGACGGCGGACGATGGTCAGCTCGAGACGGCGCAGCGCCGCCTCGGGGGCGAGCTTGTTCAACGGGATGGTCGCCCGGGTCGGCGCATCCAGCACCGAGCCGGCGGGGTCGGGTCGGACCGGCGGACCCGTGGGCGGGGCGAACGAGGCCGGCTGGCCGCTGGGGGGCGGGAAGTACGGCCCCGCCACGCCCGGTGACCCGGGTGGCGGAAAAGTCGGCGGCGGATAGGACATGGAACCCGACCGCTAGTGGAAGTCCGGCTGGCTCGGGTAGGCGCGCCCCGGCTGCTGCTGCGGCTGCGGGGGCTGCGGCTGCTCGTGTGGCGCCCGCAGGCCCGGGGTGTGCTGGCTGGGCCCACCCTGACCCCCCGGTCCGTTCCAGACCGGGGTGGGGGGCGGCACCATGGCGATGATCCGCTCGATCACCTGAGCCGGCGCGATGTTGTCCGCGACCGCGTCGAAGTTGAGGGTGATCCGGTGCGCCATCACGTCCTTGGCCACGGCCTGGACGTCGGTCGGCAGCACGTAGTCACGGCCGTGGATCAGGGCGAGCGCGCGGGACGCGGCCACGAGACCCAGGGTGGCGCGCGGGCTGCAGCCGATCTGGATCACCGAGGCCAGGTCGGGCAGGTTGAACTCGGCCGGCGTACGCGTGGCCAGGACCAGCCGCACGATGTACTCCGCCACCAGGTTGTGGACGAAGACGTTCTCGGCCTGGCGCTGCATCTCCAGGATCAGTTGAGGGTTGAGCACCGGCTGTGAGGAGGGCGGATCGACGCTCATCCGGCGCAGGATCTCGAACTCCTCGTTGCCACGGGGGTAGGGCACGTCGACCTTGAGCAGGAAGCGGTCCCGCTGCGCCTCCGGGAGCGGGTAGACACCTTCGGACTCGACCGGGTTCTGGGTGGCGATGACGATGAAGGGCTGCGGCACGGGGTAGGTCGTACCGCCGATGGAGACCTGCTTCTCGGCCATCAGCTCGAGCATCGCGGCCTGGACCTTGGCGGGCGCCCGGTTGATCTCGTCGGCGAGCAGGAAGTTCACGAAGACGGGGCCGAGCTCGATGTCGAAGCTCTCCTGGCTCGCCTTGTAGATCCGGGTCCCGACGATGTCGGATGGCACCAGGTCCGGGGTGAACTGGATCCGGGCGAAGTCACCGCCGACCACGGTGGCGAAGCTACGAACCGCGAGGGTCTTCGCGACTCCGGGCACACCCTCGAGTAGACAGTGACCCTTGGCCAGCAACGCCACCATCAACTGCTCGACCATGTGCTCCTGGCCCACGATGACGCGCTGGACCTGGGCAATCGCATCCCCGAGAAGCCTCGAGGTCTGCTGGTTGCCCAGTGCACCGCTACCCGAGGACTGGCCGTTCGACGGACTGCTCACTCACGTACTCCCTGTTGCTCCGGTTGGGCAGCGATATCGCTAAGACCCCGCACTCGAGACCGCCGTCAATTCTGACAGACCCGGATGCCTAGCCTAGGCGGCCGGAGAAGCAGCCCACGCCCGAACGTCATAACGGGACATGGCTTTGCTCCCGAATAGACTCTTCCTGCCCTGCCGCACCTGAGCGCGCCGCGGGACACGTCTGAGAGAAGAGGAACGATGTCGACGCCAGAGCCACCAGCCGGGGGTCCCGACTGGTCCGGACCCTCCAGCGCCGGTGGCGGGCCTCCCGACGCGGCCTGGAGCGATCCGCAGGATCCGGCGTACGTTCCGCTCAGCCCGTTGCTGCCCGACGACCCGCCCAAGATCAACACCTACTGGCTGGACGCGCGACTGGCGGCGACGTCGGCCGGGGTGGCCTACACCGCCCACGACGACGCGGACACGCCGGTCATGATCATCTTGTTGTCCGAGGGGGCTGCTGCCGACGCCGCCGCCCGCGACCGGCTGGCCGGCGTGGTCAACGAGATGCACATCGACACCGTCCTCGCCCGAGGCGGGCACGGCCAGGACTCGGGCCGGATGAGCCGCAAGTTCCGCTCCGAGACCGACGACCCGGTCACCCCGGACGGCCGACAGGATGCGCCGTGGGCTGCGTTGGCCTACGACGGATCCCCAGCGGCCGCCGGTGAGGCGGCCCGGGTGCTGGACCAGGTCGAGCTGGCCACGCTGCCGGCGCAGGGCCAGCCGGCCGGACCGGACTACCAGCACTACTGGATCGACCGCGTACGCCCCGGGCTGGCCCGGCTCTGGCCGTTGCCCTGGCCCGGGCGTTTCGACCGCGCCGGCTGGCGCACCATCCTGGTCTCCTGGCTGCTGATGCTGCTGCTGGCGGCCCTCGCCGTACTGATCGCGATCTTGATCTTCCAGAACCAGCCGCCGCAAGCCCCGCCGCCGCCGACCGGCAGCTCGGGCAGCCCGCCCCCCCAGTCGAGCTCACCGTCACCTCAGTCCGGATCTCCGTCGCCGCAGTCGGCCTCGCCGTCGCCCCAGTCCGGGTCTCCCTCGCCGGAGTCGGGTTCCCCGAGCCCGTCCGGATCGCAGTCCGGGTCGCCGTCACCGTCGGGTTCGGAGTCGGGTTCGCCGTCACCCTCGGGTACGGAGTCCGGGGGCGGTCAGCCCACCCCGTCTGACTCCGGATCGCCGGCTGGGAGTCCGTCGCCAGGGTCGAGGCTCTAGATGACCCTCTCGCCACCGACGCGGGTCCGCTTGGGCGCGCCACACCTGATCGCCACGGACCTGGACGGCACGTTCTTGTCCCCGGACGGCTCGGTCAGCGCGGCGAACGCTGCCGCCGTCCGAGCCGCCCAGGCTGCCGGGATCCCCGTGGTCTTCGCCACCGGGCGTCCGGTCCGCTGGCTGGACGTCGTACGCGACCTGCCGGGCAGCCACCCCATCGTGATCGCCAGCAACGGTGCCGTGCTCTACGACCTCGGCGCGAACGAGCTCGTCGACCGGATCTGCATCAATCCGGGCGTCGCCCTCGAGGCCGTGACCCGGATCCGGGCGGCGATCCCGGGGACCAGCTTCGGCTTCGAGTCCGGCATGCGGTTCGCGTACGAGCCGACCTATCGCACCTGGGTGCCCGACGACGGCACCGACCCCACCCTGTCCTGCGGACCGGCCGAGGAGCTGGTGCACGGCTGCGAGTTCGTCAAGATGCTCGTGCAGAGCACCACGGTGCAGCCGGACGAGCTGTTGGACCGCGTACGCGCCTGCGTCGGAGCGACCCTCAACGCCACCCATTCGGTCACCCACGGCTTGAGCCTGGTGGAGATCAGTGCGGCCGGGGTGAGCAAAGCCAGCATGCTCCAACGGTGCTGCGACCGGCTGGGCATCGAGGCGGCCGACGTCGCCGCGTTCGGTGACATGCCCAACGACCTGGACATGCTCTCCTGGGTCGGGATGCCGCACGTCGTGGCGAACGCCCACCCCGCGCTGCTCGACGGGCCCTACCCGGTGGTGCCGGGCAACGCGTACTCCGGGGTCGGGCAGACGATTCTGAACCTGATCGAGCAGGGCCGCCGGTCGTGACCCGGCTGCTCCGCGGAGTGGCGATCTGCATCCTGCCGGTGCTGACCGGGCTCTTCGTGGGAGCGACGACGTTCGGCGGCAGTCTGTGGCCGTGGCGGCCGGTGATGGTCGACCTGGAGGTCTACCGCCAAGCCGGCCGGGTGCTGATCGCGGGTGGCGACTTCTACGACCTGCCGGGGCAGCTGCAGTTTCTCTACCCGCCGTTCGCGGCTGTGCTTTCGGTGCCGCTGGCGTTGCTGCCGGCCACGCTGGTGCAGGTGGCTTGGACGGTGGCCGGTGTCTTAGCCCTGATGGCCGTGTTGCACCGCTGCGGTCTGACGGGCTGGACGCTCAGCCTGGTCGCGAGTGCGACCGTCTACCTGGTCGAACCCGTGAGCCAGACCCTCGCCTTCGGGCAGCTGGGTATCTTCCTGGTCGCCCTGGTGTTCCTGGACCTCGCCCCCGGTCCCCGCGTCTTCGGTCGCCGACTCCTGCCGGAGGGAGCGCTGACCGCACTCGCGGCAGCAGTCAAGCTCACCCCGGCGATCTTCGTGGCCTACCTCGTCGTCACCCGCCGGTGGCGAGCAGCTCTCGTGGCCGTCGTCACCGGGTTGCTCGTCACCCTGGCCAGCGCGGCGGTGGCTCCGCAGGCCTCGCTGCAGTTCTGGGGCCGGCTCGCCCATGGCGACACGGGGCTGGGGCACAGCATCATCTACTACACGAACCAGTCCGTGATGGCCGATATCGTCCGGATCTTCGGACTGGGGCCGAACGCTGCTCTCGCCGGCCTCGCTCTCTCCGCCCTGGTGGCCCTGGCCGGGGTCTGGGCGGCGCTGCTCTGGCACCGGCTCGGCGACGTACGGCTGGCCATCAACCTCTGTGGAGTGGCCGGGCTCTTGGCGTCGCCGGTGTCCTGGCTGCACCACTTCGTCTGGATCGTCCCGCTGGCTCTGAGCCTGGTCGAGCGCAGGTCGCAGGGTCCCGCCAGCCGGCGGCTTCCGGCCGGCTTCTTGATCCTCGGCTGGCTCTTCGTCGGCTGGGTCGTGGTCTCGCCGTACCGCCGGCTACCCAACGGGGCGGACGTCGAGCTCGACTGGACCTGGTCGCAGCAGACCTTGGCCTCGGTCACCGCAATCCTCGGTGTCGCTCTGATCACAGCCAGCATCGTCATCGCCCAACGCCATCGTCGACTCAGCGCCCTCAGTGCCGCTCCAGCACGGTCATGAACCCGATCAGACACGACACCCACCAGAAGGTCTGAGAGGCCCCGGCGAGGATGGCGCCGCGTACCAGCACGGACCGCGAGACCCTGGGCAACTGGCCCACCATGATCCTCTTCGTCGAGATGGTCGTGACCCCAGCGAGCACCACCCCCAGCACACACACCATCTTGACCACCGTCAGAGGCGAGTGCAGGTCCGGGCGGAGCAGAGCCCCGGTGGCGCACAGACCCATGGTGCCCAGCCAGATCGGTACGGCCATCCGATCGGCCTGGGCGATCACGACGGCCAGCGGCACCCGGCGAAGCAGCCACAACAGCCCGAACCAGTCGACCGACAGCACCGAACCGAAGCCGAGCAGCAACGCCATCAGGTGGCCGAACAAGGCCGCGTTGCGCAGCCATTCCGGGGCCTCGATCTGCGTGGACAGGACGACGACACTGACCAGGGTGAGGACGACCAGACCGGCCAGGCTCAGTTCAGAAGTCGTCAGCAGCGGCTGACGTAAGCTCCGGCGAGCGGGGTCCGGCACGGACAGTTCCCCCTGAAACTCTCGGCGCATCACGACTGCGGGAGCACGACTCTAGTGTCGGAAAGTCGGCTTGCGCCAACCGAGATCCGGGGGGTCGGGGTGGGCCGCGCCCACGCTCATCCGGGGTAGCGGGCCGCTCGGAAATTGACGCGGAGCGTGTAAAACGATGTGGTCGCGGTGATGTAGAGCTGGTTGCGCTGGCGGCCGCCGAACGTGAGGTTGGACGTGATCTCCGGCAGGAGCAATCGACCCAGCAGGGTGCCGTCGAGGTGGTAGCAGTGCAAGCCGTCGTCGGCGGCGCACCAAAGGCGCCCGTGGTGGTCGAAGCGGATGCCGTCGTAGCCTCGCGGATCGGCCGCAAACAGCCGTGCGTCGCCCAGTCGATCGCCCTCCACGTCGAACACGTGGATCTCGTGCTCCGCGCTGTCCACCACGTACAGCTCGGTCTCAGTCGGGGAGAAGGCCAGACCGTTGGGCTGGTTGAAGGCCTGGCTGACCACGGTCAGCGAGCCGGCGGCCGGGTCCAGCCGATAGACGTTCCGGGAGTCCAGTTCGGGCTCGGCCGCGTGGCCCTCGTAGTCGGACGTGATGCCGTAGGTGGGGTCGGTGAACCAGATCGATCCGTCGGAGTGCTCGACCACGTCGTTCGGGCTGTTCAACTGCTCCCCCCGGTAGGCGTCGGCGAGGACTCGGACGGAGCCGTCGTGCTCGAGCCGGGTGACCCGTCGCTCGCCGTGCTCGCAGCTGATGAAGCGGCCCTGGCGGTCCAGGGTCCGACCGTTGGCGAACCCGGCCGGGTGGGTGAAGACATCGGTCCGCCCAGTCACCTCGTCGTAGCGCAGTACGCGGTCGTTCGGGATGTCGCTGAACAGGACGAACCGACCAGCCGGGTCGTACGCCGGACCTTCCAACCAGCGACCCTCGGCGTACGCACGCTCGATCATCCGGTCTCCCCTGGTGCCGACGAACCGTTCGTCCAGCACGTCGAACATGGTCGGGATCATCTCGTGCATGCTCGCTCCTGTCGCCTGCCTCCGTTGGCTCCATCACGCTAGCGTCCCGGCTGTTCGCGCACTGGCGGTCTTCGTGGGTGCCGGCCGTGCTGAGAAAGAATGACGCCATGACCTCCTCGTCCCCGGCCGTCGCCGAGCCCACGGTGGGCTTGCTCCGTCGGCTCTCCTGGTTGGCGGTGCTCCTCGTGGGCGTAGCCAGCTACCTGCTCGTCCTGCACACGCTGGTGTCGACCCGGAACACGAACTTCGTGCCGTCGATGATCCTGCTGGGCTCGATCGTGGTGCCGGCCTCGGTCCTCGTCTTCGCGGCGTCGAGCGGACGACGGGTGGTGGTCTCCACCGGTCTGATCGCTTTCGTAGCAGCGATGGGTGGGGTAATCGGGACGGTGGCCGCCGGCACCCTGGAGTACGACGCCCTGAAACGCCTGGGCGCGCTGCCCATGATCTTGGTCGGGTTGTTCGAGGAATCGGCCAAGCTGATCATCCCGATCCTGGTGTTGGTCATCGCGAGGCACCGCGACTCCCGAGCCGGGGTGATCATCGGCGTCGCCAGTGGCATGGGGTTCGCGACCCTGGAGACCATGGGGTACGGCTTCAACGCCTTGTTGAAGACCGGCAGCATCGTCGACGTCGAGCAGACGCTGCAGCTGCGCGCCCTGCTCTCCCCCGCCGGTCACGTGGCCTGGACCGGGCTCACCGCGGCCGCCCTCTGGGCTCTGCCCTCAGCCACCCGCAAGGGCCGAGCCATCGTACGGCTGTTGCTCACCTTCGTCGTCGCCGTGCTGCTGCACGCCGCCTGGGACGGGTTCAACAACCTGATCGTGCACATCGTCGTCGGCGGAGTCAGCTTCGCCGCACTGCTCTTCACCATCCGCCGCGCTCACAAGCAAGCCGAACCTGGCTATCATCGGGGCTCCAGCGCAGCGGTCAGCTCGGTCTGAGCCCGACGATCCGGTGCGCGCGGGGCGGTAGCTCAGCCGGTTAGAGCAGGGGACTCATAATCCCTGGGTCGCGGGTTCGAGCCCCGCCCGCCCTACAAGAGTTGCGCTTACCTCTGTAAGACGGCGAACGCCAGTCGGCGCCCAGTCGCGCTGTCACTTACTCAAGCCCCCCGACCAGACGGTTCACGGGGGG
>DATDBS010000125.1:0-3719 GCA_036524735.1 Propionibacteriaceae bacterium
GCCTGGATGACTTCGGTGAACTCCTTCAGATATGGCCCGCCGGCGGTCTGCTTCATGACCGCGGTGGCTTCTTTGGCGCCGCCGGCCCGCAGCACTCGCCCGTACTCGGCCCGGAACGTCCGGTACGCGGTCTCGGCGGCGGCGTAGGCCTCCCGCTGTTGGCGTTCCTGCTCGGTCTCGGTCGGCGTCTGGGTCGCGGTGGGGGTGGGCGTCACCGGAGGAGTGGGGTCGGGGGTGCAGCCACCGGTGAGCAGCGCGACCAGTATCGCGGCGGCGGCCATGTTCGGGCCGAGCGTGCCAGTCCTCATCTCACCTTCCCCCGATTGCGAGCGGCCAGAGTGACACATCAGACCGGGCCGTGTCATCCCCACCTGTGGACAACCCAGATGATGTGCAATTTCTGCCCAGGACGGGAGTTTCTGCACATCTAGTTGCATCGCGGGCAGCTGTGCGGGCGGCCGTTCCAGCCGCGGCGAGTGAGGACCCGAGCGGCGTTGCCTGCGGCCAGGCAGGACTCGACCACCGTGTCGTGCCAGCCGTACCGCAGGGTCAACCAGCCGTCTTCGCCGCCACGGTTGTCGCGCCGCCAGTCGCGGAAGCGAAGCTCGCCGTCGTGGTAGGCCCGCCCGTCGAGTTCGAGCAGCACCTTGAACTCCTCCCACGCCCCATCGGCGACCTCGCCGCTCGGTAGGCGGTACGGCCTGACTGCGCGAGGCAGGCCGTGCGCCCGCTCGACATCGCGGATCCAACGGAGCTCCAACGGGCTGCGGACGCCCTCGCTGACGTCAGTCAGGATCGCTTCGATGAGCCGCCGATGGCGTACCCGAGTACGTCGGTTCAATGCTGACCGGATCCGGCCGGCGGTGGTCAGCCGCTGGCTGGCCGCGGTGAGGAAGCCGATGACGGCGCCTTCGTCACCGGTGGATGCACACAGGTCGAGCACGGTGTCCTCGACCAGCGTCCGCGCCGGCGCGCCCACCCGTCCGGACGACCGGGCTCCGGTCTGCTCGCGGTGCACCCGCACCCAGGGGCGGGTCCGCACCCCCATCGCCGAGGGCACCAAAACCTCGACCGGCATGATCTCCGGGCAGAGACCCTCGAGCGCGCCGGCGGTCCGTCCCATCAGCCGCGACTGTCGACCCCCCAGCAGCACCGCACCCCAGGCGTACCGACGCCAGGTCATCTCCGTCAGGCCGATCAGATAGAGACCCTGGTCGACGCGCGTCAGGACCTGACCGCGTACGAGCCGAGCGACCTGACCGTCGGTCAGGCTCGCGCCCACCAGCTGGCCGCGGCTCAGCATCCCGTCCTGCCGACGCGCCGCGGCCAGGATCGACTCGGGGAGCGGCTCTCGGGCGTACACATCCAGAGTCTGCGGACGTCGGCCGAAATCGTGCGGTCGGTCACTGGACCTGTGGAAACCCACCGATCGGCCCTGTGGATGACGGCAGCGGTCACTCCGTCGTGATGATGTGCAGGAACTTCCGTCCTAGACAGTTTCTGCACATCATCACCAGCGGGGCGTCCCCGCAGCGCGGTTCCGAGAAGCAAGGCGTCGTACGCCGTCGTCGCCTTGGTCTAAACTGGGCCGCTGCCCACAAGCAAGCACAGCACTGAAGTAGATGAAGTAGAAGGGTACGTACGCGTGGCGTCAACGAATGACTTGAAGAACGGCATGATCCTCGATCTCGACGGTCAGCTGTGGTCCGTGATCTGGTTCCAGCACCACAAGCCGGGCAAGGGCAACACCGTCGTCCGCACGAAGCTCAAGCACGTGCTGTCGGGCAAGGTCGTGGACCGCACGTTCAACTCCGACACCAAGGTCGACACGGCCAGCGTGGACCGCCGCGACATGCAGTACCTCTACCACGACGGCGACGGCTTCGTCTTCATGGACACCTCGTCGTACGAGCAGGTCAGCATCAGCGACGCCGTCGTCGGCGACGCGAAGAACTACCTGCTCGAGGAGCAGATCGCCACGGTCGCGATCCACCAGGAACTGCCGCTCTACATCGACCTGCCGGCTTCCGTCGAGCTCGTCATCACCTACACCGAGCCCGGCCTCCAGGGCGACCGCAGCACCGGTGGCACCAAGCCCGCGACGCTCGAGACCGGCCTGCAGATCCAGGTCCCGCTGTTCATCGTCAACGGCGAGAAGGTCAAGGTCGACACCCGTACGGGCGACTACCTCGGCCGCATCGGCAGCTGACCCGCTTGCCTCCCGAGAAGGGCATGGGCACCTCCACCCGCAGCAAGGCCCGCAAGCGCGCTCTCGACATCCTGTTCGAGGCCGAGCTTCGCGGGTCTGATGCCCTGGTGACGCTGGAGGAGCGTACGGCCGACGCTGACCCGCCCGTCCGCGAGTACACCAAAACCCTGGTCGAGGGCGTCCACGCCCACGGCCTGGAGATCGACGGACGCATCTCGGACTCCCTGGCTGAGGGGTGGACCCTGCCGCGTACGCCACGGGTCGATCGCAACACCCTGCGGATCGCCGTGTACGAGATCGACTACTCCGACCTGCCGGACGCCGTCGCGGTCTCCGAGGCGCTGCACCTGGTGTCGGAGCTCTCCACCGACGAGTCACCGTCGTTCGTCAACGGCGTGCTGGGCTCGGTCATCGCCAAGAAGCCGGCTCAGCAACCCGTCGAGGATGACGTCAGCTCGTCCTGACGGTCTCGGTGACCCGGGCGCTCAGCTCGGCTTCGACCGCCCGCAACGTCCGGATCCGGCCCTCCAGTTCGACGACCTGCTCGTCGGCCTCGGTCAGGATGCGCTCGGCTTCCAGCTTGGCCAGCCGGGTGACCTTGTCGGCCGTCCGCTGGCTGTTGACCAGCAGGCCGTACTCGTAGGTCCGCAGGCTGTCCGCGCCGGCGCCGTCCTGGGCTAGTGAGGCACCCGGATCGGGCACGGCCAGGTGCTGCTGGATCGCGTCGAGGCGGGCGTGGAAGTCGGCGACGACCTGATCAATCTGGCTCCCGAGCGACGTGAGCACCTCGATCACCTCCCGGTGGCTGAGGCTCGACGTCGCGACGTGCTGACGGGCCTGGTCCTGCGCGGCGGTGAGCACGTCCAGAGCGGCGACCGAGAGACGCTCGGTGGGATCGTCCCACCGGTTGCTCGGCTGGGTCGGGATGGTGATCGGCTCCAGCCGGGAATCAGTGTCTGCGGACCCGTTCACCCGGGAAGCCTGGGGCCCTTCGGCCACGGCTTCGGACACGCCGTCTGCGGCCGCAACCGGCTGGGGCGCCAGCTCGACCGTGTCCCGCAGCGGGACCTCCTTGACCAGGAGCACCGCGACCAGGGTCACGACCGAAACCGCGGCGGCGATGAGGAACAGGGTCCCGAACGAGTCGCCGTACGCCGAACGCACGATCAGCTGGATCGGACCGGGCAGGTCTTTGAGGTCGAGGTTGCCCCCGGCGCTGCCGCCGGACTGTACCCCGGCCGCGGCCAGGCCGTCCGCGACGTGGCTGGTGACGTGGTTGGCCAGGATGGCACCGAGGACGGCGACACCGACCGCGCCACCGAGCGAACGGAAGAAGGAGACGGTGGCCGAGGTGGCGCCGACCTGGGACACGTCCACGGTGTTCTGCACGGCCAGCACGATGTTCTGCACCAGGGCCCCGACGCCGACGCCCATCACGGACATGAAGATCGCGACGTGCCAGTACGGCGTGGTGTGGTCCAGGGTGCCCATCAGGGCGAGGCCGACGACC
>DATDBS010000126.1:0-6655 GCA_036524735.1 Propionibacteriaceae bacterium
GTCCCGCTCGACCGGCTGCTCGGTGCCGTGATCGGCCTGCAGGAGGCCGGGCCTGCCTTGATGGCGATGGACCAGATCGCCTCCACCACCGCCGGCATGACCGTCATCGACTTCTCCCGCTGACCCGTCCGCGTCCGCCCCGTCCCGCGCTGGCTGTCCCCGAGCTGGCCGTCCCCGCTGGCTGTCCCCGCTGGCCCTTGCGCTGGCCGTCCCCGCTCCCCGTCGCCAGCGCTGGCTGCCGGTTTCGCAGGTTAACCTGCGATGTCCTCGCTTTACCCGGGATATATCGCGTGTAAAGCGCATAGATCGCAGGTATACCTGCGAATTCGACACGGGGCCGGAGGGCACCAAGCTGCCAGGTCCGGGGCGCCGAGCCGGCAGGCCCGGGGGGCCACCGAGCGGCCAGGGCCGCTGGCACCGACGCCGGGTCGCGGCCAGCGGTGGCGGTGGTCGACGTGGGGCTCAGCCGGCGAAGGCGAGCACCGCCTGCAGCCAGTCGTTGGGCCGGTCACGGTGCAGCCAGTGGCCGCCGTCGAGCTCGGTGAACGTGTCGGCCAACTCACGTATGGACTGCCGGTCCGCCCCTCGCAGCACCGTCGCATCACCACGGTCATTCATCCCGGGTGCGTCCGGCGCGGCGAGCACCAGGGTCGGTCGGCCAGGGTCTGGGGTCAGCCCGGGCCAGGTGGGCCCGAGCCGCAGTCCGTCGGCCACGTCTCCGGCAGCACAGCTGGCGAGGTCGCGTACGGCGTTGCGGCAGTCCTCATCGGCCCACCTCGGCTGGGCGGTCCGGCATCGGAGGTAGGCCGCTTCCGGATCTCGCCGTACGGCATCGACCTCACCGACGAGCGCGGTCGCTCTGGCGGGCCAGCTGACGCTGTTCGGTCCGGGGGGCTCCTCGAGGGCGACCAGTCCGATCGGTTGCCGGACCAGTAGGGCGAGAGCGACCGCTGCGCCGAACGCGTGCCCGATGACGAGGTCGTACGGCCGTGCGGCCGGTTCGGCGACGACCCAGTCGGCGGCCCGTTCCGGAGTGAGCCGACCGTTCACCCGTGGACTGGCTCCGTGGGAGGGGAGGTCAGGTGCCTTCACCCGCCAGCCGGCCGCCGCGAGCGCGGGGCCGACCTGCCACCAGGTCGCTCCCGAGGACCCGGCGCCGTGCAGCAGCAGGGCTCGGCGGGGGCCCTCGCCCCACGATCGCCAGCGCAGGAAGCCGGTTGCCGTCTTTGGCAGTGTGACCACGGATTCAGTATGCCGAGTGGGGTGGAACCCGCGGAAGACCCCGCTCCCGTAATCCCTAGTAGTCCACCAGGTGATACCGGGAAGACTTCGGAGGCGAGATTTCCTACCCTCGGATCGTGGCTCTTTTCGCGTTCCCGAACCCGGTCAACGAGAAGGCTGCGCGCTCGGTGGCGGCCGGCGTGGCGGGCCTCGCTGCCCTCACGTTGATCACCGGCTGGCACGTCATCATCGCCGTCATGGCGTTGGGCTTCCTGGCCCGGGTGCTGTGCGGGCCGCGGTTCAGCATCCTCGGTCAGCTGGCCACGCGCGTTGCCGCGCCCCGGCTCGGCCTGCCGCGGTTCGTGCCTGGCCCACCCAAGCGGTTCGCCCAGGCGATCGGCCTCACCCTCACCACCGTGGCGGCGGTCGGGTCGCTCGGCTTCGGGCTGACCACGCTGGGCACGGCCCTGATCGCGGTGCTGTTGGTCTTCGCCGTCCTCGAGTCGGCCTTCGGCTTCTGCGCAGGGTGCTGGCTCTTCGCTCAGCTGATGCAGGTCGGCCTCATCCCCGCCGAGACCTGCGAAGCCTGCGCCAACATCTGGTCACGCGAGCCGCTGCGTACGCCCTAGCGCGACTCCACCCCCGCTGGCTCCATGACGCACCCCGTACGAGCGGTGCGACGTGGGGACAGCGGGTGCGGAGTCGACCAGGGCTCGGTCAGAAAGCCGCGCCAGCCTTGGTCGCGGCCGGGACCTCGACCAACCGACCGGTCGCGACGTCGTACACGTAGCCGTAGATCGCGATGTTCGACGGTACGAGCGGGCTGTTGCGGATCCGCTCGACGTCGGCCACGACGCTCTGCTCCTGGTCGCCGATGGTCAGCCAGTCCACGTACGCCGCCTCGGTCGAACCCGGTCCCGACCCGACGTCGTAGAAGCCCCGCTCGCCGAGCGCCGCGGTCTCGAGGCTGCTGGCCAGCAGACCACGGATGACCTCGTCGGTGAAGAACTCCATGCCGCAGTTCGAGTGGTGGATGACGAACCACTCCTTGGTGCCGAGCAGCTTGTACGAGATGACCAGCGAGCGGATCGCGTCGTCACTCGCCCGGCCGCCGGCGTTGCGGATCACGTGGGCGTCGCCCTCGGACAGGCCGGCGTACTTCGCTGGGTCGAGCCGGGCGTCCATGCAGGTCAAGATCGCGAACTGCCGGGCCGGCGGCAGAGCCAGCGCGCCTTTCGCGCCGAAGTCCGCTGCGTACGCCTCGTTGGCGGCCAGCACGTCGTCGAGAACACTCATCACACATCTCCTCCAGGTCAGATCGGTCATTCCCGACATTAGCTATAGGGATAGAGGATTCGCACATGGTCTCAGGTTTCCGGTGCGGGGTGGGTGGTGGTCGGGCGACCGTTTTGCGCCTGTGGGTGCGAAACGATCCGGCCGGCCGCGCGTACGCCGATGTCTTGCACCGACCGGTGCGAAACGGACGGACCGGCCGCGCGTACGCCCAAATCCTTGCGCCCACCGGTGCGAAACGCGGCACCCCGCCGCGCCCGGCCCACCAGTCACGAGCAACCTGCGCACCGAGACGCCACCCTCAAGCCGGGAGCCAACAGACCGACAGCCCGGAGACCGAAAGCCCTCAGACCGATAGCCCCCAGACCGAAAGCCCTCAGACCGGAGGCAGCAGGGCGGCGAGGTCGGGGCGGGCGAAGAAATCCGCCGCGGCCCGGGCGTTCGGCGTACCGAGATCAGGGTCGGCGCCGGCGGAGACCAGCACCCGTACGACGTCGTCGTAGCCCTTGAACACGGCGCCGGCGAGCGGGGTCTGACCGCGGTCGTTGATCGCATCGACCAGGGCGCCGCGGTCGAGCAGCACCTGCACCGTGTCGGCGAACCCGTGGTAGGCCGCGAGCATCAGCATGGTGTTGCCGGCGGAGTCGGTGAGGTCGACGGGGACACCGGCGTCCACGTAGGCCGCGATCCGCTCCGCCTCCCCAGCGCGGGCCCGGTCCAGCAGCCAGTGAGCCAACGCGACAGGATCGGCGCCGTCGGGGACGCTCACGCTCAGCTCTCGGGTTTCAGCAGCGGGAAGAGGATGGTCTCCCGGATGCCGACGCCGGTGAACAGCATCACCACGCGGTCGATGCCGAGGCCGACCCCACCCATCGGCGGCGCGCCGAACTCCAGCGCGGCCAGGAAGTCCTCGTCCAGCTGCATGGCCTCGACGTCACCGGCGGCCGCGGCCAGGGACTGCTGGGTCAGCCGCTCGCGCTGGATGACCGGGTCGATCAGCTCGGAGAAGCCGGTCCCGCGCTCCATCCCGCCGATGATCAGGTCCCAGGCCTCGATCAGGTCCGGGTTGCTGCGGTGCGGTCGGGCCAGCGGTTGCGCCGACGGCGGGTAGTCGCACACGAAGGTCGGTTGCAGCAGGGTCGGCTCGACGAGCTCGCCGAAGAGCTCGAGGACCAGCTTCTCCGCGCCCCACGCCGGGTCGGTCTCGACCTCCCGCTCGGCCGCGATCGCCCGCAGACGCTCGGCGGGCGTACGCGGGGTGATCTCCTCGCCGAGCTCCTCCGACAGCCCCGGGTAGACCCCGAGCCAAGGCCAGTCTCCGTCCAGGTCGATGACCCCGGCGGGCGTCTCGATCTGGCGCGAGCCGAGCTGGTCGGCGACGTCGAGGATGATCCGCCGGGTCAGCGCCGCGACCGTGCGCTGGTCGCCCCACGCCTCGTAGAACTCGAGCATGGTGAACTCGGCGCTGTGGGTCGAGTCGATCCCCTCGTTGCGGAAGATCCGGCCCATCTCGTAGACCCGCTCCACCCCGCCGACGACCGCCCGCTTGAGGAACAGCTCCAGGGCGATCCGGAGGGTCATGCCGGTGTCGAACGCATTCAGGTGGGTGTGGAAGGGCCGCGCGAGGGCCCCGCCGTGGACGAGCTGCAGGACCGGCGTCTCGATCTCGAGGTAGCCCTGCCCGTGCAGGGTCTCGCGGATGCTGCGGGTGATGGCGGCGCGCGTGCGCACCATGTCGCGAGCGGCCTCCCGCACCGTCAGGTCGGCGTAGCGCTGACGTACCCGGGTCTCGTCCGAGAGCTCGTTGTGCAGCGTCGGCATCGGGCGCAGCGCCTTGGACGCCAGCTCCCACCCGGTGGCGAAGACCGACAGCTCACCGCGCTTGGACGAGATGACCCGACCCTGTACGGCCACGAAGTCACCGAGGTCGACGTCGGCCTTCCAGCCGGCCAGCGCCGCCTCGCCCACCTCGGCGAGCGACAGCATGACCTGCAACCGGGTGCCGGAGTCGGTCTGGGTCAACCCCTCCTGCAGCGTGGCGAAGCACAGCTTGCCGGTGTTGCGGATGAAGACGACCCGACCGGTGATCGAGACGAGGTCGGTGGTCTCCTCGCCCTGCTCCAGATGTCCCCAGCCGGCGCGGACCTCGCGCAGGGAGTGCGTCCGCGGCACCGAGACCGGGTACGCCTGGCGCCCCTCCGCCAGCAACCGCGCGCGCTTGTCCTGGCGGACCCGGATCTGCTCGGGGACGTCGGACGGGGCGGGGAGCGAAGCGTGATCGGGCATTGGGTCAGCCTAATGGGGTCGTCACCCCGAATGTCGTCCACGAACGCCCGGCGGGCGACCCCGGGCGGTGGCAGGATTTCCCCGTGTCCCAGCCGTATCCGAACCAGCCGAACCAGCCGAACCAGCAGCCCGGCGGTCAGGCCCCGATGGGTCAGCTGGTCCTGAAGCTGCGCAAGCCGTTCGGACTGGGGTCGGCGACCATGATGACCCCGACCGTCACGATCGACGGATACCCGGCGCCGGTCCGGTGGGGCCAGAACGCCTTTCCCGTCGTTCCCGGGCATCACCAGCTCTCTGCGGCCACGACCTACCTCTGGCGTTTCGGTGCCGCCGAACAGGCCGTCGACGTCGCTCCGGGCCAGTCGGTCGAGGTGCACTACAGCGGCCCGCTGATCACCTTCATGTCGGGGCGCATCGGTTTCGAAGAGCAGCCGCGGCCCGGGTTGGTCGCGTTCTGGGCGATCCTGGCCATTCCGGTCGTGCTGCTGTTGATCTTGCTGGTCGCGATCATCGCCACGTCGTGAGCCTTTGACGGGTGTAACCGAGAGGTAACGCGCGGGTGAGTAGGGTGCCGCTTATGGCGGACGTGCTTTCGAACTACCGTGCCGGTGAGGCGTTCGACGAGATGATCGACGCCGAGGGGAGCGTCCGACCGTCGTACCAGGCGGTGCACGCGACGCTCTCCCGCTCGACCCCCGCGGAGCTCAAGGGCATCGCTGAATCGCTGGCCAACAACTACACCCAGGCCGGCGTCACCTTCGACGTCGGTGGCGTCGAGCGTCCGTTCCCGCTGGACCTGGTGCCGCGAGTGATCGCCTCGCCCGAGTGGGAGACGATCGAGGCGGGTGTCGCCCAGCGCGTCCGCACCATGGAGAAGTTCCTCGCCGACGTCTACTCCGACGCCCGGGTGATCGCGGACGGCGTCATCCCGAGCCAGCTCGTGACGTCGTCGAACCACTACCACCGCGCTGTGTGGGGCGTGGCCCCCGGCAACGGCGTACGCATCCACGTGTCCGGGGTGGACCTGATCCGTACGCCCCAGGGCGACGTCCGCGTCCTGGAGGACAACTTCCGGGTGCCGAGCGGGGTCTCGTACGTGATGACCAACCGCAGCGCCATGATCACCGCGCTGCCGGAGGCGTTCTCCAACCAGCGGATCCGCTCCGTGGCCAACTACCCCGCCCGGCTGCTCCGCGCGCTGCGCAAGTCCGCCGGCAGCATCGACGACCCGACCGTCGTGGTGCTCACGCCCGGCGTCTACAACTCGGCCTACTTCGAGCACACGCTGCTGGCCCGGACCATGGGCGTCGAGCTCGTGGAGGGACGTGACCTGGAGTGTCGCCGCGGTCGCGTGTTCATGCGGACGACGGCCGGACTGCAGAAGGTCGACGTCATCTACCGCCGGATCGACGACGACTTCATCGACCCGGTGCACTTCCGCAGCGACTCGATGTTGGGCGTACCCGGCCTGGTCAACGCCGTCCGCACCGGCGGGGTGGTGCTGGCCAACGCCATCGGCAACGGAGTCGCCGACGACAAGCTGATCTACACCTACGTGCCCGACCTGATCCGCTACTACCTCGCCGAGGACCCGATCCTCGCCAACGTGGACACCTGGCGTCTGGAGGAGCCGGCCGCCCGCGAGGAGGTGCTGGACCGTCTCGACGAGCTGGTGGTCAAGCCGGTCGACGGCTCCGGCGGCAAGGGCATCGTAATCGGACCGCGGGCGACGAAGGATGAGCTCGACGCCCTGCGCCGCCGCGTGATCGACGATCCACGCGGCTGGATCGCGCAGCCGGTGGTCCAGCTCTCCACCGTGCCCACCCTGATCGACGATCTGCTCGCCCCGCGCCAC
>DATDBS010000127.1:0-17983 GCA_036524735.1 Propionibacteriaceae bacterium
ATCGGCGTCGAACCTCGCCTGACACCCCGCGGAACAGAAGTAGTACATCTTCCCGTAATGCTCCGAGTGCAGACCCCCCGACCCGGGATCCACATCCATCCCGCACACCGGGTCCCGGACCAGCGCAGCCGAGGCGCCTGGGTGTTGGTGAGAGTGGCTCGTCATACCCATATAGTACCCCCCTGGGGTATCTAGATGGAAGGCCCCCGCACTCCGCGAAGGGCTTCCAGGCTCCATACCCTGAGTCTGAGTCGAGGCACCCGCTGCGCCAAGGACGGCGAAGCCGCCAGCGATCTAAGGCGTGCCGTTAGCCGACCCCTCACCGGCACGCCGATCTTCTGGGTCGGCCAGGTCACAGTGAGCGTGATTCGGTGTTCCGTAGAACCGGTTCGGCTACCTGTGCCGGTAAGCGGGAGTTGACCGGATCGGCTTTCCCCGCACACTTGGGGCGACAAATCGAGGAATCCGACAAGATAATGAGAATCGACGGGCGACAAGATCATGTCGTTCGCCTAGTCAGCGCAAGACCGCCGCGACAAGAAGATCGAGAACCTACACTCAACCTCCGGCGACCTGCGTCTTGAGCATGGAGTTCACCATGGCGGAGAAGTCCTTGTTGAGCTGGGTGGAGTCGGCACTCTGGGTGAAGTACGCCGTCCCGAGCACTGTGACCCCGTCCGAGGCCCGGACCGAGACCAGGGAGAACAGCGTGATGGTCGCCGACCCTTGACCCGTCGACACCGTGGTCTGCGCCAGGCAGGTCGAGGCGTTCAGCTTCTTCGTCCCCAGATCCACGGTCTTGGGTTCCTGGAACTTCCCGCCCGTGGTGCCCTCGGCGATGTTCTTGTGCCAGGCCGTGCAGAGCTGACCGGGGTTCGTACTCGCGCTGGCCTTGATGGCCTGGCCCAGGAAGATGCTGTTTCCGTCGGACAGCTGGGCCACGCCCTTGCCGGTCTTCTTCACCTCCCACCCGCTGGCGGGGGTCAGCTCGATCCCGTTGCCGAGGTCGACGGCGTCACCGCTGGGCGGGTCGGTCTGACCCGGTGTCGGGTCGTCGGACGGACCGGGCGACTGGCTGGGGGTGGGGTCGGGCGTCGGGTCGGCCGGCGGCGGAGTCGGCTGGCTCGGGGTGATCGAGGTCACCGGCTGGTCGCCGTTGTCCTTGCTCAACGCCATGGCGATGCCACCGATCGCCGCGACCAGCACGACGGCCGCCACCACGATCAAGATCAGCATCAGCGGGCTCTTCTTCTTCGGCCCGGAACCCTGCGGTCCGTAGCCGCCGCCACCCCCGGGACCCTGAGGGGGATAGCCGCCACCCTGCGGCCCGAACGCGGCCTGCGGGGCGTACGCCCCCTGCTGCGGTTGGTACGCCCCCTGCTGCGGGGCGTAGCCACCCTGTTGCGGCTGATAGCCACCCTGAGGGTTATAGCCACCCTGCTGCGGCTGGTATCCACCCTGTTGCGGGTTGTACCCACCTTGCTGAGGAGGTTGACCCTGCTGGGGCGGCCGGCCCTGCTGGGGAGGCTGGCCCTGCTGGGGAGGCTGGCCGGGCTGGCCCTGCTGCGGGTAGCCACCGCCGCCCTGGGGGCCCCACTGACGAGGATCCTGCGTCATGCCCGACCCTCCTCTTCGTCGTACGAGCGGTTCCGGCTGTCGTTCTCGGTGATGGATGGGTCCTCGCCCGTTGGCTCACCAGCCTGGGCGGTCGGCGGGGACTCCTCGCCGGCGACCGGTGAGTCGAAGCCAGGGACGATGGACTCCGACGCGGCGGCCGGTCCGGCCAGGGCGGGCACCTTGGTCCGGGTCTGCTTGGGCTGTACCCGGACGGCCGTACCACACGCGTTGCAGAACGCCGCGTGCTCGAGCAGCGGCATCTCGCAGTGCGCGCAGAACTCCAGCTCACCCGAGCTGCCGACGCCGCCGTCACGGGCAGAACGCTCCAGCGCCGCTTCCATCAACCCGACGTGCAGGACGTTGCGGATCCGCAGGATCAGGGTGCCCAGGATGATCAGACCCCAGCCGATGCTCAGGACCACACCCAGCGTCGCGTCCCCGACGAAGGAGAACAGGTACGTCCCGGCCTGGTACGCGATGTTGGCCAGGACGGCCTCGGCCAGACCGCGGAAGTAGCGCGGGGTGAATCCGTCGTAGCCCCGACCCAGACCGGAGAACTCAGCGCAGGCGATACCCGTGGCCGTTCCAAAGATGAGTGGTTTGACGAAGCCCTCGAGGAAGATCAGCGAGACCCACAGTCCGGGGTCGGAGTCCTGCAGACCGCCGGTCAGCAGGGCCCAGTGGCGCACGATGGTGTCGAAGCAGGCGTACGCGACCCCGCTGATCACGCCGAACGTCAGGCCGTCCATCAGGTCGTCGAACTCGGGGCGGCTGGCCAGGATGACCGGTCCGACCTGGCGGATGGCCTCACCGACGACCGGGACCGCGATGGCCACAAGCAGGAAGGTCCCGACGCTCGGGGCGGCGTTGATGCCACCCTCCAGGCTGCCGGTGGCGTAGGGCGGTGCACCGCGGAGGAAGGTCCACAAGATGGTGAACCCGATGGCCAGCACACCGGTGAGAGCGAAGGCGAAACCCGTCACCGGGATGGGCTCGTCCTCCCACAGGTTCACGTCGTAGATGTAGACGATGTACACGATCGGGATGGCGAAGGCGGCCACCAGGACGGCGATCGGCATGGCGCCGAAGATGGCCGCGACCAATGCCACGACGAGCGCGATGGTCAACGCGATCCGGTACGTCTGCGGACGCTGTCCGGCACCCCGCGGCATGATCGACGAGATCAGCGCGAAAGAAGCGACAGGCTCATCGGGTTTGGCCGCAAAAGACTTCCTGCGAGCGAGGTCACCGGAGCGCATGTCCTGGCCACAGACGTGGCAGAAATGGGCGACTTCGGGAAGCTCAGCCCGACAACGTGGGCATTCCACTGCTTACCTCCTTGACCAGTCGGATCCTGGTCGATCCGACAACAGCATCTGCTCCGAGGCGGGCGCCTCGTCTCCCGAGCATTTGCGAGTATGTCATTCAGCAGCGTCACCGGGCGGGAACTTCGACCACACAAATTGGACACGACTTTCCAGGTCAGCGAGCGTTCCGTTGTTCTCGATCACCACGTCCGCAGCGGCCAGTCGCTGCTCTCGGGAGGCCTGTGCGGCGATCCTCTGTTCGGCCTCGGCGCGGGAGAATCCGTTGCGCTCGGCCAGCCGGGCGACCTGGATCTCGGGGTCCACGTCGACAACCACGCAGACGTCGAAGTCGTCGGCCTGGCCGGTCTCCACGAGCAGGGGGATGACGTGCACGACGATCGCGTCGGAGGCCGCTTCGCCCTCCAGCTGGGCGGCGCGACGGCGTACCGCGGGATGGATGATGCGCTCGAGGTCGCGACGCGACTCGGGGTCACCGAAGACGATCCGACCGAGCGCCGCCCGGTCGAGGTGACCTTCGCTCAGCACCTGCTCCCCGAAACGCTCCACGACCGCGGTCAGCCCGTCAGTACCGGGTGCCACCACCTCGCGGGCGAGCACGTCGGCGTCGATGATCACCGCGCCGAGCTCGCCGAAACGCTCTGCCACCTGGCTTTTGCCCGAAGCGATCCCGCCGGTCAGTCCCACGCGCACCATGGCAGCAGGTTATTTCGCCGGTTGGGCCGGGAAACGCAAGAGGCCCTCCCACCCGAAGGTGGAAGGGCCTCGACGGACTGATCGCTAAATCAGTTTCCTCCGCCGGTCAGCTTCTCGCGCAGTGCCTGCAGGGCCTCGTCGGAGGCCAGTGAGCCCTCCGGAGCGGCCGGAGCGGGCGAGGAAGACGAGGTTGAGGCGGCCGCAGCGGCGTTAGCCGACTCCGTGCTCGAGGAGTAGCTCGCCGGAGCCGCAGCAGCGGATCCTTCTGCGTTCTCCGCGTCCTCGACCTGCTTCTTGTGGGCTTCCCAACGGGCGTGAGCCTCGGCGTACTGGGTCTCCCAGGCCGCACGCTGCTCGTCGTAGCCCTCGAGCCACTCACCCGTCTCGGAGTCGAAGCCGTCGGGGTAGAGGTAGTTGCCCTGGTCGTCGTAGGACGCCGCCATGCCGTACAGGGTCGGGTCGAAGTCGTCGGCGCTGACGTCGACACCCTCGTTGGCCTGCTTGAGCGACAGCGAGATCCGGCGACGCTCGAGGTCGATGTCGATGATCTTGACCAGCACGTCGTCGTTGACCTGGACGACCTGCTCGGGGATCTCGACGTGACGCTCGGCGAGCTCGGACACGTGGACCAGGCCCTCGATGCCCTCTTCCACCCGGACGAACGCACCGAAGGGCACCAGCTTGGTGACCTTGCCCGGCACGATCTGACCGATCTGGTGGGTGCGGGCGAACGCCTGCCACGGGTCTTCCTGAGTGGCCTTCAGCGACAAGGACACGCGCTCGCGGTCCATGTCGACGTCCAGCACCTCGACCGTGACCTCCTGGCCGACCTCGACGACCTCGGACGGGTGGTCGATGTGCTTCCAGGACAGCTCGGAGACGTGCACCAGGCCATCGACGCCACCCAGGTCCACGAAGGCCCCGAAGTTGACGATGGAGGACACGACACCCTTGCGGATCTGGCCCTTCTGGAGCTGGGTGAGGAAGTTCTGGCGAACCTCGGACTGGGTCTGCTCGAGCCACGCACGGCGCGAGAGGACCACGTTGTTGCGGTTCTTGTCCAACTCGATGATCTTGGCCTCGAGCTCCATGCCGACGTACGGCTGGAGGTCGCGGACGCGACGCATCTCGACCAGCGACGCGGGCAGGAAGCCGCGCAGACCGATGTCGATGATCAGGCCGCCCTTGACGACCTCGATGACGTGGCCGGTGACGACACCGTCCTCTTCCTTGATCTTCTCGATCGTGCCCCAGGCGCGCTCGTACTGAGCCCGCTTCTTGGACAGGATCAGGCGACCCTCTTTGTCCTCTTTCTGCTGGACGAGAGCCTCGACCTCATCGCCGACACTGACCACATCGAACGGGTCGACATCGTGCTTGATGGAGAGCTCTTTGGAGGGGATGACCCCTTCGGTCTTGTACCCGATGTCGAGGAGAACCTCGTCGCGGTCGACCTTGACGACGGTGCCGGTGACGATGTCACCGTCGTTGAAGTACTTGATGGTCGCGTCGATAGCGGCCAGAAAAGCTTCAGGCGAATCGAAATCGTCGATTGCGACCTGGGGTGGTGCCTCGAGGGAGGACGTCATGTAGTAGGGCTCCGATATGGGATGAACGCGGATGTTGCGGTGTGCTGCAGCCCGATCCGTAAGAAGCCGAGGATCAACCGCTGGCGACAAGCTCTGCAACCAAAATCCGACCCGTACGAGCGTGACCTACTCCGTCCGAAGACACGCAAGCCACAGCGACAGCCCAGCCTACCGAGGCTCAGGATGAGGGTCAATTCATAGGATCGGTTCTGTGACTGGATTTCGTGGCTGGACCGAGGACGACCAGATCGTCGACCCCCTCACCCCGCAGACCCTGCGCCCGCTGCTGCTCGCCGCCGTTGAGTTCGTGATCGTCGACAACCCGGGCTGGGGCCCGGAGTTCTTCGCCCAGGCGGCGCGTTCGGGTTCCGAGCACTGGCAGGTCGAGGTCCGGCTCGGCAGTGAGTCGCGACACCTGCAGACCTTCGACGTGAACACCGACGCGGCCTTCGACATCATCCGGTCCTGGGCCGCCGGTGACGGTTGGTGGGAGGACGCGTTCACCTGGACCCTCCTCCCGACCGCCTGATTCCGGGCCTGGGCGCCTCGGGCGCCACGCGCGACTGTACTGGCCGCTTTGTCAGATCAAACAGGACGTACATCACACCGGACTGGACCTAACCGGCCCCCCGCCTGCTTCCGATGAACAGGTGTAAGCGCATCACACCGGGGGGTTTCACACGTGTCGCCTGCAACATCTTCCACGCTGCCGCTGAACAGGCTGCGGATCGCCGTTCTGTCCATGGTCGTCGCCGCCGCCGCCCTGCTCACCGTAGCCCTGGGGCTTGCCGCACCGACCATTGCCTCGGCTGCTCCGACCCCACCTTCGGGCAACTCGACCCAGTTGCTGCCCGCCGGTCCGCAGCCGGCTGAGACCACGGGACCGAACGCCGGTCCCACCGCCGAACCGACGCAGGCCCCGATCGACCTGCGGACCGGTTGGCAGAACGGGTTGGGGATCGCGCAGCTCGGGGCTCTCGGGCTGGCCTCCCTGCTGTTGGCGGGGGTCGCCATGACCACGCTGGCCTGGATGCTGCACGCCTGGCGCACACCCCAGCACCTGGAGGCGACCGGCTTCGCCCGGTCCAAACGTGAACCGGATCTGTCGTTCTCGCTGCTGGTCCCGGCCCGCCACGAGGAGGAGGTGTTGGGTGACACCCTCGACAAGCTGGCCGAGCTCGACCACCCCGACTACGAGGTGATCGCCATCATCGGTCACGACGACCCCGGTACCGAGGCCGTGGCCCGGGCCGCGGCCGACCGTCACCCCGACATCGTCCGCGTGGTCATGGACTACTCCGTACCCAAGAACAAGCCCAAGGGCATGAACACCGCCCTGCCGCAGTGCCGCGGGGACATCATCGGGGTCTTCGACGCGGAGGACGAGGTGCACCCGGAGCTGCTCCGTCTGGTCGACGCCCGGTTCCAAGACACCCAGGCCGACGTCGTGCAGGGCGGCGTACAGCTGATGAACCTGCACAGCAGCTGGTGGGCCCTGCGCAACTGCATGGAGTACTACTTCTGGTTCCGCAGCCGGCTGCACTTCCACGCCAACGCACGGTTTATCCCGCTGGGCGGGAACACCGTCTTCGCCCGGGCCGACGTGCTCCGCGAGGTCGGCGGCTGGGATCCCGAGTGCCTCGCGGAGGACTGCGAGCTGGGGGTTCGGTTGTCCACCCGTGGGAAAAAGGTGGTCGTCGCGTACGACCCCGAGGTCGTCACCCGCGAGGAGACCCCGCCCACCCTCAGGAGCCTGTACAAGCAGCGGACGCGCTGGAACCAGGGCTTCCTCCAGGTCCTGCGCAAAGGCGAGTGGCGCAAGCTGCCGACCTTCCGGCAGCGGATGATGGCGCGCTACCTGTTGTCGATGCCGTTCCTGCAGGCCTTCACCGGCTTGATGATCCCGGTCTCGATCGCCCTCATCCTGTTCGCCAAGGTACCGACCGGGATCGCCCTGCTCACCTTCCTGCCCATCGTCCCGACCCTGCTCACCCTGGTGGTGGAGACGGCCGGCCTGGGTGACTTCAAGCGGATGTACAACGTGAAGGTCCGCTTCCGCGACTACGCCCGGCTGCTGCTCGGCACGTTCCCGTACCAGGTGTTCCTCGCTGCGGCGGCCGTCCGGTCGGTCATCCGCGAGGCCCGGGGCATCAACGCGTGGGAGAAGACCGAGCACACCGGCGCCCACCGTCCCCAACCTGCCCGACCGCAACCCGAACCGGCACTGGCCGGCGCCGGCTCAGGAGCTGACTCACGATGACCCAGACTCTGGATCACCAGATCCTCACCTTCCCGGCCGACCTGGCCCGGGTGCCGGGTGACACCGAGCTGCTGCCGACCCCGACGATTCCGGACGAGAAACCCCACGGCGCCGGCCGGCGGTTGGTCGCGTGGTTGCGCGAGCGGCGTACGTCCCTGCTCTGGTTCTCGCCGCTGTTCCTGGTCACCGCCGTGGTGCAGTTCGTCAACCTCACCGGCTCGCCGCAGCGGGTGGACGACGAGGGCACCTACGTCGCCCAGGCGTACGCCGTCGGCAACCTCGGCTCGCTCACGCACTACACCTACTGGTACGACCACCCGCCGCTCGGCTGGATCCAGATCGCCGCCTGGACCAAGCTCACCGACGGCTTCGAGCGCTACACCAGCGCCGTGATGGCCGGCCGCGAGTTCATGGTCGTGATGGCCCTGGTCAGCGCCGCGCTGCTGTGGATGCTCGCCCGCCGACTGGACATGTCTCGCCCCGCGGCCGCGGCGGCCGTGGCCATCTTCGGACTGTCGCCGCTGGCCGTGCAGTTCCACCGCACCGTCTTCCTGGACAACGTCGCCACGCCCTGGCTGATCGCCGCGTTCGTACTCGTGATGGCCCCGCGCCGTCAGCTGCTGGCCTTCTCGGCCGCCGCGGTCTGCATCGCGGTCGCGATCTTGAGCAAGGAGACGTACGCCCTCTTCCTGCCCTTCCTCGCCTGGCAGACCTGGCGTTCGGCCCACCGTGGCACCCGCCGTTACACGGTGTCGCTGGCCGCCGCGATCGTCGTGCTGCTGGGGCTGGCGTACGTGCTGCTGTCGATCATCAAGGGTGAGCTCTTCCCCGGGTTGAACCGGGTCAGCCTGCTCTCGGGCATCGGCTTCCAGCTCGACGGGCGGGCCGCCAGCGGCAGCCTGTTCGACGCGGCGAGCCAAGCGCGCGTGACGACCGGGCAATGGCTCCAGCTCGACCCGGTCATCGCGATCGTCGCGCCCGTCGCGGCGTTGGCCGTGCTGCGGAGCCGTAGATTCTGGCCGGTCGCCGGCACGCTGATCTTCCTGCTCGCCTTCATGCTTCGGCCGGGATACCTGCCCATCCCCTACGTGATCGGGATGATCCCGTTCGCCGCACTGCTCATCCCGGCCGCCGTCGAGGTGTGGATCCGCCGCGCCCGGGCGACCCCGTCCCCGAGCGGGCGGCGGCTCAAGCTGACCGCTGCCGTGCTGGCCGCAGTGGTGGCGACCGGCGCGGCCGCGCCGGTCTGGGGGCTCCAGCTCCGCGGGCTGCTGCTCGCCGATCTGGACCAGCCGATGCGCCAGGCCGAGTCCTGGGTCAAGACCAACGTGGACCGCGACTACCGCGTCGTCGTCGACGACTCGATGTGGGTCGACCTGGTCCGCGCGGGCTTCCCCCGTGACAACGTCATCTGGTACTACAAGGTCGACACCGACCCCGCCGTCCAGGCGCTGGCCCCCAACGGCTGGCAGGACTACGACTACGTGATCAGCACCAACTCGATGCGGACGTTCCCCGACGGGTCACCGACCGTGTCGGAGGCTTTGCGCAACTCGGTGGAGGTCGCGGAGTTCGGCACCGGAGACAAGGCCGTCGAGGTCTTCCGGGTGCACCGGGAGGGCGCCGCGGCCGTCACCGCAGCCACCGAGAGGGACAATCAGGCCCGGATCGCCGCCGGCACCACGCTGGCGACCAACCCGGAGCTCGACCTCACCACGCCGGTGATGGACCTGATGACCGGCGGCCGGATCGACGCCCGGATCCTGACCACGCTGCCGCAGGCGGCCGCGCTCGGCACGCTCACCGTGGTCGACGCGCCCGCCGTGTTCGGTGAGGCCGCCGAAGTCCAGCAGCCCCGCCGTCAGGTCCTCATCTCGGCCCTGGACGGTCGCTCGCTCGCGGACTCGGTCGCCGATTCCGACCGCGTCGCGGCCGTGTTCACCGGGCAGTCCTACCCCTACGCGCCGCGCTCGGTCGAACGTACGCCGCAGGGCCTGCTCATCACCTACGGGACCGATATCCCGGCCGGACTGCTGCCCACGTCGGCCGGCTGACCGCCAGCCTCCACACGCTCTGCACGCTGAACTCTCGGGAGAACTCCTATGCACGTCTCACGCACCCGCTCGCGCGGTCGCTTCCTCATCCGCGGCGCGGTCGCCCTGGCCGCCGGCGCCCTGCTCGGCTTCGCCGGTCTGGCTCCGGCTTCGGCGGCCAACACCCCCGCCCAGCCCAGCTCCGGCGGCTGGGTACGGCTGGCCCACCTGTCGCCGGACACCCCGTCGGTCAACGTGGCGTTGACCTCGTTCGCGGACAGCAGGTCGATGCTCAAGCTGTCCGACGTGAGCTACGGGGACGTCTCCGCCTACCAGAAGGTCCCGGCCGGTCGCTACGTCGCGAGCATGACCCCGGCCGGCGGCACCGGATCCAGCACCCCGGCCATCAGCCAGCCGGTCACCGTGGAGAACGGACGTGCGTACACCGTCGCCGCCGTCGGTGACAACGCCAACCTCCGTGGCACCGTGCTGGACGACGACCTCCGTACGCCCGCCGCCGGGTCCGCCAAGGTCCGGCTGCTGCAGGCGGCCGTTTCCGCCCCCACCGCAACGGTCACCGCCGTCGACGGACCGGTGTTGGCCAAGGACGCCACCTTCGGGTCCTCGACCGGCTACGCCACCATCGGCGCCGGCGTGTGGACCGTGCAGATCGACACAGCGGGCGGCACCCCGATGTCGACCGAGACCATGCTGACCGCTGCACCCGGCAGCGTGAACACGATCATCGTGCTCGACGCGCCCAACGGCGGCGTCACCGCCAAGGTCGTCAAGGACGCCTCCGCCGCCCCCCAGGCGCCGAAGAAGGGCACCGGTGTCGAGACCGGTGGCGGCGGCACCGCCACCGAGTTCGTCTCCGCCCCGTCTGCGTCCGGCTGCAGCGAGGCGCACGGCCGGTGACCCGGCTCTCCGCGCGACTCGTGATCACGGCCGCCCTCGCCGTCGTGGTCGCGGCCACCCTGGCGGTCGTGGTGACGCAAGGCAAGGCCCCCGACAGCGGTCCTCCGGTCACGAGTGGCCCGGCGACGGTCGGAACCCCGAGCGAGGCGCCGCGCGAGCTCACGGCCCGTCAGGCGGGCGAGGCCTTCCTGACCGGCTACGTCGATCCCGACGGGCGCGTCGTCCGTCGCGACCAGGGTGGCGACACCGTCAGCGAGGGCCAGGCGTACGGGATGCTGGTCGCCGTCGGCATCGGCGACCGCGACGCCTTCACCCGGATCTGGGCCTGGACCCAGGAGCATCTTCTCCGCCCTGACGGCACTCTCAGCTGGCGTTGGCAGGACGGTCAGGTGGTCGACGCATCCTCGGCGTCCGACGCCGACCTCGACGCCGCCCGCGCCCTGGTCATCGCCGGTCGGGTCTTCGAGGATCAGCAGCTGACCACCGACGGCACCACCCTCGGCACCGCGATCCTCGACGTGGAGACGCTCAAGACCGACCTCGGCCGGATCCTGGTGGCCGGCAGCTGGGCGACCACCGAGCCGTACGCCTACAACCCCAGCTATGCGTCGCCCGCGGCGTACGCCGTGCTGGCGACAGCCTCACCGGACCCGCGTTGGAAGGCCCTCACCGAAGGCAGCCGCGCGGCGACCACCGCCGTGCTGGCCAATGCCGATCTGCCGCCCGACTGGGCCCAGGTGCACCGCAACGGCCGGGTCGACCCGATGCCGGGTGCGGCCGGTCGGGGCAACGACGGCGTCCGTTACGGCTACGACGCCACCCGCCTGCCGCTGCGGTACGCCGAGTCGTGTGCCCCCGAGGACGTCGCTCTGGCGGCTCGGCTGGGTACGCCTTTGGCCCGCTTCGCCGGGAATCCGGCCAGTCGCGACCTCGGCGGCCAGCCCCTGACCGACGACCAGTCGGTGGTCGCCACCTCAGCCCAGGCGGCGGTGTCCGCCGCGTCGGGCGATCTGACGGGCGCGAGCGCTCAGCTGGTCATCGCGGACCACCTTCAGCAACAGGGTCCGACCTACTACGGCGGGGCGTGGGACGCCCTGGGTCGGTTGCTGTTGACCGAGACGACCCTCGGCGGCTGCCCGCCGCTGTCGCGATGACCGGCCGTCGGGGTACTCGAGCCGCCGGGCTTTTCGTCCTCGCGGCGCTTGCCGTCACCGCACTGGCCGGTTGCGCCGCCCCCGCCGTGAACCCCGGTGCGGCACCCACCCCAGTCGTCGCGGCCGCGACGCCCTCGACGGCCCCCAGTCCGAAGGCGTCCGGCCGCGGCCCCCAGCCGCTGCCGACGGACGCGACGGTCAAGGTCACCTCGGTGACCATCGCCTCGATCGACGTACGCACCACCCGGCTGGAGACCCTGCCGCTGCTGTCCGACGGCAGCCTGGCCGCACCGAAGAACCCCGACCGCGCCGGCTGGTACGCCGACGGCACCGTGCCGGGCCAGGTCGGGCCGGCCGTGATCGCCGGCCACGTGGACTCCAAGACCGGGCCCGCCGTCTTCTACGACCTGAAGCAGGTCAAGCGTGGGCAGAAGATCCTGGTGGCGCTCTCGGACGGCACCACGACGACCTTCACGGTCGACCGGGTACTGACCACGCCGAAGAAGGGCTTTCCCACCGACGAGGTCTTCGGTCCGACGCCGGACGCACAGCTGAGGCTCATCACCTGCGGCGGACCTTACGACCGGACCGTCGGCTCCTACGTCGACAACACCGTCGTCTTCGCGACCGCCACGCTCTAGTGGGCGGCGTCGTGCCAGGAGCGTCCGACGCCGATCGAGACGTCGAGCGGAACGTTCATCTCGACGGCGAAGCCCATCTTGGTGCGGACGATCTCCTCGAGAGCGTCGCGCTCCCCCGGACCGATCTCGAAGATCAGCTCGTCGTGGACCTGGAGCAGCATCCGGCTCTTCATGCCCGCGTCGTCCAACGCCTTCTCGACGTCGAGCATGGCCACCTTGATGATGTCCGCGGCGGATCCCTGGATCGGTGCGTTCAGCGCCATCCGCTCCGCCATCTCCCGGCGTTGCCGGTTGTCGCTCATCAGGTCGGGCAGGTAGCGACGCCGACCGAGGATGGTTTCGGTGTACTCGGTCTTGCGCGCGTCGGACACGAGCCCGCGCAGGTAGTCCCGGACCCCGCCGAAACGCTCGAAATACTCATCCATCAGCGCCTTGGCCTCGGACACCTCGATGGTCAGCTGCTGGCTCAGCCCGTACGCGCTGAGCCCGTAGGCCAGGCCGTAGTTCATCGCCTTGATCTTGGCCCGCTCGGCCGGCGTCACCGCGGTCGGCTCGACGCCGAACACCCGGGACGCGGTCACGGTGTGGAAGTCCATCCCGGACTTGAAGGCGCTGATCAACGAGTCGTCGTCACTGGCGTGCGCCATGATCCGCATCTCGATCTGCGAGTAGTCCGCCGACATCAGACCCTCGTAACCCGACCCGACCACGAACGCCTCGCGGATCCGGCGACCGGCCTCGGTCCGGATGGGGATGTTCTGCAGGTTGGGGTCGGTGCTGGACAGTCGACCGGTCGCGGCGATGGTCTGAACGTACGTCGTGTGGATCCGGCCGTCGTCGCCGATGGACTTGAGCAGTCCCTCGACGGTCTGCCGGAGCCGGATCGCGTCGCGATGGACCAGCAGGTGGGCGAGGAACGGGTGCTCGGTCTTGGCGTACAGCCCCTGCAGAGCGTCGGCGTCGGTCGTGTACCCCGTGCGCGTCCGCCGCGTCTTCGGCATCCCCAGCTCGTCGAAGAGCACCGCCTGCAGCTGCTTCGGTGAACCGAGGTTGACCTGCTTGCCGAGCACCTCGTACGCCTGGTTCGCGGCCTGGCTGACCGTCGCGCCGAAGTCGGAGTCGAGGGCGTTCAGGTGCTCGACGTCGGCCGCCACCCCGATCTGTTCCATCCGGGCCAGGGTCCGCAGCAGCGGCAGCTCGACCCCGTTGAGCAGGCTCGTGCCGTTGCGCTGCTCGATCTCCACGTCCAGGGCGCCGGCCAGGTCGATCACGGCTCGAGCCCGGACCATCGAGGCGTCCGCCGCCACCTTGGCGCCGGAGTCGTCGTCGCCGAAGTCCAACGACAGCTGGTCGGACTCGCCGAGCTCAGGCGTGCCCTCCACCTTCAGCTCTCGCTTGAGATAACGGACGGTCAGGTCAGCCAGGTCGAACGTACGCTGGTCGGGCCGGGTCAGGTAGGCCGCGAGCTGGGTGTCGGAGGTCAGCCCGGACAGGTCCCACCCTCGGGCCCAGACCGCCAGCAGCGGACCCTTCGCGTCATGCATGGCCTTGCGGTGCTCGGCGTTGTCGAGCCAGAGCGCGAGTGCGTTCTCATCGGCCGGAATCAGGTCGACGACGTTCAGGTACGCCGCCGCCCCGTCTTCGGAGGCCAGCGAGACCGCGACCACGTCACCCGTACCGGATCCCCAGTGGCCGATGATGTCGACCCCGGTCCGGTTGCCGACCGCATGCTCGGACAGCCAGGCGCCCAGAGCACCTGGCTCGAGCACCGCCCCGACCAGGTCGAAACCACCCTCGGGCTCGATCGTCTCGTCCTCGTTGGGCAGCGCCTCCAGCAACCGGTCGCGCAGCACCCGGAACTCCAGTCCGTCGAAGAGCTGGTGCGTGGCCTCACGGTTCCACGGGCGTCGTTCGAGGTCGCCGATGTTGAGCGGCAGCTCGAGGTTGCGGACCAACGCGTTGATCTGGCGGTTCAGCAGCACGCTCTCGGTGCGCTCCTTGAAAGCCTCCGCCGCCTTGCCCTTCAGCTCGCCGACGTGGGCGACCAGGTTCTCGAGACCGTCGTACTGGTCGAGCCACTTGGCGGCGGTCTTGGGGCCGACCCCAGGCACCCCCGGGAGGTTGTCGCTCGTCTCCCCCACCAGCGCGGCGAGATCGGGATAACGGGCCGGGGTGGCGAAGTACTTCTCCTCGACCGCGGCCGGGGTCATCCGGGCGAGGTCGGAGACCCCCTTGCGTGGGTAGAGGACGGTCACGTTGTTGGTCACCAGCTGGAACGCGTCGCGGTCACCGGTGCAGATCAGCACCTCCCAGCCGGCCGCCTCGGCCTGGGTGGCCAACGTGCCGATGACGTCGTCGGCCTCCCAGCCCTCCTTCTCCACGAAGGAGATGTTGAGCGCCTTGAGGACTTCCTTGACCAGGTCGAGCTGGCCCTTGAACTCGTCGGGGGTCTTGGACCGGTTCGCCTTGTAGTCCGGATACATCTCCGCCCGAAAGGTCTGCCGGGACACGTCGAACGCCACCCCGAGGTGGGTCGGCGCCTCGTCGCGCAGCACGTTGATCAGCATCGAGGTGAAGCCGAAGACGCCGTTGGTGTGCTGCCCGGTCTGCGTGGAGAAGTTCTCGACCGGCAGCGCGAAGAACGCTCGGTACGCCACGGAGTGACCGTCGATGAGCAGCAGCTTCGGCCGGGAGGGCTTCGCAGCGGACTTGGTGGTGGGCACGCGACGACTCTATCTGCGGCTCCCGACAGTTTTCCTACTGCTTAGGCTGAGCCGGTGAGCACCCCACCGCTACCGGACTGGTACGCCCAGATGCGCAGCGCCCTCGACGTGAAGCTCGGCCTCGAGATCCTCGAGCTCACCCCGGAGCGCGTCGTGGGTCGGATGCCGGTCGAGGGGAACACGCAACCGTTCGGGCTGTGGCACGGCGGAGCATCCTGCGTGCTGATCGAGACGCTGGGGTCGGTCGGCGCCACCGCCCACGGGTGGCCGGACCGGGTGGCTGTGGGCGTCGATATCAACGCCACCCATCACCGATCGGCTCGCAGCGGCTGGGTCACGGGCACGGCCACAGCGCTGCGGCTCGGACGAAACGTCACCAGCTATGAGGTGATCCTGGTCGACGACGCCGGCCAGCGCCTCTGCACCGGCCGGCTGACCTGCCAGCTCATCCCTCGCTGAGGTTCATCCCCCGCTGAGGTTCAGTCCCCGCTGAGGTTCAGTCCCCGCTGAGGTTCAGTCCCCGCTGAGGTTCAGTCCTCGCCGAGGTAGGCCTTGCGCACGTTCTCGTCGACCAGCAGGTTCTTGCCGGTGTCCTCGAGGACGATCTTGCCGACCTCGAGGACGTAACCGTAGTTGGCCAACGACAACGCCGCCTGGGCGTTCTGCTCCACCAGCAGGATCGTGGTCCCCTCGGACTGGAGCTCGGTGATGGTCGACATGATCCGCTGCATCATCAGCGGCGAGAGGCCCATCGACGGCTCGTCCAGCATCAACAGCTTCGGCCGGCTCATCATGGCGCGACCGATGGCCAGCATCTGCTGCTCGCCGCCCGAGAAGGTGCCCGCAGGCTGCGAACGACGGGTCCGCAGGATGTCGAACAGGTCGAAGACCCGCTCGAGGTCCTTCGCCACGCCGGCCTTGTCCTTACGCGCGAACGCGCCGAGCCGCAGGTTGTCCTCGACAGTCAGTCGCGGGAAGATCCGGCGGCCCTCCGGCGAATGGGCCAGGCCCAGGGTGAGGATGTCGTGAGCCGGCACCTTGTCGATGCGCTTGCCCTCGAACAGGATCTCCCCGGACTCGGGCCGCAGCAGACCCGAGATGGTCCGCAACGTGGTGGTCTTGCCAGCCCCGTTGGTGCCCACCAGGGTGACGACCTGGCCCTGCTCGACGGTGAAGCTGATGCCCTTGACCGCGCGTACGCGACCGTAGGCGACGTTCAGATCCTTGACCTCAAGCATGAGCGTCGCCTTCCTCGAGCCGAGCTTCGAGCTCGGGTGCGTCCTCAGGACCGGTACCGATGTAGGCCTCGATGACCCGCGGGTCGGACTGGACCTGCTGCGGTGTCCCCTCGATCAAGGCCTTGCCCTGCACGAGACAGAGCACCCGGTCGCAGAGGGTGAAGATGAAGCGCATGTCGTGCTCGATCACCACGATCGCCAGACCGAGGTCGCGGATCTTGAAGATCAGCTCCTCCGCCTGACGCGTCTCCTGCGGGTTCATACCCGCCGTCGGCTCGTCGAGCAGGACCAGTTTGGGATCGGTGGCCAGGGCCCGAGCAATCTCCAGTCGTCGCTGGTCGCCGTACGGCAGGTTGCGGGCGAGGCTGTCGGTCGTGTGCCCGAGCCCGACGAAGTCGAGCAGTTCCTGGGCCCGCTTGCGGGTCTCGGCCTCCTCGCGCTTGAACTTCGGGCCGCGCAGGATCGAGGTCAACGGTCCCGCCGTGGTCCGGCAGTAACGTCCGACCATGACGTTCTCCAGCGCGGTCATGTTGCCGAACAGGCGGATGTTCTGGAAGGTCCGCGCCATCCCCGCCATGACCACCTTGCGGGGCTTCGGCGGCAGGATCTCACCGTTCAGCCGTACCTCGCCGCTGGTCGGGAGGTAGAGGCCGGTCAGGCAGTTGAAGAACGTCGTCTTGCCCGCGCCGTTGGGCCCGATCAGGCCCATGATCTCGCCCTTGTTGACCCGGAAGTTCACCGAGTCGACCGCCGTCAGACCACCGAACCGCATGGTGACGTCGGTGGCGACCAGGATCGCCTCGCCGGTCCGGCTGTCGGCAGCAGCCGTGTCCACTACGGTCATGTCGTCGCCCCCTTCAGGGTGCTGGGTTGGATCTGGTCGTCGATCCGTTCGGCCAGCTCCTCATCGTCTTCGTGGAACTCGAGCTGTCGACGTTTGGATGCGATCAGACCCTCGGGCCGGAAGCGCATCATGACGATCAGCGTGAGCCCGAACAGGAGCAGCCGGGCCTCGCTGACGAACCGGAGCTTCTCCGGCAACAAGATGAGCAGGACCGCTCCGACCAGCACGCCGAGCACCGTACCCATACCACCGAGCACGATGGCGGCCAGCAGGAACGCGGACTGCAGGAAGTTGTACTGGTCAGGCGTCACCGAGACGTCCTGGTGAGCCTTGACCGATCCCGCCACCCCGGCCAGGAACGCACCGCCCGCGAAGGCGAAGAGCTTCAGACCGAAGACGTTGACGCCCATCGCCTCCGCCGCCTTCTCGTCCTCGCGGATGGCCACCCACCCACGCCCGATGCGGGAGTTGTTGAGCCGGCTGAACACCAAGATGATCAGCGCGATCACGATCAGCAGCAGGAAGTAGTAGTTCGAGAAGCGACCGAGGGGGATGCCGAACAGCACGTGCGACTGACCGAAGTCGAACCCGAACAGGTTGAGGTCGGGGATGGCGGGGATGCCGTTGGAGCCGTTGGTCAGGTCCGGACCGGCTTCACCGTCGAGGTTGATCATGGTGATCCGGAAGATCTCACCGAACGCCAGCGTCACGATCGCCAGGTAGTCCCCGGACACCCGCAGCGTCGGCGTGCCGATGATCAGACCGAGCGTGGCCGAGACCAACCCACTGATCAGGACCACGACGATGAAGGGCGGGTGGAAGTCGATTCCCATGGCCGGCAGGGTCGCGAACGCAGACCGGGAGAGGTTCGCCGCCACGAACGCGCCGGCGCCGAGGAACGCGATGTAGCCGAGGTCGAGCAGCCCCGCAAGACCGACGACGATG
>DATDBS010000128.1:0-3485 GCA_036524735.1 Propionibacteriaceae bacterium
GGTGCCGGCACACAGCTCTCGGGACCAGCCGTCGCCCATGTCGACCACCCGGACGACCTCGCCGTACACCTCACCGAACAGGCCGATGGCGCCGGACGCGCGGGCCTCGGCCAGCGGCATCAGGGTCGCCGACACGCCGAGGTCGGCCCGGATCGCCTCGTTGCAGAGCTGCTCGATCTTGGCCTTCTGGTCCTCGGTCACCCCGTGGTTCCAGCGGAAGTCGAGTCGCATGTAGCCGGGCCGGTTGAACGAGCCCGCCTGCAGCGCGGTCGGGCCGAGGATCTCGTGCAGCGCCTCGTGGATCACGTGGGTGGCCGAGTGCGCCTGGCAGGCGCCGAGCCGCCAGTCGCCGTCGACGACCGCCTGCACGGTCTGACCGGTCCGCAGCTCGCCCTCGCCGACCGTGACCTTGTGCACGACCAGGCCCTTGACCGGCCGCTGCACGTCGCCGACCTGCAGCCGCAGACCGTCGGCGGTGACGATCTCGCCGTGGTCCCCGGACTGGCCGCCGGACTCGGCATAGAACGGGGTCTCGGTGAGCACGATCTCGATCTGCTCACCCGGCAGCGCGACCTCGCGCAGCTCGCCGCCGACCACGATCCCGCGGACTGCGGACTCCTGGGCCAGGGTCTCGAAGCCGGTGAACGGCGTCTCCCCCTCGGCCCGCAACCGGGTGTAGACCTCGGTGTTGACCCCGCTGCCCTTCTTGGAGCGTGCATCGGCCTTGGCCCGGTCCCGCTGCTCCTGCATCAGGGTGCGGAAGCCGGCCTCGTCGACCGCGAGACCCTGCTCGCCGGCCATCTCCAGGGTCAGCTCGATCGGGAAGCCGTACGTGTCGTGCAGCTGGAACGCCCGGTCGCCGGACAGGGTGCTGGCCGACTCGGCCCGGGCCTTGCTCACGGCCAGGTCGAACAGGTGGGTGCCCTGGGTCAGGGTGCCGCGGAACGCCTCTTCTTCGGCGTACGCGATGTCGGAGATCCGGGCGAAGTCGGTCGCCACCTCCGGGTACGAGCCCTGCATGGCGTCCCGGCTGACCGGGAACAGCTCGCCGAAGCTGGGCGCGTCCATGCCGAGCAGGCGCATCGAGCGGACCACCCGGCGCAGCAGGCGGCGCAGCACGTAGCCGCGCGCCTCGTTGCCCGGGGTGACCCCGTCGCCGATCAGCATCAGGGCCGAGCGGACGTGGTCGGCGACCACCCGCAGCCGGACGTCGTCGCCGTGGTCGGCGCCGTAGCGTTTTCCCGCCAGCTCGGCCGCCCGCTCGATCACGGGGTAGACCTCGTCGATCTCGTACAGGTTGTCGACACCCTGTAGCAGGTAGGCGACTCGCTCCAGACCCATCCCGGTGTCGATGTTCGGCCGGGGCAGCGGACGGACGACGTCGAAGTCGTCCTTGGCCCGGACCGCCGACAGTTCTTCCTGCATGAAGACCAGGTTCCAGATCTCCAGGAACCGGTCCTCGTCCACGATCGGACCGCCGTCGGGTCCGTACTCCGCGCCGCGGTCGATGTAGATCTCGCTGCAGGGACCGCCCGGTCCGGGGATGCCCATGTGCCAGTAGTTGTCCAGCAGACCGCGCCGTTGGATCCGGTAGTCCGGCAGACCGGCGATGTTGGACCAGAGCGCGGCGGCCTCGTCGTCGGAGTGCAGCACCGTGACCCAGACCTTGTCGGGGTCGAAGCCCAGTCCGCCCGCCTCCTGGGGGGTGGTGACCAGGTCCCAGGCGTACTTGATCGCCTCGGCCTTGAAGTACTCACCGAAGGAGAAGTTGCCGTTCATCTGGAAGAACGTGCCGTGCCGGGTGGTCTTGCCCACCTCCTCGATGTCGAGGGTGCGGACGCACTTCTGCACGCTGGTGGCGCGACTGAACGGCGCCGGCTCGGCTCCGGTGAAGTAGGGCTTGAACGGGACCATGCCGGCGTTGACGAACAACAGGGTCGGGTCGTTGTAGAGCAGTGGTGCCGACGGCACCACCTCATGGCCGCGGGAGGAGAAGAAGTCCAGGAAGCGGCGCCGGATCTCGGCGGTTTGCATGGTGTGTCCTCGTGGGTGTGTCGACCGGTTCGGGGCCGACGGTCGGTCGGTGGGCTACTGGGGCAGGCCGATCGTCTCGCGGAGTTCCGCCTCACGCTCGGCCGACGCAGCTCGGACCCGGGCCACGAAGGCCTTGGTCGCGTCGCCCGCCTCCACCACCGACTGCTGCACCCGCTCCACGAGTGCTTCGGGGCTGTGCTTGTCGATGTAGTCGCGCGCCTTGACCACCACGTAGATCGTGACGCCGGCGCCGACGGCGAACCAGAAAACTCGTCCGAACATCCTTCAGCCCTTCTGTTCCAGCTCGGCCGGACGGCTACCGCCGCCGGTGAAGCCGGCCTTGATGCCGTGCGCGAACGAGGCCACCTTGATGATCGGGGTGCCGACCGCGTGGGTGAGCAACCCCGAGACCTGGGCCGCGTTCTCCGACAACGACGCCGCGTTCTTGCTGAGCACCGCCACCTCGTCGGTGACCTGCCCGAGACGACCGATCTCGCCGTTGGTGACCCGCACCGTGTCCTGCAGCTCGGTCAGGATGGGCACGGACTCCTCGCCGATGTCGTGGACGGTCTGCCGGAGCTCGTCGAGCACCCGCCCCGTCTTCCACAGGGGCACGGCGACCATCCCCACCAGCGCGACGAAGGCGACGGCGGCGATCAGGCCGGCGATTCCTCCAAGAGTCATGCGGGGTTCCCTCTGCTTCTGTTCTGGGCTTCGTGGGTCTGGTCAAGGTCGTGGAGAACCCTACCCCGGAAGAGTGGTCAGCCTCTCCCGAGTAGCTCCTCGATCCGGGCGAGTCGAGCGGCCAGCGCCGCCTCCGAGCCGTGATCGGTCGGGCTGTAGTAGCGGGCGTCGGTCAGCTCGTCCGGCAGGTACTGCTGCTCGGCGATCCCGTGCGGGTGGTCGTGGGCGTACTGGTAGCCCTTCCCGTGCCCGTACGTCTTCGCACCGGCGTAGTGGGCATCGCGCAGGTGCGGCGGGACCAGGCCGATCTTGCCCGCGTGCACGTCGGCCAGGGCGGCGTCGACCGCCATCACCACGGCGTTCGACTTGGGCGCCAGGGCCAGGGCGATGACCGCCTGGGCCAGGTTGATCCGCCCCTCCGGCATGCCGATGAAGGCCACCGCGTCGGCAGCGGCCACGGCCGTGGTCAGGGCCGTCGGGTCGGCCAGCCCGATGTCCTCACTGGCCAGGATGACCAGCCGGCGGGCGATGAACCGGGGGTCCTCCCCCGCGGCGATCATCCGGGCCAGATAGTGCAGCGCCGCCTGCACGTCGGAACCCCGCACCGACTTGATGAACGCGCTGATCACGTCGTAGTGCTGGTCGCCGTCGCGGTCGTAGCGGATCGCCGCCTTGTCGACCGCCTGCTCGACGATGTCGGTGCTGATGGTCGTCGCCCCCACCGCCCCGGCCCCGGCCGCCGACTCCTCCAGGTAGGTCAGGGCCCG
>DATDBS010000129.1:0-7342 GCA_036524735.1 Propionibacteriaceae bacterium
GACGAAGGCCTTGTCCAAGACGGTGCCCGGGTTGGCCGCCTCGGCCTCGAGCAGAAGGTGGCCGACGGCAAGGAACAGCGCCTGGTCGCCGCCGATCCGGATCTGCAGGAGCTGGTCGGCCAGCGGCGTACCCTTGCCGACCCAGCCGCGGGGACGCTGCGGATTCTTGAAGTTCATCAGTCCGGGCTCGGGCAGCGGGTTCACCGAGACGATGTCGGCGCCGTTGCGCTTGGCGATCTCGAGGTGGCTGAGCATCCGGGGCGCGTTGGTGCCCGGGTTCTGGCCGACGACGACGATCAGCTCGGCCTCCTCCAGCATCTCCAGCGTGACGGCGCCCTTGCCGCTGCCGATCACCCGGGACAGCGCCGTACCGGACGACTCGTGGCACATGTTCGAGCAGTCGGGCAGGTTGTTGGTGCCGTACGCCCGGACGAAGAGCTGGTACGCGAACGCGGCCTCGTTCGACGCCCGGCCCGAGGTGTAGAAGATGGCCTGATCGGGGCTGTCGAGGCTTTTGAGCTGGTCACCGATCAGGGCGAACGCGGCGTCCCAGCCGATCTCCTCGTAGTGGGTGCCGCCTGGCCGCTTGATCATCGGGTGCGTGATCCGACCCTGCTGACCGAGCCAGTGCTCGCTCTGCTGGTCCAGCTCGGCGATGCTGTAGGCGGCGAAGAAGGCCGGGGTGGCCCGGCCCTTGGTGGCCTCCTCGGCAACCGCCTTGGCCCCGTTCTCGCAGAACTCGGCCTTGTGCCGGTGACCGGCGTCCGGGTCGGGCCAGGCGCAGCTCATGCAGTCGAAACCCTCGGCCTGGTTGAGCCGGAGGAGGGTCTGCGCGGTCCGCTTCGGTCCCATCCGCTCCAGCGAGCGCTGCATGGAGACCGCCACCGCCTTGAGCCCGGCTGCGTGGTCCTCAGGTGCGGAGACGGAGACCCGCTCGTCGTCCGTGGTGTGCCTGCTCGCCATCTGCTGTGCCTCCCGACTCGCCCCGACCGCCCTCGGTCGGTGCCTCGACGTGAGCGTATGCCTGTGCCGGCAAGGGTCCCCAGTCGAGGGGCTCCCGCGGGTGCACCCTGGGTACGGTGACGTAGGTGAGAACGACGCCGGCCACCCCTGGACCCATGCCGCCCCGGATCGAACGCCTCCGGCTGCCCGCCCTGACCGAGGCGACGGCCGACGAGGTCCGTTCGGGGGACACCCGCGAGGGGGAGGTGTTCACCGACGTCGACTTCAGCCGCGCTGACCTCGAGCACACCTCCTTCGTCTCGTGCCTGCTCGACCGGACCGGCTTCGACGATGCCGAGCTGCGCGGTCTGCACCTGGTCGAGTCCCGGCTCAGCCAGGTCGACGCTGCGAGCTTCGCTGCACCACGCTCGACGTGGCGCAACGTGCACCTGACCTCGTCCCGGCTGGGTTCGGTCGAGCTCTACGAGGGCAGCTGGCGCTCCGTGGTGATCGAGGACAGCAAGGTCGGGTACGTCAACGCCCGCTCCTCGACCTGGCAGGACGTCGTGCTGCGGAACTGCGTGATCACCGAGCTGGATCTGACGTACGCCACCATCTCGCGCCTCGCGATCGAGGGCTGCCAGATCGGCACCCTCGACCTGTCCAGCGCCCGGCTCGTCGACGTCGACCTGCGGGGCGCCGAGCTGCAGGTCGTCAACGGGCTGGACGGGCTCGCCGGCTCCTGGATCAGTCCGGACCAGCTCACCCAGATCGCTCCCCTGCTCGCCGAACACCTCCGGATCAAGGTCGGCTGACCACCGGGCGCTCCGGGTAGAGCGCGGCACTGGTCACCGCGACCAGGACGACGGCGAAGGGCAGCGCGATCAGCCCGTTCAGGTAGCCGGCCACGTTCTGCAGGATGTCCAGCGGACTGGCCAGCACCACGGCGAGGCCGGTCAGGGCGCCGTACCCGAGGCAGAGGGTGCTGACGATCGCGAGGACCCGAGCGGAGCGTTGGGGTCCGGCCACGTTCAACGGCCCGGCCGACAGGGTCAGCGCGGTCAAGGCCGGAGTCAGGTAGGCCAGGATCGTCAGCGGGGTCGACCAGCCGGCGGGCAGCGACTTCGCCAGGAACGGCACCTCGACGATCACGCTGCTGGTGATCAGCAGCAGAACCAGTTCCGGTGCGCTGATCGAACGCTGCCACCCCCGCAGGTACGCCACCCCGAGGAGCGCGACCGCCACCGTGAGCACCGCGTCGACGGCCAGCGGCGTGGTCCCTGTGCGCCCGCCCGAGAGCAGGGGCGCCACCTGGGTCGCGGTCAACCAGAGCAGGAAGGCGAGGAAGAACGGGAGATAGCGTCGGTGACGCCGACGAAGCAGCAGCCCTCCGACGACCAGCAGGCTGAGCAGAGCCGGCACCGCCAGCAGCAGCCCGAGAGCCGTCTGGTTCATGACCTCGGCCGTGGCGGCCCCGAGGTCCAGCGGGCGGGGCGCTCGCAGGGCCCAGAGCAGCAGCAGGTAGCTCAGACACGCGGCGCCGATGACCACCAGTCCGACCAGTCGACCGGGTCGACGGCGGAGGAGGACCCCGGAGATCACCGCCGAGCCGACGACGACGAACAGCGCGAGAGCCAGGGTCGGCCACTGCGGCAGCCCCGAGAACAAGGTCACCACGCCGATCAGCACGATCGGTGACACCGTCGCCGTCACGACCAGGAGGAACGTCCGACTCACCACCGCGTAGCCCGCCAGCGTCATCGCCACGAGCCGGTTCTCCCAGATGAGCAGCAGAGCCACGATGAGGACCAGCGGCACCGCGAAGAGCAGCGCCGGCCACCCCAGCCCGAGCCTGGACCGGAACTCATCAGGGCCGAGCACCGCGAGCGCGAGGACCACGAGCACGAGTTTGAGGCCGAGGACGCCGACCAGCAGCCGACCGGCCGGGACTCGAGCCATCGCCCAGACGCCGAGCTCGCCGGACAGCCGCAGACCTTCGGAAGCCAGCCAGATCAACAGGGCCACTCCCCCGGCGACGCTGGTGAACCCGAGGATGCCGAGCGCGCCACGCAGGTGCAACACGGTCGGGCAGGAGCCGGCGAACACGGCGTACGCGAGCAACGAGATCGCCAGTCCGCCGAACCCGGCCGTGAGGGTGGCGACGAGGGCGTAGGGATTCCTCGGCCCCCGGCCGCGCGTCGCCACCATCACCGCGAGGGGGGCGACCAGACCGAGGAAGAGGGGCGCCGCCCGGGTGTGCAATCCGACCAGCTGCCACGACCCACCGAGGAACTGGAACCCGATGAGCTGGCTGGCCACCATCAGCAGGGGTACGGCGGCGAGGGTCCACAGCCGGACCCGCGGGAAGCGCCAGCCGCCCGCCCGACCAGCCAGGCCCAGCACGCTGGAGCCGACGGCCACCGCAGTCAGAGCGACGACGGCGAGGACGACGGGCAGGACTGGATCCTGTCCGCAGCTGAACTCCCGCGGTTCCGCCAGAGTGAGGGAGCCGACGACCATCGCGGCGGCCGCGGTGGCCGTGACCACGAGGCCGACCACGGTCAGACGACGTACGGGCGGGTCCAGGGTGGCGACCTTGAGGTAGCGCTCCCCCAACCAGGCCCGCAGGGCCGTGACGCTCGCGGGCATGGCTCCCCTCCGCCGTCGTGACCAGCCGGTGATGTGGGGACAACTCTGGCCCAACTCGGGCCGCCGGGAAAGACCGATGCGCAATCGAGACCGACTCGTCTTGTCCAAGTTACCGGTGAGTAGCATACTTAAGTTACTCGTCAGTAACTTAGTCCTAGGGGCATCCCGTGAGCCACTACAAGTCGAACCTCCGCGACATCCAGTTCAACCTGTTCGAGGTGCTGGCCCGCGACGAGATCCTGGGTTCGGGGCCGTACGAGGACATGGATCACGAGACCGTGCTCGCCATCCTGGACGAGATGGACCACCTGGCTCGGACGAAGCTGGCGGACTCCTTCGTCGAGAGTGATCACAACCCGCCCGTCTTCGACCCGGTGGCGCACACCGTCACCCTGTCCGAGCCGTTCAAGAAGTCGTACCGGGCCCTGATGGACTCCGGGGTCTGGCAGCTCGAGCTCCCTGCCGAGCTGGGCGGCCAGCCCACCCCGCCCTCAGTCCAGTGGGCCCTCAACGAGCTCGCCGTGGGTTCCAACCCGGCTGCGTTCCTCTACGCCGCGGGACCCAAGTTCGCGTACGTGCTGTGGGCCAACGGGACCGAGCGCGACAAGCGGATCGCCCAGATCATGATCGAGCGGCAGTGGGGCGCCACCATGGTCCTGACCGAGCCGGACGCGGGCTCCGACGTGGGCGCCGGGCGTACGCGGGCCCTGCCGCAGAGCGACGGCAGCTGGCACATCGAGGGGGTCAAGAGGTTCATCACCTCCGCCGAGCACGACCTGACCGAGAACATCGTGCACCTGGTGCTGGCCCGACCGTCCGGGGTGGACGGCATCGGCGGCCCCGGCACGAAGGGCCTGTCCCTGTTCGTCGTACCCAAGTTCGACTTCGACCTGGAGACCGGTGAGCTGACCGGTCAGCGCAACGGGGTCTACGTCACCGGGGTCGAGAAGAAGATGGGCATCAAGGCGTCGACGACCTGCGAACTCACGTTCGGCGACGGCGTACCCGCCCGCGGTTGGCTGCTGGGCGAGGTCCATGACGGCATCGCGCAGATGTTCCAGGTCATCGAGCACGCGCGGATGATGGTCGGCACCAAAGCGATCGCCACCTTGTCCACCGGCTACCTGAACGCGCTGGAATACGCCAAGACACGGGTCCAGGGGGCCGACCTGACCGAGGCGGCCGACAAGACGGCACCGCGGGTCACCATCGCCCACCACCCCGACGTACGCCGTTCGCTGCTGACCCAGAAGTCCTGCGCCGAGGGGCTGCGGGCGCTGATGCTCTACACGGCCTCCGTGCAGGACCGCAACGCGATCGCCCACGCGGCCGGGACCACCGACGTGGCGGCGGCGCACCTCAACGACCTGCTGCTGCCCCTGGTCAAGGGTTACGGGTCGGAGCGGTCCTGGGTGATGCTCGGCACCGAGTCGCTGCAGACCTTCGGCGGCTCGGGCTTCCTCACCGACTACCCGATCGAGCAGTACGTCCGCGACGCCAAGATCGACACCCTGTACGAGGGTACGACCGCCATCCAGGGTCAGGACCTCTTCTTCCGCAAGATCATCCGGGACCAAGGCCGGTCGTTGGCCGACCTGTCGGGCCAGATCATGCAGTTCATCGCCGCCGGATCACCCGCGGTCGGCGGAGACGGCCAGCTCAAGAACGAGCGGGAGCTGCTCAAACGCGGCCTGAAGGACGTTCGCGGGATCGTGGAGATCATGATCGCCGACCTCAAGGCTGCCTCGGCGCAGAACCCCCAGGCCGACCCCCGCAACGTCTACAAGGTCGGGCTGAACACGACCCGCTTGCTGATGGCGATGGGGGACGTGACCTGCGCGTGGCTGCTGCTGCGCGGCGCCGAGGTCGCGCTGGCCCGGCTCAACGAGGACCAGTCGCCGGCGGAGAAGGCGTTCTACGAGGGCAAGGTCGCCTCGGCCCGTTGGTTCGCCAAGACGATGCTGCCCAAGCTCGCCGCCGAGCGGGCCATCGCCGAGGACACCGATCTCGGCGTGATGGACCTGCCGGAAGCCGCCTTCTAGTTTCCCTCTGTTTCACCGTCAAACTCTGGTGGGTTAACCACCGCTGCGGTGGCTAACCCACCAGAGTTTGACGGGGGTGCGCGGTAGCTCAGAACAGCAGGGCGAGACCCGGATCGGAGAGGGTCTGGGCGACGGTGGCCAGGAAGATCGAGCCCTGTTCGCCGTCGGCCAGCCGGTGGTCGAAGGACACGGCCAGCGTCGTGACCCAGCGCGGCTCGATCCGTTCGTCGTCGCCGGTGCCGACCACCCAGGGCCGTCGGGCGATCTGACCGATGCAGAGGATGCCCGACTCGCCGGGGTTGAGGATGGGCGTGCCCGCATCGACTCCGAAGGTGCCGACGTTGGTGATCGTGAACGTGCCGCCCGCCATCGCCGCCGGCTGGGTCTTACCGTCGCGAGCCGTCGCCACGATCTCGTTGATCGCCCCGGCCAGGTCCAGCAGGCTCATCGACTGGGCACCCTTGATGTTCGGCACGACCAGACCGCGCGGGGTGGCCGCCGCGATGCCGAGGTTGACCGAGCCCTTGAGCACGATCTCCTTGGCCGGCTCGTCCCAGAACGAGTTGAGCTGCGGGGTCCGGCTGAGGGCGAGACAGACGGCCTTGGCCACGATCAGCAGCGGCGAGATGCGTACGCCGCGGAACTCGCGCCGCTCCTTGAGCCGGTTGACCAGGTCGACCGTGGCCGAGACGTCGCAGGTCACCCACTCGGTGACGTGCGGAGCCGTGAACGCCGAGCTGACCATGGCCGCAGCGGTCGCCTTGCGGACGCCCTTGATCGGGATCCGGGTGTCCCCTTCGACAGGCTCAGGGGACGGGCGGGCAGGCTCAGGGGACGGGCGGGCAGGCTCCGGGGACGAAACGACCGGCTCAGGGGCTCCCTGGTTCGACGGAACAGACTCAGCGGGGGCGCCTGCGCCCTCATCACCTTCTCGATGCGAAGCATCGGTCACGTCGTCCCGGGTGATCACGCCACCCGGGCCACTGCCGACCACGGTGGCGAGATCGACGCCCAGGTCCTTGGCCAGCTTGCGGACGGGCGGCTTGGCGAGCACGGCGCCGCCGACCGGGTGCGGTTCGGGTGCGGCCGGACCGGGGTCGGGCAGCGGCGTACCGGCCGGAGTTCCCGGGTCAGCGCGCAGTGGTTCACGGTCGTCGGCCCGGCGGGAGACCGGTTCCGCGGTGGAGAACGTGTCGGCGAACTGCTCGTGCGCCTGCGTCGCGACGGGCTCGGGCGCACGCCCGTTGGTCCTCGGGCGGCGCCTGGTGTCGGCCGTCTTGGGGCCGTAGCCGACCAGCATCGCGACCCGACCACCGGTCGCGGCGTCGGCGGCCGGGGCGGCGTCAACGGGAGCGGCGACCGTCGGGGCAGCAACCGGCCCGCCGGCCACCCCGTCCTCGACGCTGATGATCGGACGTCCCACCTCGACCATGTCGCCCTCGGCCGCCAACAGCGCGCTGACGGTGCCGGCGTACGGGCTGGGGAGCTCGACGATGGACTTGGAGGTCTCGATCTCGACCAGGATGTCGTTGACCTTGACCGGATCGCCCACGGCGACCCGCCAGGTGACGATCTCGGCTTCGACCAGACCCTCGCCGGGATCGGGCAGCTTGAACTCACGCGCGACCATGCAGGCTCCTCAGTAGGCCAGGGACCGGTCGACCGCGTCGAGCACGCGGTCGAGGTCGGGCAGGAAGTGGTCCTCGACC
>DATDBS010000130.1:0-4320 GCA_036524735.1 Propionibacteriaceae bacterium
GCCTCGAAAGCGTCGATGATCGTGACGTCCTTGTCCCCCACCCGGCCGGGCATGATCGAGCCGGCGTACAGGAACACCGAGGCCAGGTCGAGGCGCGCCGCGGCCATCAGCATGCCCGGGAGTGACTTGTCGCAACCGGCGAGCAGCACCGACCCGTCGAGGCGCTCGGCGCACATCACGGTCTCGACGGAGTCGGCGATGACCTCGCGGCTGACCAGGGAGAAGTGCATCCCCTCGTGGCCCATCGAGATCCCGTCGGACACGGAGATCGTCCCGAACTCCAGCGGGTAGCCACCGGCCGCGTGCACGCCGTCCTTGACCGCCTTGGCCAGCCGGTCGAGGCTCAGGTTGCACGGCGTGATCTCGTTCCAGCTCGAGGCCACCCCGACCTGCGGCTTGACCCAGTCCTCGTCGCCCATCCCGACCGCACGAAGCATGCCGCGCGACGCCGTCGCCTCGAGACCGTCGGTGACGACGCGGGAACGGGGCTTGATGTCGACAGTGCTCGCCGTCTCGGGCGCTTCGGGTTCGGTGGTGAGGGTCATGGGCGTCAATCTACTTCTCAGCTCTGACAGGTGCGGCTGAGCCCAGTGCGTGGTCCGCCAACGGTCCGTCTTCACGGTGGAGCGCGTACGCGGGCTGAGCTTGTCGAAGCGCTTGTCAGAACTTCCGGGTTCCTGACCGCAACGGGAGCGCAACCCCTCCGGGGCCTTCGACAGGCTCAGGGCGCGTACGGCCGGGCCACTCAACCGGCTCAGCCCAGAGCGCGTACGGCCGGCCCTCGACCGAGCGAAGGCTGACCCTCGCACGAGCCCGCACCGCGCACCGAGTGGTCGATAGGCGCGGTGATCGAGGCCTGTAGGACTACATCTTGTGACCACTCGACGACCCGGGTCCCAGCAGCCCCGTCCTGAGCCTTGCGTTCATCGAGTGTGACGAAAAGGCCTTTTTTCTAGCCTCAACAGAGGCCCTTTCGTCACAGTCGCGGGCTGCGAGCCGCGACCAGCTCAGCTCAGAGCGCGTACGGCTGGGCCACCCGACCGGGCTCAGGGCGCGTGGGGCTTGGCTTCGAGGGGCTCGGGGTGCGGGCGCCTCGTGGCGAGGACGAACTGCCAGGCGAGGCCGACGACCAGGACGACGCCGATCACCGGGCCGAGGTTGGCCACGACCTGCTGCAGGAAGGTGAAGGTGCGCTCGCGGCCACCGCCGTACGGGAGCGCGGCCAGGGGCAGGCAGGCACAGACCCAGACGACCCAGAACCCGGCGAGTCGGCGGGCCCAGAGCGGGACCCCGGTGCTCATCAGCACGGCGACGCCCATCGGCAGGATCCACACGTAGTGGTGGGTCCACGACAGCGGCGAGGCCAGGTTCGTGCAGAGCCCGACCAGGGCCACCGCGAAGACCTTCTCGCCACGCTTCCACCAGTAGGCCGCCACGATCGTGCCCAGCAGCGCGACGATGCCGGCGACGCCGAGGCCGAGCAGGGTCGTCGTACGCGAGGAGTCACCGAGGCGGAAGAAGACCCCGAGCAGGGACTGGTTGCCGGTGTAGAGCGGGGAGGCCGTACGGGTGTCCCCACCGGACAGCCCACCGAAGAACGAGACCGTCTCCTTGAACAGGAACAGGGCCCCGATCAGGGTGAAGACCACGAAGCTGACCATGGCCGTGATCGCCAGCCGTCGTCGACCGATCATCAGGGCGAAGACCACGAACAGGGCCGGGGTGAGCTTGATCGCCGCGGCGAGCCCGATCAGCGTGCCGCGCGGGATCCGCCGACGCTCGCCCGGCCGGTCCGGCAGCAGGTCGGCGACCACGAGCGCCATCAGCAACGTGTTCACCTGGCCGTAGCCCAGGGTGGTCCGGATGGGCTCGACCGCCAGCACCACGACGACGCCGATCAGCCCGAGCTTCCACCCGCGGGGCACCCCGCACCGCCTCAGCACCGACTGCTGAGCCAGCACGAGCGCAGCGGTCCAGATGACCTGCCACATCGCGTACGGCCCGAAGGCGAGCGGCACCATCAAGATCGCCGCAATGGGCGGATAGATGAAGTAGAGCTTCCAGAACGGCGTCGTGGTGAGGAAGATGTCCTTCCCGACCAACATGTCCTTCACGGCGTAGACGTAGACCTCGAGGTCGATCGTCGACGGGCGCCAGGGCCAGACCCTCCCGTACGCGATGACGAACGGCAGGATCACCAGCGCAACCACCAGGGGCGGCACCAGCTCGAGCAGCAGCCGTCGGGCTCCGAGGCCCCGGGTCGGCCGTCGCTGGTCGAGAGCTACGCTCACGCGCCCGCCTTGATCTGCTTGTAGACCGACTTCAGCTCACCGTCCGGGACGGCGACCGGGTTGACCAACCGCGACAGACCCGGCTCGTCGGCGTAGCGCGGGACGACGTGCATGTGCATGTGGAAGACGGTCTGACCCGCGATCTCCCCGGCCGAGGACAAGACGTTGATCCCGTCCGCGGCGAGCCGGTGGATCAACATCCGGGCGACGTGGTCGACGGCCGGCGCGATCTCGACCAGGCTCGGCGGTCCCGTGATCAGGTCCGGCACGTGCCGCTTGGTCACCACCAGCGCGTGCCCACGGTGCCACGCGGCGATGTCGAGGAAGGCGAGCGCGTTCTCGTCCTCGTAGATCTTGCGGGCGGGCAGCTCGCCGGCGATGATCTGGCAGAAGACGCAGACCTGCTCCACCACGGGTTCCGGCTCGAGCTTGAGCTTGTTCTTGGGCATCAGACGATGTTCTCCAGTTCGTGGCCGTTGGCAAAGCGCCGCAGCTGGGCCGCGATCAGGCGATCCATGCGGGGGAAGAAGGCGGTGCTCGCGCCGCCGACGTGCGGGGAGATCAGCACCCCCGGCGTACGCCAGAGCGGGTGATCCGGCGGCAGCGGCTCAGGTTCGGTGACGTCCAGTGCGGCCCGGATCCGGCCCGTCGCCGTCGCGGCGGTCAGGGCGTCGGTGTCGAGCAACGGACCGCGGGCCACGTTGACGAGCAACGCGCCGTCCGGCAGCAGGGCGAGCTGACGAGCCCCGATCAGGCCCTCGGTCGCCGGGGTGTGCGGCGCGATCAGGATGACCACGTCGGCCTCGGGCAGCAGCGCGTCGAGCTCCTCGATCGCGTGCACGACGACCTCGCCGTCACGCCGTCTGCGCGCGACCCTGGTCACCGACGCCACCTCGAATCCGGCGAGGCGACGCTCGATCGCCTCACCGATCCGGCCGTACCCCACGATCAACACCCGCAGGTCGGCCAGCGCGGTGCCGAAGACGCTCCCCCAGATGCCCTCGGGCATGTTCCGGGCGAACACATCGAGGTGCCGGCCGCTGGCCAGGATCAAGGCGATGGCGAGCTCGGCCGTGCTCGCGTCGTGGACGCCGGCCGCATTGCACAGGGTGACCCCGTCGGGCACGTGGGGCAGGAAGTTCTCGACCCCGGCGGTCAACGTCTGGATGACCCTGAGACTCGACATCTCCGGGGCGCGGTCCAAGACCTCGGCGCCCTTCATGTACGGCAGGACGTAGAGCTCCACCTCAGCCAGAGAGTCAGGCCAGTCGTCGCCGTCAGCCCGGTAGCAGTCGACCTCGATGCCTGCGGGCAGCGGACCCAGTCGCCGTTCGGCCTCGGCCCGGTCGGCGTACGGAAGCCAGACGAGCGGCACGCTCACCGCCCGCTTCCGACGGGGAGGGCCGCGCGGACCGGGAAGCCGGCGGCGGCGATGGCCGCCTTGACGTCGGCGATCCGCAGCGTGCCGAAGTGGAAGACCGTTGCGGCGAGCACGGCGTCGGCCCCGGCCGCCACCGCGGGTGCGAAGTCCTCGACCTTGCCGGCCCCCCCGGAAGCGATCAGCGGTACGTCGACCACCGCACGGACGGCGCGGATCATCTCGAGGTCGAACCCGCCGGTGGTTCCGTCGGCGTCCATCGAGTTGAGCAGGATCTCCCCGACCCCGAGCTCGACCCCGCGGCGAGCCCACTCCACGGCGTCCAGCCCCGCCGCCGTACGTCCCCCGTGGGTCGTCACCTCGAAGCCGGACGGCATCTGGGCGGCGCGGCGGGCGTCGACGGACAAGACCAGCACCTGGTTGCCGAACCGTCGGGTGATGTCGGCGATCACCTGCGGGCGGCGGATCGCTCCGGTGTTGATCGCGACCTTGTCGGCTCCGTTGCGCAGCAGCACGTCGACGTCGTCGACCGATCCCACCCCGCCGCCGACGGTGAGCGGGATGAACACGGTCTCGGCGGTGCGGCGTACGACCTCGAGCGTCGTCTCCCGACCCTCGACGGAGGCGGAGATGTCCAGGAAGGTCAGCTCG
>DATDBS010000131.1:0-9731 GCA_036524735.1 Propionibacteriaceae bacterium
GTCGATGAAGGGCATCCTGGCAGCGAAGAAGAAGCCGCTGGACAGCTGGACCTTGGCCGACATCGGGGTGGATCCGGCCGACGTCGGCCTCGACGCCGCCTGGACCAAAGTGCTCGAGACGGCGCCCCGGCCACCCAAAGAAGCGGGCCGCGTCGTGCCCGACGACGACGGGGCCGGCTCGGCCGCCCTCGTCGACTTCCTGTCCGCCGGCAAGTACATCTGAGGAGCACGGAGCATGTCTGAGGTACTCGTGGTCGTCGAGCAGATCGGCGGCACCGTCACCAAGCCCACCCTGGAGCTGCTGACCCTGGCCCGACGTCTGGGTGACCCGGTCGCCGTGGTCTTCGGCGAGGTCGGGGAGATGGCGACCAGGCTCGGCGAGTTCGGCGCAACCCGCGTCCTCGTCGTCACCGACCCGGCCGTGGCCGCGTTCCTGGTCGCCCCGAAGGCGGAATCCCTCGCGCAGATCGCCGCTGCGACGTCCGCCGCCGCGATCTTGATCAGCTCGACGGCGGAGGGCAAGGAGGTCGCCGGCCGGTTGGCCGTCAAGCTCGGCTCGGGTCTGATCACCGACGCCACCGACATCGACCCCGACGGTACGACGACCCAGTCGGTCTTCGCCGGCAACTTCACCGTGCGCGCCGCGGTCACCCACGGCACCCCCGTGGTGACGGTCAAACCCAACGCCGTGGCCCCGGAGGCAGCGGTCGGTGCCGCCGTCGTGGAGTCGTTCGAGGTCTCCATCTCCGACGCCGCCAAAGGAGCCCGGATCGTGAGCTCGGAGCCCAAGGCCGCCAGTGGTCGGCCGCAGCTCACCGAGGCGGCCGTCGTCGTCTCCGGTGGTCGCGGCACCGGTGGCAACTTCACCGAGGTCGAGGAGTTCGCCGACTCCCTCGGCGGGGCCGTCGGCGCCTCCCGGGCGGCCGTGGACTCAGGCTGGTACCCGCACTCGTACCAGGTGGGCCAGACCGGCAAGACGGTTTCGCCCCAGCTCTACGTCGCCGCCGGCATCTCGGGGGCGATCCAGCACCGCGCCGGGATGCAGACCTCCAAGGCCATCGTCGCGGTCAACAAGGATCCGGAGGCACCGATCTTCGCCCTCGCCGATCTCGGCGTGGTCGGCGACCTGCACACGGTGCTCGCCGCGGTGTCGGCCGAGGTCAAGCAGCGCCAGGGCTGATCACGGCGGGCCCGGGTGGCTTCCTGGGGCACACTGGTCCCGTGCCCCGGACCTACCTCGACCACGCGGCGACCACGCCGATGGTCCCGGCTGCCGTCGAGGCCATGACCCGCGAGCTGACCCGCGTCGGCAACGCGTCGTCGCTGCACGGGTCCGGTCGGGCGGCCCGACGTGTGGTGGAGGAGGCCCGCGAGGCCATCGCGGCTCAGGTCGGCGCCAAGCCGGCGGAGCTGATCTTCACCTCCGGCGGCACCGAGTCGGACAACCTCGCGCTCAAGGGCGCCTACTGGTCGCGGCGGGACGCCGTACGCCGGGGCGTCGTCATCTCGGCCGTCGAGCACCACGCCGTCCAGGACTCCGTCGACTGGCTGGGTGAGTCCGAACAGGCCGTGGTCGAACTCGTGCCGGTCGACAGCGCCGGTCTACTGGACTCCGCCGCCTTGGCGGCAGCGATCACCGACGCCACCGCCGTCGTGTCCCTGATCTGGGGCAACAACGAGGTCGGCACCCTCCAACCTGTCCGCCGGGCCGCTGAGCTCGCCGCCGCCCACGGGGCCGTCTCGCACAGTGACGCCGTCCAGGCCGTCGGGCACGTCGACGTCGACTTCACGGCCAGCGGGCTGGACCTGATGACCTTCACCGGACACAAGCTCGGCGGACCGTACGGTGTCGGCGCCTTGCTCGCCCGCCGCGAGGTGGCCCTCACCTCGGTCCTGCACGGTGGGGGACAGGAGCGGGACGTGCGCTCCGGAACCCTCGACGTCGCCGCCGTCGCCGGGTTCGCAGCCGCCGTCACCGAGGCCGTGACCGGACTGGCCGCCGAGCAGGACCGGGTACGCCGGCTGCGGGCCGACCTCGTCGCCGCGGTGGTCGCAGTCGTGCCCGACGTCGTCGTGCACGGCCCGGACGACCCGATGGCTGCGCTGCCCGGGGTCACCAATCTCGAGTTCCCGGGGTGCATCGCCGACTCGATCCTGATGCTGCTGGACGCCGCCGGAGTCGACTGCTCGACCGGTTCGGCGTGCTCAGCCGGCGTCTCCCAGCCCAGCCACGTGCTGATGGCGATGGGCCGGACCGAACATCAGGCGCGGTCCGCGCTGCGCTTCTCGCTCGGGCACACCTCGACGGCCCAAGACGTACGCGCGCTGGTGAGTGCCCTGCCGGAGGCGGTCGCGCGGGCCCGCGCCGCCGCGGCGTACAGGTAGATTTGCGTGCTCAATCAGCTCGGAAGGACGTCATGAAGGTTCTGGCCGCCATGTCCGGCGGGGTCGACTCCGCCGTTGCTGCCGCGCGGGCGGTGGACGCGGGGCACGAGGTCACCGGTGTGCACCTGGCGCTTTCGAAGAACCCGCAGTCCTTCCGCACCGGAGCTCGGGGCTGCTGCTCGAAGGAGGACGCGCACGACGCCCGACGCGCGGCGGACCTGCTCGACATCCCCTTCTACGTCTGGGACCTCTCGGACCGGTTCGCCGCCGACGTCGTCGACGACTTCGTGGCGGAGTACGCGGCCGGTCGGACCCCTAATCCCTGCCTGCGCTGCAACGAGAAGATCAAGTTCTCGGCCGTCCTCGACCGGGCGGTCGCGCTCGGGTTCGATGCGGTCTGCACCGGTCACTACGCCCGTCTCGACCACGGCCAGCACCTCGTGGACATGCACCGCGCCGCGGACCCCGACAAGGACCAGTCCTACGTGCTCGGGGTGCTCACCCAGGACCAGTTGCGCCGCTCCTACTTCCCGCTGGGCAACTCGTTGAAGTCCGACGTGCGCGCCGAGGCCGAGCGGCGGGGGCTCTCGGTGGCCGACAAGCCGGACAGCCACGACATCTGCTTCGTCGCCGACGGCGACACCGCGGGCTTCCTCAACGCCCAGCTCGGCAACCGGCCCGGTGACATCGTCGACGAGTCGGGCATCAAGGTCGGGGCCCACACGGGTTCGCACCAGTTCACGATCGGCCAGCGCCGAGGTCTGCGACTGGGCACCCCGGCTTCGGACGGCAAGCCACGCTTCGTGCTCGACATCTCCCCGGTCACCAACACGGTCACGGTCGGCCCCCGCGACGCGCTGGCCGTCACCCGGATCTCGGGTCTGAAGCCGACCTGGACCGCGCACCGGCCCACCGGGACCTGGCGTGGTGAGGTGCAGGTACGGGCCCACGGAGCCCCGATGCCGGCCGAGATCATCGCCGACGCCGACCGGCTCGAGGTCGTGCTGGACGCCCCCGCGACCGGTATCGCCGCCGGCCAGGCGGCCGTGCTCTACGACGGGTCGCGCGTCGTCGGCAGCGCAACCATCTCGGCCGCGCACGCGTGAGTGAGCTGCAGACCGTTCTCAGCACCGGGGTCGGTTCGTGGCCCGGGACCGACATGGCCGACGCGTTGAAGATCGCGTTCGCTGAGTGCCCCGAGCTGCCGTACCTGCCTGAGCTCCCTGCACGCGGTGCCCACGCCCAGCTGATCGGACGCTCGGCCGCGTTCCTTTCCGGCCTCGCTGTGGACCTGCAGCCGGCGGGCTGGCGGCTGACCGACGCGTCGAGCCGGGAGCACCGGTTGGCGAAGGCCACCATGCGGTCCGATCTCGACCTGCTCGAGGAGATCGCGCAGGGCTACGCCGGCCTGTTCAAGATCTCCGTCGCTGGACCCTGGACCCTCGCGGCGATGATGGAACGCCCCCGCGGCGACCGGGTGGTCGCCGACCACGGTGCCCGTCGTGACCTCAGCCAGTCGCTCACGGAGGGGATCGGTGAGCTGGTGGCCGACGTACGCCGGCGGTTGCCGGACCTCCGGATCGTGCTGCAGCTCGACGAGCCGCTGCTCCCGTCCGTGCTCGCCGGGTCGGTGCCGACCGCGAGCGGGTTCTCCCGGCACCGTTACGTCGACATCCCCGAGGCCAGCAGTGCCATCACGGCGATCGTCGAGCGGCTCGCGGCAACCGGCGAGGTGCCGATGGCGGTGCACTGCTGCGCTGCTGACGCTCCGGTCGAGCTCGTGTGGAAGGCCGGCGTACGCGGGGTGTCCCTCGACCTCGACCTGGTGACGACCCAGCAGTGGGACGCGATCGGCGCCGCCATGAGCGAGGGACTGTGGCTCGGTCTCGGAGCGCTGCCGACCAATCGGTCGACGAACCCCGACGAGGTGGCCCAGCGGACCTTGCGGCCACTGCGGGCGCTGCGGATGGACCCGGCGTACGCCTCCCAGCTGGTGTTGACGCCGAGCTGCGGCCTGGCCTCGTTCAACCCGGAGGCCGCCGTCCGAGCATTGCGGACCCTGCGTACGGCCGCGGGCATCGTGACCGAGCAGCTCGCGGACTGACGCCGAGCGGCGCAGTCCGGATGGCCCACGACACTAGGGCAGACTGGGCCGCGTGAACCTCAAGCAGCTCCGCATCCTCTCGACCGTGCTGCTCGCCTTCGCGATCGGTCAGGCCGGATTGGGATCGGGCTACCTCGACGACATCAAGCCGCTGCTCATCGCGCACGCGACCAACGCCTTCGCCGTCCTGGTCCTGTCCGTGCTCTCGGCCGTCTTCGGCTACTCGCTGCGGCGGGCCGGGGCGCCGTCGTGGGTCTTCTACTTCCCGATGGGACTGGTGCTCGTCGCCGGGGCGCAGATCACCCTCGGGTTCGCCGAGGTGCGGGGTGGACACGTCTTCCTCGGCGTCTTGTTCCTGTGCGGCGTGACGACGTTCTGCTCCTACTGCTGGCGGTTGCGGGCGAGCGACCTGGGTGCTGCGCGCACCGCCTGAGCCCTGCTCACCGGTCAGGGATGGCTGAGCACGTTGACGATGTTCCCGTCGGGATCGCGGACGAAGAACCGGCGTACGCCCCACTCCTCGTCACTGAGCGGGTGCACGATCTCGGCCCCCCGGCGTACGGCGGCCTGATAGGCCGCGTCCACGTCGTCGACCTGCACCGAGATGGTGGGCGGCAGGGGTGCGGTCGCATCGTGGGTCATCACACTGAGCTGCTACCGAGGGTCGTCAGGATCGGCGAGCGTGGAGATCCACCCGTGATCCATCACCGGCTCCAGACCGAGCACCTCGGCGTAGAACGCCCGTGACGCCACGAGGTCGTGGCTCACCAGATCGGCCACGATCCGTCGGACCGCGACGTCAGTAGCCTTTGGGCTTGCTCGCCCGGTAGAGCCAGGTGCGGAAGAACGGGTCCAGATTCTTCCCCGACACCCGCTCGGACAACGCGATGAACTGGGCGGTCGAGACCGTCTTGCCCTTCTTCTCCTGCGCCCAGCGCTTGAGGATGGTGTTCAGGTCCTTGGTCCCGACCCTCATCCGCAGCGCCTCCAGGGTCAGGCTGCCCCGCACGTAGACGGGATCGGCGAACAGGAACTCCGGGTCCCGGAGGTCGGCCGGGGCCGGGGTCCACAGGCTGGAGGCGGCATCGTTGGCGTCGTAGATCTGCTGGAACGTAGCCGCCGTGCTCGGACCTCCGTGGGCCTGGTCCCAGACCGACTCGGCGTAGGTCGCGAAGCCCTCGTTCAGCCAGATGTCACCCCAGTCCTTCGGGGTGACCGAGTTTCCGTACCACTGGTGGGCGAACTCGTGCACGATCGTCGAGGTGTCCGGGGTCTGGTCGAAGAAGGGTCGCTCCTGGGTCTCGAGGGCGTAACCGACCTCGATCGGTTTGACCACGATCCCGGCGCTGTCGAAGGGGTACGGCCCGTAGCGCGCCTCCTGGAAACGGATCACCTCCGGGATGAGCTTCCGCTGGTCGGACAGGGACCCCAGGCTCGGGTCGATGAAGGACCAGATCGGCAAGGTCTTGCCGCTGCGCAGCTTCATCGTGGAGTAGTAGACGTCGTAGTCGCCGATCGAGATCATGGCCAGGTAGGTCGCCATCGGCTGCTTCTCCCGCCATGACCAGGTGGTCTGCATCCCTCTCTCCTGCTGGCTCCGCAGCACTCCGTTCGAGGCAACCTCCAGCGCCGACGGAACGGTGATCGCGAAGTCGAAGGTGGCCTTGTCGCGAGGCGTGTTGTTGTTGGGGAACCAGGTCATCGCTCCGACCGGCTCGTTCAGCGTCGTGGCGCCGTCGGTGGTGGGAATCCATCCGTCGGGTGCTCCGTCGGGATCGATGTGGGTGGTCGGGACGCCGTGGTAGTCGACGGTCGTCGTGAAGGTCCCCTTCACCGGCGAGGCGGGCGTGACGACGAGCTTGTTCTTGGACCGGGTGAAGGTCGCAGCCTTGCCGTCCACCCGGACCCGGTCGACGGTCAGACCCTCGAGATCCAGGGTGAACGACGTCAGTCTCTTCGCAGCCTTGGCGGTGATCACGGTCTTGGCGACGATGGCACCGTTGGTGGCCCGGTAGGTCAGCGCGATGTCGTAGTGCCGCACGTCGTAGCCAGCGTTCCCCACCTCGGGAAACAGGGTGTCTACGGTCGCTGTCGCCTTGATCGCCGGGGTTGGTGCAGCCTGGCTGGGCGTCGTGAGCAGCCCGAGCGGGAGGGCGAGCAGGAGGCCGGCCGTGATGAGGCGGGCGCCGCGGCGCAGCGGACGAGCAGACATGAAATCGACTCCCAGAAGTGAGGTGCCTGGCAAAGTGCTGTGAACCTAACACCCGGATCCGACAAACGCGTCCACGAAGCCAAGCCGGTCTCCTGCACGACGACGCCGCCCCCCTTCGCAGTCACCCGCGAGGGCCCGAGGTAGGGCCGAGTCGGTCCAACCCGAACTGTCAGAGGTGGGCGTTAATGTGCTCACGTGGCTGAAGACAAAGCAGGGGCAGGCGATCGAAGCGACGCTGGAGGGGGCATCGAGCGTGACGAGGCGGCGGCTTCGGCCGCTCAGCGTCACGCCGACCTGACCGACCAGCTCAACGATGCGCGCTGGCGCTACCACGTGCTCGACCAGCCGACGATCTCCGACGGTGCCTTCGACACGATGATGCGCGAGCTGAACTCCCTCGAGGCTGACTTCCCGAGTCTGCGCACCCCGGACTCGCCCACCCAACAGGTCGGCGGTCCGCCGTCGACGACGTTCGCGCCCGTCGAGCACCTGCTCCGGCTGCTCAGTCTCGACAACGCGTTCAGCCGGGACGAGCTGGACCGATGGGCTCAGCGGGCCGTCCGCGAGCTGGGGGAGAAGCGGTTGGAGCAGTCCGGTTACCTCTGTGAGCTGAAGGTCGACGGCCTGGCCTTGGACCTGGTCTACGAGCATGGCCGGTTGATCCGGGCGGCGACCCGCGGAGACGGTCGGGTCGGTGAAGACGTGACGGCCAACGTCAAGACGATCAAGATCATCCCCGAGCGGCTGACCGGAGAAGATGTCCCTGACGTGCTCGAGGTGCGCGGCGAGGTCTTCTTCGCGGTCGCCGAGTTCGCGCTGCTCAACGAATCGCTGGTGGCCGACGGAAAGGCGCCGTTCGCCAACCCCCGCAACGCCGCCGCCGGGTCCCTGCGGCAGAAGGACCCTCGGGTCACGGCCAGCCGCAAGCTGGGGTTCGTCAGTCACGGGATCGGCACCCTTGAGGGGTACGCCGCCGACCGTCTCTCGGACGCGTACGCAGCGCTGGACCGCTGGGGGCTGCCGGTCAGTCCGCACCGCAAGCTGGTGACGACCCTGGCGGAGGTCTGGGACTACATCGAGCACTTCGGCGAGCACCGACACGCGGTCGAGCACGAGATCGACGGTGTGGTGGTCAAGCTCGACGAACGGGCGGTGCAGGACCAGCTCGGGTCGACGACCCGGGCGCCGCGCTGGGCCATTGCGTTCAAGTACCCACCCGAGGAGGTCACCACCAAGCTGCTCGACATCCAGGTCAACGTCGGGCGCACGGGGCGGGTGACCCCGTTCGGGGTGATGGAGCCGGTGCTGGTCGCCGGCTCGACCGTGGGGATGGCGACGCTGCACAACGCCAGCGAGGTGGTCCGGAAAGGCGTGCTGATCGGGGATACCGTCGTGCTTCGCAAGGCGGGTGACGTGATCCCGGAGATCGTCGGACCGGTGGTCGACCTGCGCGACGGCACCGAACGGGCGTTCGAGATGCCGACCCACTGCCCGGCCTGCGGACAGGAGCTCAAGCCGCAGAAGGAGGGCGATGCAGACATTCGCTGCCCGAACCAGCGATCCTGCCCGGCGCAGCTGCGGGAGCGGCTGTTCCACCTCGCGAGCCGGCAGGCCCTGGACATCGAGGTGCTGGGCTACCAGTCGGGACAGGCGCTGCTGGACGCCGGGCTGATCACCGACGAGGGGGACCTGTTCGAGCTGACGGCGGACGACCTGGCCCGCAGCGAGTTCTTCACGACCAAGAACGGGAAGTTGTCGGCCAACGGGGCCAAGCTGCTCGCCAACCTGGAGGTCGCGAAGACCCGGCCGTTGGACAAGTTCCTGGTCGCGCTGTCGATCCGACACATCGGTAAGGGCGTTGCGCCCGACGTCGCGGCGGCGTTCGGTGACATCGACGCACTGGCCAGCGCGACCGCCGAGGAGCTGGGCGCGGTCGAAGGCATCGGTCCGACGCTGGTGACGGCGATCATCGACTGGTTCGACGTCCCCTGGCACCGCGACATCGTCGCGAAGTGGAAGGCCGCCGGCTGCGTCATGCGCGACGAGCCGAAGGAACAGCGCGATCAGACCTTAGCCGGGTACGCGATCGTGGTGACCGGGTCGTTGGAGGGTTTCACCCGCGACAGCGCGGCCGAGGCCATCACCTCGCGGGGCGGCAAGGTGGCCGGCTCGGTCTCGAAGAAGACCTCGTTCGTGGTCGTCGGAGAGGGGCCCGGCTCCAAGTACGACAAGGCCGTCGAGCTCAAGGTGCCCGTGCTGTCCGGAGCAGAGGCGTTCACGGTGCTGTTGGACCAGGGGCCCGAGGCCGCGGGCGAGATCGCCACCCGGGGGAGCGACGACGACTGAGTCGTCGGGTCAGTCGTGCGGCTGGATCAGGTCCCACCGGTTGCCGTACAGGTCCGAGAAAACGGCGACTGTGCCGTACGACTCGTAGCGCGGCTCCTCCTCGAAGACGACCCCGGCCTCGACCATCCTCCGGTGTTCGCAGAAGAAGTCGGCCGCGCGCAGGATGAACCCGACCCGGCCGGCCGTTTGGCGACCCACCAGGTCCCGCTCCTCCGCGGTCGCGGCCCGGGCCAGCAGTAGGTCGGCCCCCGATCCGGCGCCGACGACGACGAATCGCTCGTCACCGTCGCGGGGCTGATCGGCGATCAGGTGCAAACCGAGGCTGCGGGTGAAGAACTCGATGGCCTCGTCGTAGTCGCGGACCATGACGGTGACCGCGCTCACGCTCAGGCGGGGCTGCTCGGCGCTCAACGCGACCAGCCCAGGGTCAGCGCACCCAGGTTGACCACGCCGAAGAACTGCTTCTCCTCGCCGATGCCGAACCCCCAGCTCCCGGTCATGGCGTGGTAGACGTACCAGCCGAGCAGGAAGATCGCGATCATCGCCCCCAGCAGGGCGAGCCCCACCCAGATCCGCATCCGCTTCTTCTGCTTGGTACCGGGGACCTGCTCCGGGCCCCACTCACCCAGCTTCGGTTGCACTCGGGGCGGGGTCGGGCCGTTCAGGTTCAGATTGCTGAAGATC
>DATDBS010000132.1:0-84236 GCA_036524735.1 Propionibacteriaceae bacterium
CTGGCTCAGGAACTGTTGCTCGTGGACCACGGTGACCCAGGATCGGTCCGGCCTGATCTCGGCGGGGTCGAAGGTCGGCCCACTCCGGACCGCACCCCCGTCGTACGCCAGCAGCGGCGCGGCGCACGGTTCGTTGCGCGCGCCCGGCTCGTCAGCGGCAAGGAACTGGCCCGCCTGCAGCCGGGTCAGGACCACCTGGAGCTCTCGGCGTCCACCGGAGGAGCTGCGCAGCAGCCCGCACTCGCCCGTGCGTTGACCCGTGGGCGGCCGGGTCCCGAGTCGGCGAGCGAGCTGGTCGAAACCCTCCGTGGTCGCGTACACGTCGACCGATCGCATGGAGCAGACCTGCTGGTAGCTCGTGACCATCAGACCGGCCTCGTCGGTCTCCAGCACGCACCGGACCGACTGGCTGCGCAGCCGGGGCGGGCCGAGCACCGCCGTCAGCCGGGCGGAGTCGGCGGCGCGCGTCCGGTCCCAGTCGGGCAGCGCCGCCGCGTACGCCTGCGTGGTCGTCGACTGCAGCGCTCGGGTGCGTCGGTACTCCAGCACGGCCGGTACGGCGGCGGCCAGCACCACCACCAGAGCCACCAGCCCGGCGACGGTGATGATCGCGGGGAGGATCTTGCTGGAGCGCTCGGCCATGACTCCATCCTGGTCGCGGTCGAGCGCGCAGACGTCCGCCCGTCGTAGGAGATCGGCCTCCACCCGTGGGCCCAGACCGTCCCGGATCACGGAATAGGGGTCCGGTTCGAGGCGTTGCAGGCAAAGATCGAGTGACCGACGTCGCGGCGTGCGCCGCGGCTTGACCGCAGGAGGAACCGTGGCTCTGCCGCCGCTGGTGGAACCCGCCGATGAGCTGACCATCGACGAAGTACGCCGTTACAGCCGACACCTGATCATCCCCGACGTGGGCATGCAGGGACAGAAGCGGCTGAAGAACGCCCGCGTCCTGGTCATCGGGGCGGGCGGCCTGGGCAGCCCCGCGTTGCTCTACCTCGCCGCCGCCGGCGTCGGAACGCTGGGCATCGTCGAGTTCGACACGGTCGACGAGTCGAACCTGCAGCGCCAGATCATCCACGGCCAGTCCGACATCGGGAAGTCCAAGGCGGTCTCGGCGAAGGAGTCCATCGCCGAGACGAACCCGTTGGTCAACGTGGTCGTGCACGACATCCGGCTCGACAACGACAACGTGATGGAGCTGTTCGCGCAGTACGACCTGATCGTCGACGGCACCGACAACTTCGCTACCCGCTACCTGGTCAACGACGCGGCCGTGCTGCTGGGCAAGCCGTACGTGTGGGGCTCGATCTACCGCTTCGACGGCCAGGCGAGTGTGTTCTGGGCCGAGCAGGGTCCCTGCTACCGCTGCCTCTACCCCGAGCCGCCGCCCCCGGGCATGGTCCCCAGCTGCGCCGAGGGTGGCGTGCTCGGCGTGCTGTGCGCCTCGATCGGCTCCGTCCAGGTCACCGAGGCCATCAAGCTGTTGGCCGGGATCGGCGACCCGCTGATCGGCCGGCTGCAGATCTACGACGCGCTCGAGATGAGCTGGCGTCAGCTGAAGATCCGCAAGGACCCGAACTGCGCCATCTGCGGTGAGAACCCGACCGTCACCGAGCTGATCGACTACGACGACTTCTGCGGTGGGATCACCGACGAGGCAGCCGAGGCCGTGGCCGGGCACACGGTCGGGGTCAAGCAGCTGGAGGAGTGGCTGACCGAGCGCGAGGCCGGCGCCAAGGACTTCGTGCTCATCGACGTTCGCGAGACGGTCGAGCGCGAGATCAACCAGATCCCCGGTTCGATCCTGATCCCCAAGGGTGAGTTCCAGACCGGTGAGGCCCTCGGCCAGCTGCCGCAGGACAAACAGGTCGTCCTCTACTGCAAGACCGGGATCCGTTCGGCCGAGGTCCTCGCGATCGTCCAGGGCGCCGGGTTGTCGGACGCAGTGCACGTCGGCGGCGGGGTCAGCGCCTGGGTCAGCCAGATCGACCCGAGCCAACCCGCGTACTGAGGCGCTACCCGCGTCCGAAGCGTTCCGGGCGAGCCCCGCACCGTAGGTGCGGGGCTCGTTTCGGCTGAGCTGGACCTTGTCAGGTGTGGGTCTCACCCTGCCGGGAGTATTGGCTGGATCGGCGGCCGCCTCGTCGACGTTTTTATTCTGCCCCACACCCGCTGATACGTGTAGAATTCAAACCGGTTGTTCAGCAGACTCCGCGATGACGGGACATCGTCCGGGAAGAGTCGCTCCAGATCGCCGTCGGGCCGGTCTGACCACCAACACCAAGGGGACGCAAGGGCTTCATAGGCGACGCCCTGTGCGTGTAGATCCTTCCGCTCGGGGTCACCTCTGTCCCAGGAGTGTTTCAGATGTTCCCCATCCTGACGTCGGTTCCGTGCGCCCTCACGACCGGCCGTACCCGCCTGATAGCCCTGCTCGCGCTGCTCGCCGTCGTCCTGCTCACGGCCCTGGTGCCGTCGGCGCAAGCCAGCACCAACGCCACGGTCCCGAGCCAACCGACCGGTCTGGACAAGACCGGCAACTCGGTTCCCCGGACCAACTACCCCATCCCGGCGGGCGCGATCTTCATCTCCCCCCGAGGCCTCGACGCCAACCCGGGCACGCAGGCCGCGCCGGTCAAGACCATCAACCAGGCGGTCAAGCTGGCCCCGGACGGCGGCACGATCGTGATGCGGGAGGGTCAGTACCGCGACTGGTTCCACGACCTCAGGGTGCCCACCACGTACGGCATCATCACCAAGGCCCTCACCTTCCAGGCCTACCCGGGGGAGTCCCCGTGGTTCAACGGGTCCGACCTGAAACCCGCCTCGGCCTGGACCAAGACCGACGGCGTGAACCAGTGGTCCATGAACTGGTCCACACCCAACTTCTGTGATGGCCAGTACTACTCGCGTCCGTTGACCCAGCAGCAACGAAGCCCCAACGCCGGCCCGTGCGCGCACTTCGACATGACCGACCCCACCCACCCGGTGGCGGGTGACCCACAGATGGTCTTCGCCAACGCGACCCCGCTCCGTCAGGTGGACTCGCTGAGTGCCGTGGGCCCCAAGTCGTTCTTCTACGACTGGAACGCGCGTCGAATGCACATCGGACTCGATCCGGCCAGCAAGACTCTCGAGGTGGCGGTCCGGCCGATGGCCTTGGTGCTGTCCAACAAGGGCGCCGGCTTCCGCATCCTGGGCGTCGGGTTCCATCGCTACGCCGACAACGAGTTCCACAACATGACCAACTCCGTGGTCTACGTCGGAGGATCCAAGACGGTCATCGAGAACAGCGTCTTCGCCTACAACGCGTCCGCGGGCGTCAGCTACTCCAACCCACCGGTGGGATCGGGGGTGCGCCGGACGATCTTCGCCTACAACGGATACACGGCTTTGGGTGCCAACGGCGGCTCTCAACGGGGCATCCGGAACGACTTCTTCGTCGAAGGCAGCGTGTTCTACCGCAACAACACGGAGAACTTCGGTCTCGAGTGCACGATCTCCTGCGGTCAGGCGGCGGCCAAGTTCACCCACATGGTCGGTCTCACCCTGACCAACAACCTCGTCGAAGAGACCGGCGGCAGCGCGGGTGGACTGTGGTGCGACCTGAACTGTCGTGACACCAAGATCATCTACAACACCATCCGGAACAACCGGGGCGCCGGGATCTTCTACGAGGTGTCCAGCCAGGGGATCATCGCAGGCAACGTGATCAGCGGCAGCTCGTTCGGGATCAGCGTCGCCTCGGCGAGCACCAAGGTCTACAACAACACCCTGGTCGACAACGTCCAGGGGATCAACGTGTACGACGACCAGCGCAGCCGGGGCGTCAACGGTATCTACGACGTCGGTCCGGACACGCGGGACGTCACCGTGGTCAACAACGTCGTCTCGGGCAACAACTACTCGTTGATGGCGGCGGGACCGCGGGTCAGCACGGCCCCGCCCAACACCAGTGCCTCAGACCTGTTCACGCGGGTCGACCACAACATCTTCTTCCAGGGCAACGGCACGGCCCCGATCTACGCCTGGTGGCGGGATCCCAGCGGGCAGGTGTCGTCGTACCGGACCTCGGCGAGCTTCGCCGCCGCCCGCGGGTACGAGCAGAACAGCACCTGGCTCGACGGCAGCACCGATCCGTTGTTCGAGAACAAGGCGGCCGGGGACTACCGGCTCCGGGAGGGAACAGCGGCGTACCAGTCGGCTGAGACCCTCCCGAGTGACGTTGCCGCGGCCATGGGCATCCCCGCCTACGACTCCTCGCGCAGCAGGGGAGCCTTTGCGATGCCCTGATCCCGGATCGGAGGATCCCACCCAGAAAGCCGTCACCTCACCCACCAGATCTGGTGGGTGAGGTGACGGGTTCTCACGTTACGTGGGGGAACTGCAGCAAGCTCAGAGCAGACCCTTCTGGGTCAGCCAGTCCTTGGCCGCAGAGTTGGCGGAGGCCTTCTCCTTGCCCTCGACCCGGTCGCGCAGCGCGATGAGATCCGGGGTGGTCAGCTGCGCGGAGACCGCGTCCAGGGTGGTGCCCACCGTGTCCGTGTAGGCGGAGTCGGCGATCAGCGGGATGATGTTCTGCGAGGAGATCATGTTCTTCGGGTCTTCGAGCACGACCAGGTCCTCGGCCACCAGGGCAGGCGAGGTGGTGTAGATGTCGGCGACCTGGACGGAGTCGTCGACCAGGGCCTTGACCGTGTCCGGTCCGCCGAAGTCCTCGATCGGGACGAAGGTGACGTCCTTGGCGTTGGTGCCCACGCCGTACACGTCCTTGAGGCCGGGGATGCCGTAGCCGAGCTCGCCGAACTGAGGGTTCGCCCCGAGCTTGAACGGGGCGATCTTGCCCAGGTCGCCGATCGCGGAGACGCCCTTGTCGGTCGAGGTCTTGCGGGTGACGACGTACGCGTCCTTGTCCTCGGCGGCCGCCGACTTCAGGACCCGGAGCTTGTCGCCCTGGACGGCCGCGGTCAGGGCGCCGTCCACCTCGGTGGTCGTACGCTCGGTGTACTTCTCGTTGTAGTACGCCAGCAGGTTGCCGTTGTACTCCGGGCTGAGGTTGATCGAGCCGTCGCGCAGGGCCGGGATGGTCTGCTGCCGCGGGCCGATGTTGAACTTGGTCTCGACGTCGACGCCCTTGGCCGTGAGGGCCTGGGCGTAGATCTCGCCGAGGATCTCGCTCTCCGGGAAGGCGAAGGATCCGACGACGATCTTGCCGGCGGCCGCCGACGACGGGGCGGCCGGGGCGGTCGGGTCACCGGAGCCGCACGCGGCCAGCGAGGTGGCCAGCCCGAGGGCGAGGGCCGCGGCGGCGATCCTGGCTAGGCGGGGGGTCTTGAACATGAGGACTACTTCCCTTCGTCTTACGCGTTTTCCGTCGCGCTCGATCGCGATGACCGATTGACTGAGTGATGCTTCGAGGACTTGCGGTCCGCCAGACCTTTCGTGGCGGTGGCTTTTTGGAGCAGGGCGAAGAGCCCGTCGACCCCGAGGGCGAGGGCGGTGACCAGCAGCGCCCCGCCCAGGATGAGGTCGTAGTTGTTGAGCCCGATGCCCGAGGTGAGGATTCGCCCCAGGCCGCCGAGACCGGCGTACGACGCAATGGTCACCGTGGCGATGACCTGCAGCACGGCAGCGCGCACGCCGCCGACGATCAGGGGCAGAGCGAGCGGGATCTCCACCTGGAAGAGGATCTGCCACTCCGTCATCCCGTTGGCGCGGGCCGCGTCGATGGTCTGCCGGTCCACCGACTCCAGACCGGAGTACGCCCCGGCCAGCATCGACGGGATGGCCAAGATGACGAAGGCGATGGTCGCACCGACGATCGGGGCGGTGTTGTAGGACAGGAAGTAGCCGAACACCATCAGCAGGAAGAACAGCAGACCCAGCGTCGGCAGGGCCCGCATGGAGCCGGTGAAGGCGATGACGAAGTCCCGCCCCTTCCCGGTGTGCCCGATGTAGAAGCCGAGTGGCAACGCGATCACGGCCGCGATCAGGATCGCTATCCCGGTGTAGGTCAGGTGCTCGATCAACCGGTCCTGGATGGGGAGCGGGCTGCGCGCACCGGGGACCCAGTTGGCGGGGTCGAAGATCCACTGGATGGCGCTGCCGAGGAGGTTCATCGCTCGCCCCCGGTGGCTCCGCTGGTGGCGAGGGCCGGGGTGGGCATCCGGGCGCCGAGGATGCGGCGCCTCCGCTGGGTGCCGGTGTTCCAGGGCATCACCAGCTTTCCGATGCCGACCAGGATCGCGTCGAACAGCAACGCCAGCAGCAGGCTGATGACGATGCCGACCACGACCTCCTCGAGGATGCCGCGCTGCTTGCCGTTCTGGAACAGGTAACCCAGGTTGGCCGAGCCGATGATGACCCCGATGGAGACCATCGCGATGGTGCCGACCGAGACGACCCGGATGCCCGCCAGCAGCACCGGTCCGGCCAGCGGCAGCTCGACCTTGAAGAAGCGTCCGGCGGGGGAGAAGCCGATGGCGTTGGCGGCATCAACGGTCGGGCCGGCCACCGAGGCCAGCGCGTCCGAGGCCGACCGGGCCATGATCGCGACGCCGTAGATGCTCAGGGCGACGATCAGGTTGGTCTCGTCGAGCACCCGGGTCGGGATGATCAGCGGCAGGATCACGAACAGCGGCAGGGAAGGGATCGTGTAGAGCAGGCTGCCGCCGGTGATCACCACGGTGCGCATCACCTTGTTCCGGTTGGCGAGCCAGCCGAACGGGATGGACAGCACCAGGCTGGCGATGATGGGGATGACGGAAAGGCGTACGTGGTTGAGCGTCAGCTCGCCGATCAGGTCGAGGTTCTCGAACGTCCACGTCACGAGACGGCTGCTCCCGGTTGCGCGGAGTCGTCGCCCCGCTCGCCCCTCTCGCCCTCGAGCACGCCCACCGGGCGACCGGCCGAGTCGACCACCAGGGTCAGGCCGCGGTCGCCGTCGCGCTGCTGCAGGAACAGGTCCCGGCCGCCCTTGTCGGCACCGATGAACGTGGCCACGAACTCGTCGGCCGGGTTGGCGAGGATCTCGGCCGGGCTACCGGCCTGCGCGATCACCCCGCCCTTCTTCAAGATGATGACCTGGTCGGCCAGCGTGAATGCCTCGTCGATGTCATGGGTGACGAACACGATGGTCTTGCCCAGCTCTCGCTGCAACCGGTTGAGCTCGAGCTGCAGATCGGCCCGCACGATCGGATCCACCGCGCCGAAGGGCTCGTCCATCAACAAGATGTTGGGGTCGCTGGCCAGGGCGCGGGCGACGCCGACCCGCTGCTGCTGCCCGCCGGACAGCTGCCGGGGGTAGCGCTGGGCCAGCGCCCGGTCCAGCCCGACCTTGTCGAGCAGCTCCATCGCCTGTTCGCGGGCCTTCGGCTTGGGTACGCCGTTGAGCACCGGCACCGTCGCGACGTTGTCGATCACCGAGCGGTGGGGCAGCAGGCCGGAGGACTGCAGGACGTAGCCGATGCTGCGCCGAAGCTTCACCTTGTCCTGGGTGGCCACGTCGACCCCGTCGATCAGGATCTGGCCGGCGGACGGCTCGACCATCCGGTTGATCATGCGCAACAACGTCGTCTTGCCGCAGCCCGACGAGCCGACGAAGACCGTCGTCTGGTGGGAAGGAAGGGTGAAGCTGAAGTCGTTCACAGCCACCGTGTCGTCCGGGAACCGTTTGGTCACCGACCGGAACTCGATCATGAAAGGGGTCTCATTCCGCCGCAGGGTCGTTTACACACTAACCGAATATGGATTGTTCTTGCGGTTCACCGCCACCCCGCGAACTGTTTCGTACCGCTGACGTCGTCGCGTACCGGGCGGCAGCTCTTAACGTCGGTGGTCTCGCCGCCACGCACTGAAGGACCGGACGGATGCCGTACCGGGTCGGACCAGCCACGGCCAGGGGTGGATCTCGCTCGGCGCCAGCCGCCGTGACTGTCGGGACCAGCCGGGGACCGGGGCCCAGGTCGTGGCCAGTGAGCGGCCCGCCAGCTCCTCGGAGACCGATCCTCGACGGACCTCAAGCGGGCGCTGCTCCGCAAGCTCACCGAGGGTCTCGGCCAAGAAGATCAGCCGTTTGCCCGACAACCGGAGCCGACGGAGCAGGGGCTCGTCGAACACGAACACGCAGGGTCGGTCGGGGTCGGCGGCGAGCGCCGGGTCGGCCGCACCCAGGGATTCCGCCGTCAGCCAGACCTGGTCACCCTCGCCGGCACCGCTCACCTCGGACGGACCGGCCGGGATGGGTGCCTTGTTCAGGTTCGGCCCGTCCACACCGGGACCGACCTGAGCCTCGGGCCACTCCTGGATCGGGCACCGGCGGTTCAGAGCGCAGCCGCGGCACAGCTCCGGGGCCCGCTTCTCGACCTGCCAGCGGCTGAAGCCGTACGGCTTGCCGCTTCCGGTGCCGACCGTCCACTGCCAACCGAGCCGGTTCGCGGCCCGCGAGCCGTCGAGGAGGTGGGTGAACATCTCGTCCTCACCCGCACGCCAGTCGGCACCGGAGCGCACCGCCCACTGCGAGGCCAGCCACATCCGGGTCTGGTTCACCAGCCAGCCGTCCTCGTGCAGCTCACCGACGGTGGCGGACATGCAGTTCATCTGCTGGGGCCACGGGTCATGAGCGGAACCCCCGGACGTACGAGGCTGCTCGTTGCGCAGCGCCTGGCCGTTGGCCGAACCCACCCGGGCGTAGAGGTGCCGGGCGTACTCCTGCCACAGGAGCTCGTCGCGGTAGCGGGTCCGGTCGTAGGAGGGTGCGTCGGTGACCGCTGACCACACGTCGGGCAGCGTGAGAAGGCCGTGCCGGATGTACGGCGACATCCGGCTGGCCCCACGCCGGGCGACCGGCAGCACCGTGCTGCGGTGACGGGCGTAACCCGCGATGTCGAGCCCGGCCAGGGCTGCATCGGCGGCACTCTGACCACCACGGAACGCGCCGGCCCGGAGGTCGTCACGGCCTTCCAGGGTCAGGTCACCGAGATGCTCACCCACCCAGGCGACGACGTCATCCGTCGACGAGCCGGCGGCCGGGGACGGCGGAGGGGGCAGCAGAGTCACCGAAGCAGTTCCGCCGGAGTCACCCGTTCCGATGCACGCCGACGACGGCAAAGCCCCCGCACCGCAAGGTACGAGGGCTCTGCTGTGTCGTGGAAATCAGATCGCGTGGACCTGGTCAGCCTGGGGGCCCTTCGGACCCTGCGTGGTCTGGAACTCCACACGCTGACCCTCATCGAGGGTCCGAAAACCCGTCGACTCGATCGCGCTGTAATGGACGAAAACGTCCGGACCGCCGCCGTCCACGGCAATGAAGCCGTAGCCCTTTTCGGCATTGAACCACTTAACGGTTCCCTGCGCCATGAAACATCTCCTAGCATCTCGCATTCGAAGCCGCACCTCACGACTCCGACTGCTGCCGGACGCTCAAGACATTTCTCGACGCCCACGCAATAGTTCTGGGGGCGTAGCACGTACCACGACACAGATCACTTGCAACAGCAGGCCTAGCCTTGCATAAATCACCTGCCGTTGTGAACCCCGTAAGCAATTGAGGTCACGGCGCGTCGTTGTCGAGTTCCGGCGATCTCGGGTCGTTCCGTAACCGGGCACGTCCCATGTCGACGCGGTCTCCGCGAAGCGGGGTGTCATCATCACGCAGCCGGCGCAGGGCCTCGTCCTCCAGCCCCCGGACGGGGCGTCCGTCGGCCCGCACCACCCGCCACCACGCCACGGCGGCGCCGAAACGGGACATCACCTGACCCACTTGGCGAGGACCGCCGTGGCCGAGCAGCTCCGCGACGTCGCCGTAGGCCAGCACGCGGCCCGGGGGGATCAGCTCGACGATCTGGAGCACCTCCTCGGCGAAGTCGTCCACGTCACCAGCCGTTGCTGCCCGGGATTCCCTTGAACGGACCACTGACGGCCGAGGTCACCCAGCCGCCGTAGAACCCACCCGGCTGGGGGACGACCCGCTCGCGGTCGACGGTGCAGAAGTCGACGGCGCCGGCGTACAGCGCGATGTGGTCGGCCAGCTCGCTGTAGCGCCCGTTCGGTCGGGGGTAGAACCAGGCGGCCCGGGTCGCCGTCCGCTCGCCTCCGACCAGGTCGAGGTAGGACGCCTGGCCCTTCCACTCGCAGAACGAGCCGCCGGGGGCAGGAACGAGCGCGCCCGGGACGAACGCGTCCTGGGGGAGGTAGTAGGTCGGGGGGTGCGACGTCTCGAGGATGAGCCAGCTCGAGCGGGTCGTGCAGATCTGCTCGCCGCCGAGGACCACGGTGATCTCCTGCTCGCTGTGCCGGATCGCCGGCGGGCGGGGGAAGTCCCACACCGACTCCTGCCCCGGGCCGACCGGGTCGGGCTTGGGATGACCACGCATGGGGCGAGCGTAGTCGCGCGAGTCTGCGGGTCCCCGTACGCCGAAGACGAAGGGGTCTCTTGTCGGGTGGGTTGGTCCTTGGGCGTTTGAGGCCAGTCGGTGCGAAACGGGCCTGATTTCGGGCCAGATCGTCCGCGTTTCGAGCCAGCCGGTGCGAAACGGGGTCCGTCACTCACGCGTGGTCGTTCACGGGGGAGCGTGCCCGCGATACTGGGGCCGTGAGCGAGCCCCAGATCCAGCTGCATCGGGCCGGGCAGCGGTTCCTCACCCAGACCGACCGGGTCACCTCGCACCAGCTGTTCTCCTTCGGCGAGCACTACGACCCCGACAACGTGGGGTTCGGGTCTTTGATGGTCAGCAACGACGAGGTCGTACGCCCCGGACCCGGGTACGACGACCATCCGCACGCCGACGCGGAGATCATCACGTGGGTGTTGTCCGGATCGCTCGTGCACGAGGACTCCCAGGGCAATACCGGGCTGGTCTACCCAGGTTTGGCGCAGCGGATGAGTGCCGGATCGGGCATCGTGCACGCAGAGCGCAACGACGCGTACCGGATCGACCCGACGCGGCCGGTCGAACCCGTCCACCTCGTGCAGATGTGGGTCCGGCCGGACGCACCCGGTGCGGCCCCCTCGTACGAGCAGCGCGAGCTGGACCTCACGGCGCTGGCTCGGCAGTGGGTCCCGGTCGCCTCCGGTGCCGACCCGGACGCGGTGGTCTCGCTGGCCAGCGTCGGTTCGACCCTGTGGGCCACCCACGTGAACGAAGGCGTCTCCCGGCCACTCCCGGCGGACGGACTCGGCCATCTCTACGTGGCCAGCGGCCAGGTCGAGGTCGAGTCGGTGGGTGTCCTGGCCACCGGGGACTCGCTGCGCCTGCGCGACGCGGCCGGGCTGAGGGTGTCCGGAACCGATGCTGAGGCCGAAGTGCTGCTCTGGGAGATGACCCTGTGACCGTGGACGAGGGCTCCGACCTGCCCCTGTTGATTCGGGTGTCCGGACACGACCGACCCCGGCTGACGCGCGACCTGCTCGGCCTGATCGACGACGCCGGCGCGGTGCTCGAGGACATGGAGCAGCTGGTGGTCCGCGAGCGGCTCACCCTCGACGTGCTCGTGCGACTGGCCGGCACCGACGACACGTTGGTCCGTGACGTCTTGTACTGGGGTTTCACCCACGGACTGAAGATCGACTTCGAACGGGTCGAGTCCCGGTCGCGGCGCTCCCAGCTGGTCCGACACGCGGTCACCGTGCTCGGTCGCTCCCTCGCCCCGTCTGCGCTGGCGGCCGTGGCCGACGCGATCGCCGAGACCGGAGGCAACATCGACCGCATCGTCCGGCTGGCCACGGAGCCGGTCACCGCGTACGACCTGATCGTGATCGCCGGCGACGTGGAGGCCATGGGCCATGCCCTGGTCCGGGTCGCTCACCAACACGGCATCGACGTCGCCGTCCAGGTCAACGGCCTCGAACGCCGGGCCAAGCGGTTGGTGGTGATGGACGTCGACTCCACCCTGATCGCCGACGAGGTGATCGAGCTGCTCGCCGACGAAGCGGACTGCCGACCCCAGGTCGCCGCCATCACCGACCGGGCCATGGCCGGCGAACTGGACTTCGAGGCCTCGTTGCGGGAGCGCGTGCGGCTCCTCGAGGGGCTGGACGAGGAAGCGATCGACCGGGCCCGACGCCGCATCCGGCTGACTCCCGGAGCCCGGACCTTCGTGCGTACGCTCAAGCGGCTCGGCTTCTGCGTGGCCATCGTGAGCGGCGGTTTCACCCCTTTCACCGACTGGCTGCGCACCGAGCTGGACCTCGACTACGCGTACGCGAACGAGCTCGAGGTGGAGGACGGGGTGCTCACCGGGGAGGTGCTCGGCGCGGTCGTCGACCGCGCCCAGAAGGCTCGATTACTGGCCCACATCGCCGCTCAGCAGGGGGTACCGCTGTCCCAGACCGTGGCGGTGGGGGACGGAGCCAACGACCTCGACATGCTGGCCGCAGCCGGATTGGGGATCGCCTTCAACGCCAAGCCGGTGGTCCGGGCCCAGGCGGACACGACGGTTTCGGTGCCCTACCTGGACGCGATCTTGTTCATGCTCGGGATCCGGGGCAACGACGTGGATCGCGGCACCGACCTACCCGTGGCCGAGGCCTGATCGGCGAGGTCCTTCGCCACGGACTCCGGTTTTGGCAGGATGGCGGCCATGTCCACCCCGGCTGACCACGCTGGCGTACCCGCCGTGCAGCCGTGGTCGCCGTACCCGGTGCAGGACTGGTCCGCGCTCCCGATCGACCCGATGGGCGCACCCCCGGTCGATCCCGACCTCGTGGACCCCACCTCGGTAGACCCGACCTCGGTCGACCCCACCTGGGCTCCGCCGACCGACCCACGCCGGTGGTGGGTCCCGCTGGTGGTGCTCGCGGTGCTGGGTTCCCTGCTCGGCGTCGGGGCGTACGCGGGGTCGGCCACCACCCCGACGAGTCTGGCTGCGGCGGCCGGCTACCTTCCCGTCGACGGCTCGGCGATCTACCAGCGCGTCGAAACCACCCGCGAGCTGCGGACCGATGTGAAGGTCGAGGTCACCGAGAACGCCCTCCTGCAGGGTCCTTCCGGTCTGCTCAGCACCGACGCGACCTTCGGTGGCCTCATCCTCGGGGAGGTCGCCGACGAGTCCAGCACCATCCAGCTGCTCCGGACGACCACCGGGTTGGTGAACGACACGGTGGCCACCCCGCAGACCACCCGGGTCTACCGGGTGAACGACGACATCACGCTGCTCGGCGAGAGCTCGGCCGACGCGGCGTACCTCTACAGCCCGGCCCTGCTCGAGCTGCCGGCCGACGTGACCGACGGGCAGTCCTGGACCAGCGCCGGTTCGGCGGGTCCGAAGCTGGACTACGCGAGCCGGTTCCGGGCGCAGACCGCCCCGGGGGACTGTCTGGCTGTGACCGGGCAGATCCGGTACACGAACAAAGCGGGGGCGCAGTCGCGGGTCGACGGGGTCACCCGGACGTGGTGCCGGGGTCGGGGTCTGGTCGCGACCGACCGAAGCTTTGCCGACGTCCGGATCCGGGCCACCGAGGTCGCGGCGCCCGAACCCGAGTCCGTCAGCACGGCCGACGCGCCGATCAGCTGGGCGGATCCGAAGACGTGGACGGCGAAGACGATGAGCACCGTGTCCATCGACCCGACGTTGGGCCAGGGTCCAATGCTGGGCACCACCGCGCCGCTGGCCCCGGTCCGGACGACGTCGGGACTGGTGCTGCGCACGCTCTACTCTCCCGGGGATCTGGTGGCCACCACCCCGAAGACGTCGCAGGAGTGGACCTCGGTGTGGCGGGTCCATCCCGGCGGCACGATCTTGACCACGACCGGCTTCGGCAACGTCGTCGTGGTCACCACCACGCTGCGCCAGGTGGTGGCGTACAGCGACACCGGCGTACGGCTGTGGCAGCGCGAGCTGGACGAGCTGGCACCCGCCGCCCCGGTCCGGATCAGCGACACCGCGATGGTGCTGGTGGACCTGAGCGGGCAGGCCCGTCGCCTCGAGCTCGGAACGGGGACCCAGACCTGGGTGCACGACGTGGGTGCGGACGTGAACCTGGCGCCGGTGGCCGGGTCCGGGGTGGTCGTGGTGATGGACCGCGGCGGTACGACGACCGCGCTCGAGCTGGACTCGGGCCGGGAACGCTGGCACCTGAGCCTGTTGGGCAAGGGCGCCGTGGTGCTCGGGGACACCGTGTCGGTACTCCAGGACCAGACCGTGCACGGCGTACGCATCGCGGACGGCAGCCGCCGGTGGCTACGGCCGGTGGTCGGCAACGTCACCGCCATGGTCGGGCTCGGAGATCGGGTCGTGGTGGCCACCAAGGACTCCACCGTGCTGATCGGCGCCGACGGGATGGTCCGGCAGCGGCTCGCGCCGTACCTGATGCTGACGCTGACTGCGGACCACGTAGTCGGTTGGGGGACGGGCACGGCTGAGGTGTTCGACCGCGCGGGAACGGTGCTCGCTCAGCGCCCCATCCCGGCCATCACGGTGGTCTACGAGGCACGGCCGGCCGTGGTGCTGCCCGACGGAGTCCTGCTCGCCAACCAGGACTGGACGTTCGAGGAGTGGTCGAGCCGATGACCGCCTCCACCCAGCAATCGGCGGTGGCCCCGGTCCGATCACCACGCCGGCAACGGCTGCTCACCGCCGGGCGGACCGTCGTGGCCCAGACGCTGGCCGAGCCGGTCGCCACCGGCCGGCTTCGCGACGACGGCTGGCCCTACGGTCTACGCGCGATCGTCGTGGCGGCGTACGTGATGTTCGGACTGGCGGCGCTGACGGTCGCTTTCTCCGGTCGGATTCGCAGCGGCGCCACGTTGGTCGTGAGTGGCACGTCGACGCTCGGACTGCCGCGGCAGGCGGAGTGGGTGCTGATCGTGCTGCTCGGATTCGGGGTGGCCCTCTTCTTGTCCGCTGTCCTGCACGCACCGTGGTGGGGACGGTTGATCGGTCTGGTCCTCACCCTGATGCTGATGGGCGCCTGGTCGCTACGCGGTCCCGGGTTGACGGGGTCGTGGGTGTGGCCGGTCCTCGGCGGGGCGTCCATGGTCGCGCTCCTGGTCTTCGTGATCGTGCGGTGGCGGCGCTCCTTCGTGTGGTGGGAGTTCGTGGTCGTCTGGGGACTGGTCGGGGCGGCGACCGTGGTCGGGGTCTACGCGCAGCAGACGAGCCGGACCTTCGGGTACGACTTCACCCCGTTGCTGCTCCAGCAGACGGCAGCGATCCTCGGCACCCTCGCGCTGCCTGCGGCCACCCTGGCGGGTGCGGCCGTGGCCGAGATCGCGGTCCGGGCCACCGTGTCGGCCACGCAGACCGCGCAACGACTCAGCCACCGGCGCTGGCCGTACGTCATCTTGGCGGTGGTGCTGGCCGCACGGCTGGCCCAGGTCGGCTGGCTGCTGGCCCATCGGGACGCGGTGGCCGGGGGCTGGGCGACCAACGTCACGGCGCTCGTCCTGGCCGTGGCCCTGGCCGGCGTCGCCGTCGGGCTCCTGCGGATCGGCCGGAGCCACCCCGACCCACCGGAGGTGTCGACGCTGAGCGACGAGCTGGGTCGGGTCGGATTCGGGGTCGGAGCGGCACTGCTGGCCATCCTGGTGCCGATCCAGGTGGTGCTGGTCGTGGTCCAGGTGCTGCTGTCGTTGGATCCGCAGGGGCCGCTCAGCAACGTGGCCCTCAACGTGGGTCCGCTGGTCAGCGAGGCGGTCGACCCCATCCGGATCGTCGTCGCCCTGGCGCTGCTCGTGCTGGCTGTCGTCGCGGCGCGGCGAGGTCAGCGGGGCCGCGCCCTGATGCTGGGCTGCATCGCGGTGATGCTGATCGCCTTGGCCCGGACGGCCTTCCTCAGGGACGTGACCGCGGCGCCGTTGGACCAGGACGCCCTCAACGTCATCGTCACCGGCGTCGCGGTGATGACCGCGCTGGTCTGCCTGGTGCGTCGCCGGTTGACGGCCAACCGGGCGGTGGCCCTGGCCGGGGTCCTCATCTTGTCCGGCCTGTTCTCCTACCGGAACTTCATCTCCGACCCCCTCGGCGCAGTGCTCGGTTTCTCCGGGGCGGCCCTGGTGCTGTTCGGTCTGACCTGGGACCTGCTGACCGGCTCGCACTGGGGCAACACCCAGTCCCGCCGTTTCCCGCGCCCGACCCGGGTCATGCTGGTGCTCACCAACTCGGTGCTGACCATGCTGGTGCTGGCCTACGCGGCACTGGTGCGGGACGGCAGTACCACGGTCTATCTCGATCCCTACGCCGAGTTCGGTGACGTGATGTTCGGTACGGCCCTGCTCGCCGCGGCCGTGATCGCAGTGCTGGCCGGCGTGCGCGAGGACCGGCCGATCCGCTGAGCCGGCCGGGATCGGGGACTTGTCAGTGGGGTCTGGTCGAATACTCCACATGTACCGCCTGATCCGCACCGACGAGGCTCGCGTCGACGCGCCCACCCTCGACGCGTCCCAGCAGTCGGTGGTCGACCACTCCGGCGGACCGCTGCTCGTGCTGGCCGGGCCGGGCACCGGGAAGACCACCACGATCGTGGAGTCGGTGGTCGAGCGGATCGAGCATCGCGGGGCGACCCCGGACAGCATCCTGGTGCTCACGTTCTCGCGCAAGGCGGCGGCCGACCTCCGGGGGCGGATCGCGGCGCGGCTGGGCCGCACCGTGGTCACGCCGATGGCGATGACCTTCCACGCGTTCTGCTACGCCCTGGTCCGCCGGTTCGCCGACCGGGTCGGCTCCGGGGCGGACGTGTTCGGGGCTCCGGTGCGGCTGCTGACCGGTCCGGAGCAGGACTTCAGGGTGCGGGAGACGCTGCAGGGGAGCCTGGAGACCCGGCGGGCCGACTGGCCCGACTCGCTGGCCCGGGCGTTCCCGACCCGCGCCTTCGCGAGCGAGGTCCGGGCGGTGCTGGCGAAGGCGCGCCAGCTCGGGATGGACCCGGACGACGTGAAGGCGGCCGGGGAGGCCGCCGGCCGCGAGGAGTGGGTCAGCGTCGGCCAGTTCTTCGACGAGTATCTCGACGTGCTCGACGCCGAGGGTGTGCTGGACTACGCCGAGCTGGTGCACCGCTGCCGGATCCTGCTCTCGGAGCCCGACATCGTGGAGACCCTGCGACGGGAGATCGGTTGCGTCTTCGTCGACGAGTACCAAGACACCGACCCCTCCCAGGTACGGCTGCTGCAGGCCATCGCGGGAGACGGCCGGGAGGTGATCGTCGTCGGTGACCCCGACCAGTCGATCTACGCCTTCCGTGGCGCTGAGGCCCGCGGCATCCTCGACTTCCCGGAACTGTTCCGCACCCGGGGCGGGGCCCCGGCTGCGGTCATCGCACTCGGGCGTACACGGCGCTTCGGCACCACCCTGCTGGCGGCGAGCCGCAGTGTGGCCACCCGGCTCGGTATCCCTCGGTCCCTGCCGCCGGAGGTGTTCCAGACCTTCCGGTCGCCGGTCGCCGACCCGGCCCGACCGCCGGGCAAGGTCGAGATCTTCACCTGCACCAGTGCTGGGGCCGAGGCCGAGCACATCGCCGAGATCCTGCGCAGCGCGCACCTGCGCGACGGCCTGGCCTGGGACCAGATGGCGGTGCTGGTCCGGGCCGCCCGACGCACGATCCCCGCGCTGACCCGGTCCTTGGTCGCGGCGGGGGTGCCGGTGGAGGTCGCCGGCGACGAGATCCCGCTCTCGGTGGACCCGGCCGTCCGCCCCCTGCTGCTCGCCCTCCAGGTTGCGAGCCGCGGCCGGACGATCAGCGCCGACGAGGCCCAGCTGCTGCTCACCTCCCCGTTGGGCGGGATGGACAGCATGGGCACCCGGCGGTTGGGCCGGGCGCTCCGGACCGCCGAGCGGGCGGAGCTGGCGGGCACGGCGCTGCCGAGGCCGTCGGCCGAGCTGGTCGCCCTGGCCTTGCGCCACGTCGAGGTTTTGGACGAGTGCGGGTCCGGGCCCGAGGTGGCGGCGGCGCGGTCCCTGGCCGACCTGCTGATCCAGTGCGAACGGGCCGTCCGGGACCGAGCGACCGCCGAAGAGGTGCTGTGGCTGGTCTGGTCCGGCACCCGGTGGCCCGAACGGCTTCGGCACGACGCCGCGCTCGGCGGGGACGTCGGGCGGCGGGCCAACCGTGACCTCGACGCGATCTGCGCCCTGTTCGACATCGCGGCCCGCTCCGAGGAGGTGTCGGGACTGCGCGGCGTGACGGGGTTCCTGGCCGAGGTCGAGGGTCAGCAGATCCCGGCCGACACCCTTCGCGAGTCCGAGCTGCGCGGGTCAGCCGTACGGGTGCTGACTGCCCACCGGGCCAAGGGGCTCGAGTGGGAGCTCGTGGTGGTCGCCGGGGTGCAGGAGGGGAGCTGGCCTGACGTACGCCGCCGCGGCTCCCTGCTCGAGGCTGACCGGCTCGGTCGCCGGGGCGTCTCCGAGATGGTGCCCACGGCCGTCCGGATCGCCGAGGAACGACGGCTCTTCTACGTGGCCTGCACCCGGGCGAGCTCCCGGTTGGTGGTCACGGCCGTGGCCGGCACCGAGGGTGAGGGCGACCAGCCCTCCCGCTTCCTGAGTGAGCTCGGAGCCAAGGTGCAGGAGCTACCCGGGCGTCCTCGACGACCGCTCTCGCTGGCCGCCCTGGTCGGCGAGCTGCGCAGTGTGAGTGTCGACCCGGAGACGACGCCGGCCCTGCGGGAGCAGGCCGCTTTCCGGTTGGCGCGACTGGCCGACGCCACCGACCGCGACGGTCGGCGGCTCGTGCCGGCCGCCACCCCGGACCACTGGTGGGGGATGCGACCCCTCAGCGAGTCGGCGCAGCCGGTCGTCTCCACCCACGCGCCGGTCCGGCTCTCGGGGAGCCAGCTCGCCGGGGTGCTGGCGTGCCCGCGCCAGTGGTTCCTCTCCCGCAAGGCCCAGGGTGAGTCGTCCCGGAACACGGCGGCCAGCTTCGGCTCGGTCATCCACGTGCTGGCCGACCACGGCGCCCGCGCCGAGGTCGACCCCCGGCAGCTGTCCGACCACCTCGAGTCGGTCTGGGGACAGCTCGACTTCGACGCCAACTGGCTGTCCGCGGTCGAACGGGTGGAGGCCGAGTCGGCCCTGGAGCGCTTCGCGACCTGGCAGGAGGCGCGGACCAACCAGGAGCTGTTGGGGACGGAGGTGCCGTTCGACTGCCAGCTCGACCTCGGCACCGAGCAGATCCACCTCACCGGCACGGCGGACCGGGTGGAGCGAGACCCCGACGGCCGGATCCGGATCGTCGACTTCAAAACCTCCAAGTCGACCCCCACCGCGGCGGACGTGGCCCTTCAAGACCAGCTGGGGGTCTACCAGCTCGCCGTCCAGCAGGGCGCGTTCGCCGAGGTCACCGGCGTGTCGGCCCGGCCTGCCGGCGCCGAGCTGGTCTACCTTCGGCAGTCCGACGGTGCGGGCTCGTACCCGAAGGTGTTCCAGCAGGCCTCCCTCGACGACGTGCCGTTCCCGCCCGGGACCGAGCCCGAACCCGGGGACCTGGTCGGCGAAGCCGCCGCCGCCCGGCAGCCCAGCTGGGTGCACCGTCGACTCGCCGAGGCAGCGCAGGTGATCCGGACGGAACGCTTCGACGCCCGGGTCGGCCCGGCCTGTCGCTACTGTCCCTTCCGCAGCAGCTGCCCGGCGCAGTCCGCAGGTCAGCAGGTGGTGGCGTGACCGTCCACGTACTCAACCCGCCCGCCCCGACCGCGCGGTTCCGGACCACGGGTGACCTGGTCGACGCCCTCGACATCCCGTTCTCCGATCAGCAGCTCGAGGCCATCACCGCACCCCTGGAACCAGGCGTGATCATCGCCGGCGCCGGCTCGGGCAAGACGACCGTGATGGCCGCGCGGGTGGTCTGGTTGGTCGGGATCGGTGCCGTTCGACCGGAGGAGGTGCTCGGGCTGACCTTCACCCGCAAGGCCGCGGCCGAGCTGTCGGCCCGGGTCCGCAACGCGCTGCTCAAGGCTCGGGTCATCGCCGACCGTGGGGTGGACGAGTCCGGCGAGCAGTTGATCATGACCTACGACGCCTTCGCCGCCCGGCTCGTCTCCGAGCACGGCCTCCGGCTGGGTTTCGAGGCGGACCCGACCATGATCAGTGGGGCGACCCGCTACCGACTCGCCTCGCGGGTGGTCAAGGCGGCCGCCGGGCCGTTCGAGTTCATCTCTCGGCTCCGTCCGGCCACCGTGACCGAGCGGGTGCTCAAGCTCGACGCCGACCTCCAGCAGCACCTGGTCGATCCGCGTGACCTCGACCGGCACGCCCGCGAGCTCCTGGTCGGGCTGGAGTCGGCGCCACTGAACAACCGCGGCAACGTCTACGCCGACGTGAAGCGGGCCATCATTGCCGCTCAGGAACGGTTGGAGCTGGCCAGCCTGGTCGCTGACTATCAGGCCCTCAAGCTGCGGCTGGGGCTGGTCGAGTTCGCTGATCAGATGGCCATCGCCGCTCGGCTGGTCACGGAGGTGCCGCAGGTCTCGACCATGCTGCGTGCCGCGTTCCGGGTCGTGCTGCTGGATGAGTACCAGGACACCTCGGCGGCGCAGGCGATCATGCTGCGGGGGCTGTTCTCCGGTCCGACCCCGAGCCAGGGGCGGGGCCACCCGGTGACGGCCGTGGGCGATCCCTTCCAGGCCATCTACGGCTGGCGCGGGGCCGCCGCCAGCAACATCGTGCAGTTCGCCGACGAGTTCCGCCGGGCCGACGACCGGCCCGGGCGCCAGTTCGCGCTGACCATCAACCGGCGCAGCGGCAGCACGATCCTCGATGTGGCCAACGTGTTGAGCCGGCCCCTCCGGGCTCGGACCACGATCCCCGGGGCCGCGGAGGACGGCCTGGGCCTGCTCAAACCGCCCCCGGACGCCGGTCCGGCTCAGGTCCGGGCGGCGACGTTCACGACCTGGCCGGAGGAGGTTCGCTGGATCGGGGACCAGATCGTCGAGGTCCGAGCCAACGGGACGGCACCGCGCTGGGCCGACATCGCGGTGCTGACCCGGCGCAACGCCGACATCGCTCCGCTCTACGCCGAGCTGAGCGCCCGCGAGGTCCCGGTGGAGATCGTCGGCCTGGGTGGCTTGCTGCACCTGCCGGAGGTGATGGACGTGACGTCGACCCTGCGGCTGGTGGACGACGTCACGGCCAACCCGGATCTGGTCCGGCTCCTGACCGGGCCGCGTTGGCAGATCGGCCCCCGGGACCTCGCGCTGCTCGGCCGGCGCGCTCAGCAGCTCGCCCGGGACCCGTCGCGTCCCCTGGACCCCGACGAGGACGCCGACTTCGAGCCGGTCACCCCGGTGCTGGGGGCTCTTGCCGATGCCGTGGCCGACGTGGACCCCACCGAGGTGGTCAGCCTGCTCGACGCGCTCGAGAGCCCCGGTGAGTCGGACTACTCGGCGGCGGCCCGGTCACGCTTCGGACGGCTGGCCTCCGAGCTGGCGTACCTGCGTCGGCACAGTGATGAGCCGCTGCTCGACCTCGCGCGCCGGATCGTCGCCACCATGGGTCTGGACGTCGAGCTGATGGCTACGGCGGAGTTCGAACGGACCTCGCGCCGGGACCAGCTCGGGGCCTTCCTCGATGCGGTGGCGGCGTACGTGGACGTGGACGGGGATGCCTCGCTGTCCGGGCTGATGGCTTACCTGCAGGCCGAGATCGACCAGGGTGCCGGGCTCGAGCAGGCCGTCCCGTCGGACCGGGAAGCCGTCAAGCTGCTGACGGTGCACAAGGCCAAAGGACTGGAGTGGGAGGTCGTGTTCCTACCCACCCTGATGAAGGGGGTGTTTCCCAGCGACCGGGTCACCGACAACTGGGTGACCACCCCCGCCGCGCTGCCGGGCGACCTGCGCGGTGATCGGGCGTCCATCCCGCAGCTCGCGGAGGCGAGCAGTGCCGCCATGACGGACTACAGGAGGCAGCTCTCGGAACAGCAGCTGTTGGCCGAGGACCGGTTGGCTTACGTGGCGGTGACCCGGGCGAAGCAGCTGCTGGTCGGGTCCGGACACTCCTGGCGCGCCGATCTGACGGGTGCGCGTACGGCCTCGACGTACCTGCGGGTGATCGTCGAGGAGGCCTCCCGACAGGGTCAGCTGGTCGCCGAGGCGGAGCCCCCCGGTTCGGTGAACCCACTGGTCGCTCAGGCCGCGCCCCAACCGTGGCCCAAGCCGTTGGACCCGGACGCGATGGCCCGCCGTCTCGAGGCGGCGCGGCTCGTCCAGCGGGCGCAGCGCCGGCAAACTGAGACCGGCAGTTACGAGGACCCGGCCGCGGACCCGCTGCTGTTGGACGGTGAGGACCTGGTCGCGGGCTGGGACGCCGACATCGACCGGCTCGTCACCGAGCTCGTCGAGTCCCGCTCCGGTGAGCACCGGGTCGTCCTGCCCGGGCAGCTCTCCGCGACCGCGGTGCTCCGGCTCAACGAGGATGCCGATGCCTTCGCGGCTGAGCTGGCCCGACCGATGCCCCGCCCGCCGTCGCGCGCTGCGCGCTTCGGCACCCGGTTCCACCTGTGGGTCGAGCGGCACTTCGGGTCCAGTCTGCCCACGGGCAGTCTCGGACAGCAGCAGCTGATCGATCCCGACGACCTGCCCGATCGGGCCGACTCGGGCACCCACGACGACGCCGAGCTGCGGGAGCTCTGTGATGCGTTCGCGGCGGGCCGTTTCGGCTCGACGGTCCCGTACGCGGTGGAGGCTCCGTTTGCCATGGTGGTGGGCGGCCGGCTGATCCGGGGTCGGATCGACGCCATCTACGCCGGGACCACCCCCCGGTTCCAGGTGGTGGACTGGAAGACCCATCAGCACCACACCGCGGACCCCCTGCAGCTGGCGATCTACCGGCTGGCCTGGGCCGAGGCCAACCAGATCCCGGTGGAGGAGGTGGACGCCGTCTTCTACTACGTCCGCACCGACGAGGTCGTACGCCCCACCCGGCTCCCCGGCCGAGCCGAGCTGGAGCGCCTGCTCGGGGGGTTAGGCTGATCCGATGATCAACTGGGCGACGGCCAGTGACCTCGACCGGGTCGACCACCACCGCGGTTCGAGCGACTGGGTCGCCGGGCTGTGGCGATCACCGGACGCCAAACTGCTCAAGCTGGACGACAAGTCCCGCTTCACCACCAACGCCGGCGGCAGCAAGCTGCGGATGACCAAGCCGTTCGTGGAGTTCGACAGTCAGCGGCACCGGCTACTCGGTCTGCTCAACGGGGCGCCGATCTTCGCCGTCGAGGCCCTGACCGAGGGTGAGGTGCACGACCTCCGCGAGGTCGGCGCCCAGCTGTCGGACAACGAGCGTGACATCGCGGTGGCCGCCGCAGCCATCGCCCACTGGCACCGGATGGAGCCCATCTGCCCGCAGTGCGCGGGGGTGACCCGGGTCATCAACGGTGGCTTCGCACGGCATTGCGACGCATGCGACCGCGACCACTTCCCGCGTACCGATCCTGCGGTCATCGTGGCGGTGGTCGACAGCCAGGACCGGCTGCTGCTCGGCGGTCAGGAGGCCTGGGGCAACCGGGTCTCCGTGCTGGCCGGTTTCGTCGAGGCGGGGGAATCACTCGAGCAGGCGATCCACCGTGAGATCGGCGAGGAGGTCGACGTCACGCTTTCCGACGTCGTCTACTTCGGCAGCCAGCCGTGGCCTTTCCCGCGCTCGCTCATGCTCGGATTCTTCGCCCGCGCGACGAGCACCGACATCTGTGTGGACGCCGACGAGATCGCCTTCGCCGACTGGTTCACCCGCGATCAGCTGACCGCCAAGCTCGACGCCGGCGAGCTGGGTCTGCCGGGGGAGAGCTCGATCGCCGCCCGGTTGATCCAAGCCTGGCGCGAAGGCAAGGGCCCGCTCTAGCGGTTGGTTCCCCGGTCGCTGACTCGGTTTACACACCTGAAACGTGGACCGTCCGCGGCCGAAACAGCGTCAGCGTAATTTCTCGCTCAGTCGCATTCCGAGCGAGAAGGAGTCCCCATGACCTCGAATTCGGCCGTGTCCGAGAAAAACCCGGTGGACCAGGTCCCACCCTGGTCCAGGTTGATCCCCCTGGGCCTGCAACACGTGCTGGCGATGTACGCCGGTGCGGTAGCCGTACCCCTGGTGGTCGGCGGCGCGTTGATCAAGGCCGGCAAGCTCGAATCCGGTGATCTGGCGTACCTGATCAGCGCCGACCTGCTGGTCGCCGGTATCGCCACCCTCATCCAGTCGATCGGCTTCTGGCGCTTCGGCGTGAGGTTGCCGCTGATGCAGGGCTGCACGTTCGCCGCCGTTTCACCGATGATCGCCATCGGCAGCGAGTACGGCGTCACCGCAATCTACGGCTCGGTGATCGCGTGCGGCCTGTTCATGATGTTGCTCGCCCCGGTCTTCTCCAAGCTGTTGCGGTTCTTCCCACCCTTGGTCACCGGCACCGTCATCTTGATCATCGGTCTGTCCCTGATGTCGGTCGCTGCTGGCTGGGCGGGCGGCGGGGCGGCGAGTCCGACCTTCGGAGCACCCAAGGCGTTGATCTTCGCCCTGCTCACCCTGGTCATCATCCTGGTCATCGAGCGGTTCGCCCCGCCGGCCATCCAGCGGCTGTCGATCCTCTCCGGCTTGGTCATCGGCACCTTGATCTCGATCCCGTTCGGGATGGCTGACTTCAGCGGGGCGGCCGAGGAGTCCTGGTTCGGGGTCAGCACCCCGTTCCACTTCGGGTTCCCCACCTTCGAGGTCAGTGCGATCATCGCGATGTGCATCGTCGGTCTGGTCATCATGACCGAGACGACCGGCGACATCATCGCCGTCGGTGAGATCGTCGAGAAGCCGGTCGGGCCGAAGCAGTTGGCCGACGGCCTGCGCGCCGACGGTCTGTCCACCATCATCGGCGGCATCTTCAACACGTTCCCCTACACCGCGTTCGCTCAGAACGTCGGCCTGGTCTCCCTGACCGGGGTCCGCTCCCGCTACGTGGCCACCTTCGCCGGAGTCGTGCTGATCGTGCTCGGGCTCATCCCCAAGCTCGGCGGCATCGTCGAGGGCATCCCGCAGGCGGTCCTCGGTGGCGCCGGGGTGGCGTTGTTCGGCATGGTCGCGGCCAGTGGCATCCGCACCCTGACCCGGGTCAAGTTCAACAACACGAACATCCTGGTCGTCGCGATCTCGGTCGGTGTCGGTCTGCTACCCACCGTCTCGCCCACGCTGTTCAACCAGCTGCCCACCGGGGTCGGCATCGTGTTCCACTCCGGCATCTCCGCCGGTGCGATCACGGCGATCCTGCTCAACCTGCTGCTGAACTCCAAGACCGTCCAGGCTCGGCACGCGAACGAGGTGGACGCTCACGCCCCCCACGACGCCGTCCGCGCGGCCGGGGCTGACGTGACCATGCCGGTGCCCGACAGTGGCGTCGACGTCAGCGAGTCCTCGCTCAGCGACAGCAAGAAGCTCTGACCCGCGGGCGCTACCCGCGCCCAACCGACGATCCAGCAACCGGCTGGTTCGGCCTCACCGAGGCCGGGCCAGCCGGTTTCGTAGTCCACTGGCCCGGTTGGCCGGTCGCTCGACGGCCTTGCGGATCGCGGCCTCCGAGCCGAACACCTGCACCCGTTCCGAGGCTCGGGTCACCGCGGTGTAGAGCAGCTCCCGGGTCAGCAGCGGGGAGTCGGGCGGTGGCACCACGAAGGACACCGTGCCGAACTGGCTGCCCTGCGCCCGGTGCACGGTCATTGCGTGCACAGTCTGGATCGCGTCGAGGCGGACGGGTGCGAAGAGCTTGGGTTCGGCCCCTCGGGCGAACGCGGCACGCACGTCACCACCGGTGTTGACGATCACCCCGGTGTCGCCGTTGTAGAGACCCATGTCGTAGTCGTTGCTGGTGACCAGCAGGGGCCGGCCCGCGTACCACTCGCCGTCCTCGGCGTACCCGGGAACGGCCTCGACCAGCCAACGCTCGACCTCCAGGCTCCAGCGCTGGACCCCGTACGGCCCCCGTCGGTGCGCGCACAGGAGGCGGTGCTGGTCCAGGCCCGCCAGGGCGGCCGTCACGTCCCCACTGCGGGCCGCCGTCAAGGTGCTCCGACCGGCTGCCTGCACCTGCTCGGCCAGATCCCGCAGCCGGGACGGATCCAGGGCGTCGCTGGCCGGGTCGAGCTCCAGCTCGGTGAACCGCACGTCGACGGCGCCCCGGCGCAGGACCTCCATCACTCGGTCGGCGTCGGAGGCGCGCACCGCCTGGGCCAGCTCGTCGATCGCCCCGCCGTAGCGCCAGGTGTGGGTCAGCTCGACCACCCCGTGCACCGGGCCGGGCACGTCGGCCTCGACGACCTCCAGCCGGTGCAGCTGAGCGACGAGTGCGTCGTCGGAGTCACCGGGGGCGCGGACGATGTCGGCCAGCACGGCTCCGGCCTCGACGGAGGACAGCTGATCCGGGTCGCCGACCAGGATCAGCCTGGCCGTCGGCCGGACCGCTTCCAGCAGCCGGGCCATCAAGGTGAGGGAGACCATCGACATCTCGTCCACGATGACCACGTCGTGGGGGAGCTGGTTGTTCGCGTCGTGGCGGAATCGAGCCCGGGCGCCCGGCAGCCAGCCCAGCAGTCGGTGCAGGGTCGAGGCCGAGATCTCCCCGAGCCGTTCCTGATCGGCGGTCGGCAGGGCGGCCGACGCCGAGCGGACGGCCTCCTCGAGCCGGGCCGCGGCCTTGCCGGTGGGGGCCGCCAGCGCGACTCTCGGTGCCGGTCCGGGTTGGTCCCGGAGCAGCGCGAGCAGCCGTGCCACCGTGGTGGTCTTGCCGGTTCCCGGCCCCCCGGCCAGCACCGTGACCCATCCCAGGGCGCTGTACGCCGCGGCGAGCCGCTGCCGGTCCACCTCGTCCGCCGCGAGCCCGTCTCCTGGAAAGAGCCGGGCCAGACCTCCGGCGAGCCGTTGGGTGTCCACGGTCGGCGCGTCCGCGGCGAGTCGGTGTTGCAGCTCGCGGCGTACCTGCTCCTCCTGCTGCCAGTAGCGCTCGAGGTAGAGCAGACCGAAGGCCAACCGCAACGGTCGACCGCTGGGCTGTTCGGGGCCGTTCGCGACCAGCACGCTCTCGGCGCAGACGGCGTACCACGCGCTCGGGGAGGGCCAGGGGAGACCGGCGACGTCGATCTCGGTCTCGGACTCGTCGAAGACCGTGTCGTGGACGCGAAGCAGGTCGATGCACACCGACCCGTTGCGCAGCGCGCGAACGGTCAGGGCCAGCGCGAGCCGAACCCGGTCGTCGCTCTCGCCGGCGATCCGGGCCACCGTCTCCGCCGTCCGCACGTCGGCCACGTTGATCGCGCCCGCGGTGTTGAACGCGGCCAGCAGGCCGGTGCTGCCGTGGGCCAGCAACAGGTCGGTGTCGCGGGCCGCCTCGACGGAGCCGCGGGTCGGCGCAGACGCGGTCACGGGGTCACCCCGTCCAGCAGATCCGACAGGGCGGTGACCAGGGCAGCCGGGGGCCGCCAGCTGAACACCCCGCACGGGACTCCGTCGAACCTCGGCGTCTCGGGGCCCGCCATGCCGCGGACGAAGAGGTAGAGCACGCCGCCGAGGTGTCGGTCGGGGTCGTAACCGGGTTGGCGCCACCGGAGCATCCGGTGCACGGCCACGGAATAGAGCAGGGCCTGCAGCGGGTAGTGCGCCTGCATCATGGCGGCTGCCATCCGCTCAGGGGTGTAGTGCCCGAGCGTCAGCGGCTCGCCGTCGAAGCTGCCCAGCCAGTTGGTCTTGTAGTCCACGACCAGGTAGGTCGGGTCGCCGGCCTCGTCCCGAACCCGGAGCACGGCGTCGATGCTCCCGTTCAGGTAGCCGCGTAGTGACTGCTCGGCCAACGCCGGATGGTCGATCAGGTCGGGGTAGGTCCGGAGCGGGTCGTCGGCGGACAGGTGCTGGCGTAGCAACGGGGCCACCATGCCCAGGTTGATGGCGGGGCCGGGCTCGTCCCCGCCCGCGAGCGGGAACTCGAAACCGAGCTCGGCCAGCTGGTCACGGCGGGCGATGTCGGCCAGTCGTCGGTCCCCGGCCAGGGGCCCGAGCGGGGTCAGGAACGACGGCAGCATGGCCGCCGCCAGGTCGTCGGAGGTCATCGCGGCGGCCGGTGTGCGACCCACCACCGTGGCGGCAGCCCGGTGCAGCTGACCTGCGAGGTCCGCCGCCGCCGCATCGACCTCCTCGAAGATGGCGTGCACCGCCGTACCGAAGTCCGGGCCCATGGGCAGCGCGGCCATCGGGGACACCTCCCGTAACGCGGGACCGCCCGAGGTCGGGTGGGTCGTTGGGACGCCCGACTCGTCGTCCTCCTTGACCACCTCGGGCTCGCTGCCGACCGACGCCGTGGTGAGGTCCACGCCGTGCACGGCGGCCGTCAGCCCCGAGTAGGACGTGCGTCGCCAATCCAGGTCGAGACGTCGGGTGAACACCCGGGCCGTGAGTCCTGGGCTGGGCTCCGCGGTGGGCTGCCAGACGCTCGGGACGCGCCGCTCGACCACCTCCAGTGCGAAGCCCGGTCCGAGCGGTCGGGCGTCGGAGGGGTCACCCTGCAAGGGGTAGGTCGGCATGGGCGAGGAGCTGGACGAGACCGACCGGTGGAGCAGCCGTTGCAAGGCCGACGAGGGGGTGTTGTACGACGGCACCCACCAGGCGACGACCTGGCACTGAGCGCGGGTCAGGGCGACGTAGCAGAGCCGGAGGTCCTCGCCGGCGTCCTCGGCGCGGTCCTGCGCGAACCTGGCGGCGCGGCCCTCGCTGGAACGACCCCCCACATCGAGCACGCACTCCCCGCGTACGCCGACCGCGTCATCTCCCGCGGGTGCGGTCTCGCCGAGTCGGGGCTCGTGCAGGCTCAGCACCCAGCCCTCGTCCTTGTGGTTGACGTGTCGGTCCCACGCCTCCGGCAGGTAGACGATCGGGAACTCGAGGCCCTTGCTGCGGTGCACGGTCAGGATCGTGACAGCCTTGGCGTCGGTCTCGAGCCGGCGGGTGCCGTCGCTGGACCCGGCGCCCTGGGCCTCGGCCATCCGATCGCGGAGCCACTCGACCAGGGCACCGATTCCGAGCTGGCCACTGACCATGGCGGCGTGCAGGCTCTGGGCCAGATGGCGCAGATCCGTCAGCTTGCGCGCCCCGCCGACCTGCCCGAGGAGCCGTTCGGTGACGTTCTCGTCCGTGGTCGCCGCCTCCAGCAGTGCGGCGACCCCGCGACCGGCGAGCACCCGGCTCCACCCGCGGACCCGCAACGAGAGGTTGATCAGGTCGTCCTCGGCGGCGTCGGCGAGGCGGGCGAAGGTCCAACCGAAGAAGCAGGTCAGCGACGCTCGGCGGGCGGACTGCTGTCGCGGTTGCTCCAGCGCAGCCAGCAGGGTCAGCCAGTCCTGGGCCATCTCGGAGGCGAACACCGAGCTCGCCCCGTGCATCACCGCCGGTACGCCGGCCGCCACCAGCGCGTCCCGGATCGCCTCACCGCGCTCGTTCTTGCGCACCAGCACGGCCAGGTCCGACGGTCGTACCCAGCGTGGGCCGGAGACCTCGCCCAGGTCCAAGGTCAGGTCGGAGGCCAGTACGGCGGTCACGTCGGCCACCAGGTCGGCCACGATCCGCGGCCGCAAGGTGAGGACCCCGGGCACGTTGACCGCGTCGACCTCGTGGGGGAGGTAGCGCAGCCGCACCGGCGCAGCCAGGGTCGGCCGGCTGGCCGAGCGGAGCCGGCGTTGCTGTTGGTGCGCCGCAACCGGCCGGACGACGATCTTGTCGTCGCCCAGTGCCGCCCCGCCCATCAGCGCGTCCAGCGCCTCGACCAGGTCGTGATCACTGCGCCAGTTGGTGCCCAGCGTGAGAACCTCTGCCTGCTCGACCGCGTCCAGGTAGCTCGCCACGTCGGCCCCACGGAAGGCGTAGATGGCCTGCTTGGGGTCGCCGATCAGGATCAGGGTGGTGGCACCGTGGAACGCGCGCCGGATGATGTCCCACTGGATCGGGTCGGTGTCTTGGAACTCGTCGATCAACACCACCTGATAGCGGTCACGGAGCCGTTGGGCCGCGGCCGCGCCGTGGTGGGGGTCAGCCAGAGCGTCCCGCAGCCGGGTCAGCATGTCGTCGTAGGTGAACAGCCGGCCGGAACGCTTGCGCCGGGTCACCTCGGCGCGGACCGCGGTCGCGAAGGCGAACCGTTGGGCGGCATCGGACTGGTCGTCGCGCGACTCCGGCGCCGGGACGAGCCGGGTGTGGACCGCGTCGACCGCCCGCTCGGCCAGCTTGACGGCCTCGTCCAGGCCGACCGGCGGCTGTCCGGTCGGGGCGTACCGGTGCAGATAGAGGTCAGTCGCCACCTCCCGGGTGAGGTCGCGGACCTGTTCGACGAAGACGGCTTGAGGTTCCCGGTCACCGAGCACCCCGAGACCGTCGAGCATCTGCAGGCAGAACTCGTGGGTGGTGGCGATGGTCGCGGCGTCGAAGTCGGCCAGCGCCCGGGTGATCCGCAGGTGCCGCGTGGCGAGCTCGGCTGTGTCGATGCCCGGTGCCGCACCACGGATGAGCAGGGTCTCCAGCCCGTCCAGCGGCCGCGGGTGGGGGAGTCCGGCGCGGGCCTCCGCCATCCGGGCCTCCAGGTCGACCAGGCGATCGTGCACCCGGGAACGCAGCTCGTTGGTCGCCATCCGACCGAAGGTGACCAGCATCAGCTGACCGAGCTCGGCCACCCCTTCGGCCACGTAGCGGGCGGCCAGCGCGGCGATCGTGTAGGTCTTCCCGGTGCCGGCACTGGCCTCCAACACGGTGGTTCCGGTGGGTAGCGGTCCTTCGAGAGCGAACTCACGGCGCTCCGTCGCGGGCGGCCCCGGCTCGGCGGCGGACGCGCTCACGTGAGCTCCTCACTGGTCATCAGCAGCTGGAAGACGCGCCTGGCCAGCGTGCCGAACCGGCTCGGCTCTCCGAAGGTGCCGCGGACCTCGCTGGGCACCGACGGCTGGGCCATCAACGTCGCCAGGGTGACCTTGGCGCCGAAGAACTGTTCGTAGGTCTCGTCGCGTTCGGAGTCCCAGGTCTTGCCCAGGCTCTTCAGGAACGGCTCCATGGGGCGCTCGAGGCGAGCGATGCGCGCGTACTCCGCCGAGGTCTTGGGCGCGAACGGGATGGGCTCGACCAGACCGGTCCGCTGCAGATCCACCAGGTCGGCGAGCACCGCCCGGGCCCAGGTGCTGGGCACCGGTCCGAGCACGGACTGTCCACCGGTGCCGATCGTCACGGCGCGCCAGTCGCGGCCCGGGTGTGATGCGGTCAAGGCGAGCAGCTCGACCCACGACTGGAGCCGAGCCTTGGCGGCCAGCCGGGAGTATCCGACCCGGACGACGGCCTCGCCGAAGACGCGCGGCACGCTTCCGGTCAGGCGCTCCGTGCCCAGGTTCACGACGACGTCGTACCGCTCCGGCGGCCCGACCAGGTACGGCGATGCGGCCGCGGCCAGGTCGGCCACGCCCTGGTGGACGCCGGCGATGGTTCGTTGCCCGAACACCCGGGGCGGTAGCGATCCGCGCCGCCACTCCGCGCCGACCAGGGTGTCCAGCGGTTGGCCCTGGAGGTGTTGACGCAGCAGCCGGTCGCCGATCTGCCAGCGCTCCAACCCGTTCAGGTCGACGGGGATCTGTTCGTCGGTGTCCTCCTCGCGCCAGTTCGACAGCCCGGCCCGGTCCCGCAGCAGGGCGCGGAGGGGATGGCCGAGGAAACGCAGCAGATCGGCCAGGGTCGGCGTCCAGTCCGCCCGCAGCGGGGCCAACGCCGACGCCGGAGCCGTCGACGAATCGACGACCGACGGTCGCGTCGCCACCTGCACGCCGCGTAGGGACGCCCGGTCGAAGCTGAACGCGCCCCCCGTTTGCGCCAGCTTGCCCGGCACGAAGTTGCGGCCGTCGAAGGGCTGCAACGGGTGCCGGAGCGTGAGCACCTCCGCGACGGTCTCCTCGCCGGTCGTTCTCACCGTCCGCCCGAGTGCGGCCAGCAGCTCGCTGACCGGGACCGCCGGGGTGGTCGGTTTGCCCGAGCGAGGGTCCATCCCGGCGTAGATGACCAGCAGCCGCTCCTGCGCCGACATGATCGCGTCGAGGAGCAGCTGACGGTCCTCGCTGCGCACGTTCCGGTCGCCCACCCATGGGTCGGTCTCGGTGATGTCGTCCCCGTCGAGCCGAGCTGGCCGCGGGAAGATGCCGTCGTCCAGCCCGAGCAGGCACACGACCCGGTGAGGGACCGAGCGCATCGGCATCATCGTGCACATCGTCAGCGTTCCGGTCCGGAAGTTCGCCCGGGTCGGACGCCCGCGGAACGTCTCGGCCAGCAGCGCCGACATCTCCGCCAACCCCAGCTCGGTGGAGGCTCCTGCCACCTGGTCGTCGGCGTCCTCGGCCAACCGGCCCAGCTCCGCGTACGCGTGGGCGAGCTGCCAACGGTCGGTGGCGGAGACAGCCGTCAGCAGCTCGAGCGTCTGCTGGAACAGCTCGACCCAGGCTCCGAGCGAGCGCCGCGACCCGCAGGCCTCGATGAATCCACTCACCCGGCCGACGCACTCCGCCAGCCGTCCGACCAGGTCGACGTCAGCGGAGTCGACGTCGTCCAGTGGCAGCGTCGTGCCGATGAAGTGCCCGTCGGTCTCGTCCATCGCCACCCCGAGCAGCATCCTCTCGAGTCCGGCGACCCAGGTGTTCTGGCTGAAGTCGCCCATCCCGAACCGGGTCCGGTGCGCAGCGTCCAGACCCCAGCGCACCCCAGAGCCCAGCACCAGGTCGTGCATCCGCTCGAGGTCGTCGACCCGGAAACCGAACTTGCGGGCCACCGGAGGCGCCGCGCACAGATCGAGGAGCACGCTGGCCTCCATCCGCGACTCAGCGAGGGACACGAGTCGAGCGACGATGGCCAGCAGGGGGTTGGTCTGTCGCAGCGAGCGGTCGGCGAGCCGCACCCTGAGCCGGTGCCCCGGATGCTCGGCCTCGGTCTCGGGGGTGTCGAGCCCGAAGGCGGCCGCCACCAGGGGGGCGTACGCCTCGATGTCGGGACACATCACGATGATGTCGCGGGGTTCGAGGGTCGGGTCGTCAGCCAGCAGCCCGACCAGGAGCTCCCGCAGCACCTCCACCTGTCGGTCCGGCCCGTGGGAGGCGTGGAACTGCACGCTCCGGTCGTCGGAGGCGAGCTCGGGCAGCTCCGAGGTCGACGGCGGGGCGGCGTCAGCCGCCAGCTCCCCCTGCAACCGACCGAGGAGGGTGGACGGTCGAGCGACGAGGTCGGGGTGGTGGTGATCCTCGGTGACCCCGGCCGCGGCCAGGGTGAGCTGCAGCTCTCGCGTGTCGCGCCCGAGGTAGGCCAGCAGCCGGTGCCGGACCTCGTCCTCGGTGTGGTCCTCCCGCCGTCGGACCGGGACCGGTGCACTCGTCAGCCGGCCGGCGAGACGCCGCCACAGGTCGGGGGAGGGATGGGGGAGCCAGAGGTGGACGTCGTGGTGGGCGGACAGGGCCGACAGCACCCGGAGGTGGTCCGGGTCGAAGCGGGTGGCGCCGAACAGTGAGATCCGCGGCGGCAGGTCGGTCACCGGACCGGCGGCGACAAGGGGCAGCACCGCGGCCAGCCGCTCCACCGGACCGGGGACGTCCAGCTCGGCGCGGAGCCGTCGCCACAGCTCCGCCTGCCACGCGCGTTCCTTCGGCAGGGGCCGGCCGTCAGCGTCGAAGTCGAGACCGATCCGCCAGTGCTCCACCATCGTCGGTCGGGTGGCGGCGTACCGGGCGAACAGTTGCGCGAGATGGTGGGCGGTCGACCACCGCCGGCCGCGGCGCACGTCGCCCTGGCCGTCGTTGCTCCGCGCACCGAGGTAGGTCCACAACACGTCGGCCCAGGCTTCACCCCGGCACGCGTCGATGACCCGGAGCAACGGCCAGACCGCCCGCTGCGGGCGCCATGGGTCCGGTTCGGTCTCGGTAGGAGCGGTGCCGGCCAACACGCGGTTGATCAGCCGGCCCGACGAGGGGAACTCGACCCCGGCGCAGACCCCGTCCGCCCGGCCAGGACTGGCACCGAGACGGACGGAGAGCCGCTGGGACAGCCAGCGCTCCACCCCGGGCGTCGGAACGCTCACGATCTCCGTCGCGAACGGGTCGTCCAGCGGGGCGGCGAGCATGTCGCTCAGCGCGTCGACCAGTCGGTCGGCGCGTTCGGCTCGATGGATCTGCAGGCTCATGTCGGGCACCACCCTAGGGCGGCCCGCTGACAGAAATCGTGAGCGCGCGACCGCGGACCCGTCCGGCTCAGCGGCCGAGCAGGGTCAACAGCTCTCCGGGGTGATCGATCAGGGCGTCGGGGGCGGCTTCGACCAGCTCGGTCCGGCTGCCGTAACCCCAGGTGACGCCCACCGTACGCACCCCGCAGGCCTGACCGCCGGAGATGTCGGAGTGCCGATCACCGACCATCACCACGTCCACCGGGCTGATGGGTTGCCCGGTCTGCCGCCTCAACCGCTCCAGCGTGTGCGCGATCGTGTCGGGTTTGGTGGTCCGCAGCTCGTCGGTGCCGTTGACGACCTGGAAGTAGCCGGCCAGACCGTGCACGGCCAGGATGGCTTCGGCCGTGTCGGTCCGCTTGGCCGTCGCCGTACCGAGGAGCACGGTCCCGTCGAGCGACCGCAGCACCTCGACCACCCCCGCGTACGCCGTGGCTCTCTGCAGACCGAACTCGCGGTAGTGGGCGCGGTAGGCGTCCACCGCCTCCGGTACGGAGCCAGGGTCGACACCGAGCGCCGCGAGGTGCAATCCGACCGGTGGGCCGAGGTCGGAGCGTAGGACCTCCTCCGACGGCGGCTCGATCCCGATGCTGCGCAGTGCGTGCTGGAACCCGGCGACGATACCGGCGGCGGAGTCGAGCAGGGTGCCGTCGATGTCGAAGACGACGACGCGCACCGGCGGTCCGGCCGCCCAGAGTGAGACCAAGGCCTCAGGCGATCTCGGCCAGCTTCTTGCCCACCTGAGAGGCGGACGGGTTGGTCATCGCGGAGCCGTCACCGAACAGCACGGTCGGCACGGTCAGGTTGCCGTTGTTGATCTGTCCCACGACCACCGCCGCATCGGGATGGGTCTCGATGTCGACCTCGTCGTAGTCCACCCCGGCCCGGTTCAGCTGCGACTTCAGCCGGGCACAGAAACCGCACCAGGTGGTCGTGAAGATCGTCGGCCGCTCGTTCGTCGGCGTGTAGTTCATGGTCACGCCACTGACAACCACGCCGCCACCCAGCCCTATTCCGGAGCCGCTCAACCAACTCTTTTCGCGTTCGTCACATCGCTGACACGCCTGGCTGCGACGCTCACGGCTATGACCGAACGTGCCGACTTGATGGTCGCCAGCCTCGGCGTGCCTCGCTACGACTCACCGCTCTCGGACTTCATCGCCGACCGGCAGACCAACGAGCACTACGTCAACGAGGACGACCGGGTGGTCTACCACGACACGGTCTCCCAGCTCAGTGCCCTCGGTCTGTCGCCGTCCGAGCTCCCCAGCTTCGAGCCCGGCGGTCCGCGGCGGCGGCTCTTCTTCCCGCCCGGCAGGACCCGGGTGGGCATCGTCACCTGCGGCGGGTTGTGTCCAGGCCTGAACGACGTCATCCGTGGCCTCGTCGTGGAGCTGACCAAGCACTACGCCATCACCGAGATCACCGGGTTCCGGCACGGCTACGCCGGAATGGTGCCGGGGGGCGGGTTCGAGCCGGTCCGGCTCACGCCGGAGCTGGTCAACAGCATCAACGGACAGGGCGGCACGGTCCTCGGCACGTCCCGCGGCGCGCAGGACGCCGACGTGATGGTCGACGAGCTCCTGGCCCGGGGGGTCGACCTGTTGTTCGTCATCGGCGGCGACGGCTCCATGCACGGCGCCGCCAAGATCGCCGAGGCGCTGCGGGTCCGGGACCTGCCGATCGGGGTGATCGGCATTCCCAAGACGATCGACAACGACATCCCGTTCATCGGTCAGAGCTTCGGCTTCACGACCGCGTTCAGTGCGGCGGCCAAGTCGATCAGCACCGCGATGGTCGAGGCCCGCGCCGGCGTCGGCGGCGTCGGGTTGGTCAAGCTGATGGGGCGGCACTCCGGTTTCATCGCCTGCTACGCCGCGCTCGCCACCCACCAGGCTGACTTCGTGCTGATCCCTGAGGTCCCGTTCTCACTGACCGGTGCGAACGGTCTGCTGAGCTCGATCCACCAACGCGTGAAGGAACAGGGCAGCGCCGTCGTCGTGGTCGCCGAGGGGGCCGGCCAGGAGATCCTGGCCGGGACAGGCGACACCGACGCGTCCGGCAACACTCGGCTGAGCGACATCGGTCTGCACCTCAAGTCCTCGATCACCGACTACTTCGCCGAGCAGGGCAGCCCCCTGACCCTGAAGTACATCGATCCCGGTTACATGATTCGATCCGTGCCGGCGAACCCGCACGACTCCGTCTACTGCATCCGGCTGGCCCAGGCGGCCGTGCACGCCGGGATGGCCGGGCGTACGGACATGGTGGTCGGACGCCGCCACAACCGGTTCATCCACGTCCCCATCAAGCACGTGGTCTCCGAGCGCAACCAGGTCGCCCCGGACGGCGACCTGTGGCTCAGCGTGCTGGAGTCCACCGGTCAGCCGGTGGTGATGGCCTGAGGTGGCCACGCCGGCCACCTGAGTTGTCAGAGGGTCGGGCCACCCTAGGTCCATGAGCTACGCGATTCGCCCCGCCGGCACCGGTGACTGGGCCGAGGCCCGCGAGATCCGGCTGCGCGCCCTGCAGGAGGCACCGACGGCGTACGGGTCGTCGTACGCCCGCGAGATCACCTTCACCGAGCAGGACTGGCGGGAGCGGTTGGCCACGGCGTACACCTACCTGGCCAGCGGGCCCGACGGCGCTGTGGTGGGCACCGTGACCGGCGTCTGGATGCAGGACGGCGACGTCTACCTGGTGGCGATGTACGTCGCCCCGACGGCTCGGGGAGGCGGTCTGGCCCATGCTCTGATCGACAAGGTGGTGGGGGTGACCGCGCGCCGCGCCGGGTCCCGGGTGGTGCTGCGGGTCACCGAGGGCAACGACACCGCGGAGCGTTGCTACCGCCGTTACGGATTCCGACCCACCGGGCGGCGGATCACCGGCGAGACCGCCCTGGGTCTGACCGAGCAGGAGTTCGCGTACGCGGTTGGAAAAGCGGAGACCGTCGGAGCCGGCGATTAAGGTGGCCACCGTGTCGTCTGCCCTCGTCTCCACCGCCAGCCCCGAGGCCCTGCTCGCCGGTCTGGACCCCGAACAACGGGCCGTGGCGACCTCGTTGACCGGTCCGGTCGCGGTCATCGCCGGCGCGGGCACGGGCAAGACCCGGGCCATCACGCACCGGATCGCGTACGGGGTGGCCACCGGGGCGTACAACCCGACCTCGGTGCTGGCGGTCACCTTCACCACCCGTGCGGCCGGAGAGTTGCGTGGGCGGTTGCAGCAGCTCGGCGCCCGCGGTGTCCAGGCGCGGACGTTCCACTCCGCAGCCCTGCGGCAGGCGCAGTACTTCTGGCCCCGGGTCTACGGCGGGGACCTGCCCAACGTGCTGGACAACCGGATGTCGCTGGTCGCCGAGTCCGCCCACCGGTTGCGGGTCAGCGTGGACACCGCCCGGCTGCGGGACCTGGTCTCCGAGATCGCCTGGGCGAAGGTCAGCAACGTCAGCGCGGAGGACTACCCGCGGCTCGCCGCCCAGCACCACCGCTCCGTCGCCTCGTTCGACGCCGAGACCGTGGCCCGGGTGTTCACGGGCTACGAGACGGCCAAGCGGGACCGCGGTCGGATTGACTTCGAGGACATCCTGCTCTGCGCAGCGGCGCTGATGTCGGAGCACCCGGAGGTGGCCGACACAATTCGTCGGACCTACCGCCACCTCGTCGTCGACGAGTACCAGGACGTGAGCCCGCTGCAGGAGGCTCTGTTGACGCTGTGGCGCGGGGACCGGTCCGACATCTGCGTGGTCGGCGACCCGGCTCAGACCATTCACTCCTTCGCCGGAGCCAAGGCCACCTTCCTCACCGACTTCGCCCGCCGGCATCGCGGGGCGACCGTGATCAAGCTGGTCCGCGACTACCGCTCGACCCCGCAGGTCGTCGGCGTGGCGAACAAGATCATGGCGTCGGCCGCCGGCCAGGGTCTGAGCGGGGTCACGCTGCAGGCCCAGCTGCCGCCCGGACCGGCGGTGGAGTTCGCCGAGGCGCCGGACGAGGCGGGTGAGGCCGCCGGGATCGCCGACTGGCTGGCCCGCCAGGCCGCCGCCGGCACCGACTACCGCGAGATGGCCGTGCTCTTCCGGATCAACGCCCAAGCACCAGCGGTGGAGCAGGCGCTGTCCGATCGCAAGATCCCCTATCTGGTACGCGGTGGCGAACGTTTCTACGAACGGCCTGAGGTCCGCCAGGCCCTGCTCACCCTGCGCAACGAGGCCCGTGCGATGGGGGAGTCGGAGCAGGCGAGCGCCGTGGACCAGATGAAGGCCGTGCTCGGCACGTTGGGCTGGACCACCAAACCACCCGAGGGGGCCGGGGCCGTACGCGAGCGCTGGGAGTCCCTCGCCGCCCTGCTCAGCGTGGCGGAGGACCTGCGGACCGCCCAGCAGGCGACGGAGTCGGTGTCGACCGCCGGGACGCCCGATCCGCTGACCCTGACCGCGGTCTCGTTGGAGCTGGACCGCCGCGCCGAGGCCCAGCACGTGCCCGCCGCCCAAGGCGTGACGGTGTCCACCCTGCACTCGGCGAAGGGGCTGGAGTGGGACGCCGTCGCGCTGCTCGGCGTCCACGAGGGTTCGCTGCCCTTCGTGCTGGCCTCGACCCCGGACCAGGTGAGCGAGGAGCGACGACTGCTGTACGTCGGAGTCACCCGCGCGCGTCGCCTGCTGCGGGTGTCCTGGTCGCGGACCCGGAACGGGGGTGGCAACTCACGCAAGCCGTCCCGGTTCCTGGATGCCGTACTTCCGGACGCGTTCCGGTCCGGGCCCGGCGCGCCGGCCGCGAAGCGGAGCCGCAGCAAGGGCTCGGTGTTGTCCCAGCACTGCCGCTCCTGCGGTCGGCCGCTGGCCGACGCTGCGGAGCGCAAGATCGGTCGGCACCTGGACTGTCCGGCCACCTTCGACGAGCGGACCATGGAGCTGCTGCGTGAGTGGCGCAAGCAGGAGGCGTCGGACCAGAGCATGCCGGCGTACTGCGTCTTCACCGACGCGACCCTGATCGCGATCGCCGAGGCGCGCCCTGCGAACGACCGCGACCTGATCAAGGTCCAGGGTCTGGGTCCGGCCAAGGCCGGCAAGTACGGCGAGCAGGTGCTCGCCATCGTGGCGGCCGAGGCCGATCGTTCGACGCGTACGCCGTGATCGTGAGGTTCGCAAAAAGAATCGGGAAAGTGTGGGAAAAGTGTTTGCACCCACCCGAGACCCTCGTTTAGTCTGACTTGCAGACCCGGTGTGCGAGGCAAATTGCTGTGCCTGACGCCTGGTCCGAAACAGATTCACCACTGAGCACGACCCACGATCGAGAGGAGGGGATTCCCATGACGAACTATCTGACGGCCACCAAGCACGCGGAGCGGATCAGCATGCCCGAAACCCATCTGATCGCCCGTGCCTTCGTGCCCACCCGAGTGACCGACCCGTCCTTCCTCACCATCCCGCCGTTCATGGCCGGTTGGCAGGGCACGGATCAGATCGCCCAGGGCGCCCGCATCGTCGATGTCGACGGTTGCAGCGTCACCGATTTCCAGAAGCTCTCGACCCGATTGGGACCACCTTCCTGTAGTCCGCCGGTGTAGGACAAACACCGACTGCCTCCAGGGCCGTGAATCCCAGCAACACCGGGAATCACGGCCTTCGTGTTTCCCGGCCCAGCCCATGAGCACCACGCAGCAGCGTGGACTCATCAGCACAGAAGTTGGCCGACATGAATCACGCAGGAGGTGACCTGATGAGCGTCTCCGTCTTGGAGCCCTCTCCGGTCGAGTGGCCCTGCCGGGTGGCAGACCCGGAGTTGTTCTTCGCCGAGTCCCCGGCGGACGTCGAGCAGGCCAAGGCCATGTGCCTGGACTGCCCGGTCCGGGAGATGTGCCTCGTCGGCGCTCTCGACCGGCGCGAGCCATGGGGGGTGTGGGGTGGCGAGCTGTTCGTCGGCGGCGTCGTCGTGGCGCGGAAGCGTCCGCGGGGACGGCCGCGCAAGCACCCGGTCGCCGATCCGTTCGTCCCTGCGGCTCAGGCCGCTGGCAACGGGCGCGAGGCTGCCGCATGAATGAGGACACCGGTCGCGGGCCGGGCCTAGGCGTACGCGTTTTCCACGCACTTCGTCTCTGGCTCGGCCGGACCCTCTCATGACCAACCCCTCAGAACACGGCGCCGGGCACGCCGTCTACGTCGCCAACCCGACACACAGCCACCGGGGTCAGACCCAGCTGTGTTGCGCGTTGACGACGTAGGCGGCGTACGCCGGTCCTCACCACCAACGCGGGTCGAGCTTGCTCTCGACGCTGCGGGCGTGATCCCGGATGCAGGTCTCGCACAGCACGCCGTCCTCACCCACGCTCCAGGTCCAGGGCACGTCGTCACCGGATGGCTGGCGGCCGCACCCGGTGCAGGTGGGGCGTACGGTCTCGCTCACGCCGCCGGTTCGGCGTAGCCGGGCAGAAACTCCTCGAGGACGCCGCCGAAGGCTGCCTTCGCGTTCAGCTGGGCGAGCACCGCCAGCCCACCCAGCCACACCCGGTGGATGAGGAGGTAGTGGGGCGGCAGGTTGAGCTTCATCGCGACCCCACCGGAAGCCTGCGGGTTCCGGACCCGGACGAACTGGTTGCGCATCCAGTCCCGGGTGAACTGGAACTCCGGCACCGAGGCGGGCTCGACGAACGGGGCCAGATAGGCCAGCAGATCCTCGGCGTCCACATCGGAAGCCACGAAGCCCTCGGCGTGGAGCTCGCTGGCCATCTCGTGGGCGTCGCCGTGCTGAGCGATTCGCAGGATGCGACCCATGGCCGAGGGCAGGCCTTCGGGCAGTCGAGCCACCAGGCCGAAGTCGATCACGCCGAGCCGTCCGTCCGGGGTCACCTTGAAGTTCCCCGGGTGCGGGTCGGCGTGCAGGATGCCGACCATGCTGGGACCGGCGAACAGGAACCTCACGTAGCGCAGCGCGATGGCGTTCCGCTCCTCGTCAGGCAGCTCCGCGGCGGAGGACAGGGGCTTCCCTTCGATCCACTCGCTGACCATCACCTTGGACGTCGAGGCCAGGACCTGGGGAACCACGAACTCTGGGCTGCCGGCGAAGCCCTCGGCCGCCTGCTGCTGAGCGGCGGCCTCGAGGGTGTAGTCGAGCTCCTCGCTGACCCGGGCCGTCAGCTCGTCGACCAGAGGACCCACGTCCATTCCGCCGACCAGCGGCGAGAACATCTTGGACACCCGACCGATCTGTCGCAGGTCGGAGCGCAGGGCCTCGTCAGCGCCCGGATACTGCACCTTGACCGCCACCGGCCGTCCGTCGGCCCAGACCGCCTTGTGGACCTGGCCGATCGAGGCGGCCGCCGCCGGCATCGGGCTGAACTCGGCGAACTGCGACTTCCAGTCCGCACCCAGCTCACGGGCCAGCACGGCGTGCACCCGGGACGTCGGCATCGGCGGAGCGGAGTCCTGCAACCGCGACAGCTGGGCCCGGTAGGGCGCCGCCACGTCCTCGGGCAGCATGGACTCGAACAGGCTGAGCGCCTGGCCGAACTTCATCGCTCCGCCCTTCAGGTCCCCGAGCACCCGGAACAGCTGTTCGGCGGCCCGCTGTTGCAGCTGCTCGCTCACCTGCTCGGCTGGTGCGCCCCCGATCCGTTTGCCCAGCCCCAGGGTCGCCCGGCCCGCGAAGCCCAGCGGCAGCGAAGCCAGCCGGGCGCTGCGGCGAAACCCCGAGCGAGCCATCGGATCCCTGTCGGCTCCACGAGGCTTCGGGGGTCGGTCGTCGTTCATGTCCCCCATTCTGTAATGGTCGCCCAACCGCAGCCGCATCCGGGATGAGCGGGCCAGGAGCGCAGGCGCATGGCGAAGTCCGAGGTGTCCATTTCCAGGGTCGCCCCGGCACACTCGGGATGGGCGCCGCCGAGGAAGGCCAGAGCCTGGGCCGCAGCCACCGCCGCTCCCCAGGCGACCAGGCTCGCGGGCACCGGAGCCGTGATGCGGATGAGCTGGGCCAGCACCGTGGGCCAATGTGGATCGGCGTCGCGGCGGGTCAGGTCGGAGCAGCGCAGGCAGGACGTCTGCCCCGGCAGCACCAACGGTCCCACCGTCACCCCCCGGCTGTGGCCGCGGACGACGAGGTGGGGGTGGTCCTGACGCATCAGGTGGTCCGCCAGACCCCGGTCGATCTCGGCCGACTCCCGCGCGATGATCGTCAGATCCAGCGCGGTGCCGTCGGGCTTGGTCCAGTGGCTGACGCTGGTCAACCGAGTGCCGGCTCGCGACGCCAACGTCGCGCACAGAGCCATCGACCGGGTGGGGTGCTGGTCGCCGGCCGGGTAGAGACCGGGATGAGGCGGCTCGTCGTCGTAGACGTGCAACGACGCGACCGGGTGGCCGACCAGCAACGTGGCGATGTCGCGTCCCAGAGGACCCGCGCCGATCAACCGGACCCGAGCCGTCGTACGCACGTCCGACGCGTCGGTTTCGGCGTCGGCCAAGAGCCCGGCGGCCCGCAGCGCCGCGATGGTGGCGCGGAGCTCGCGATCGGTGAGGCCGGCGGATCGGGCCCGCCGGCTCAGCAGCGACATCGGATGCCGGCCGTCGAACAGCTCCACCAGGCTGCGCAGACCGGCGCTGCGGACCAGGATCGACCGACCCGGGTCGACACCGACCTGCCACTCCTCGGCCTGTCGGGCCAGGATCGGCGTGTGGGGCTCGAGCCGGGGGAGCCGGATGCTGGAGAGCCGGGTCGCAGTCACTGCCTCAGTGTGCGTGGGGTGGGCGGCTCGGACCGACCATCGAGGCGGTTATCCACAGGTCAGTGGCGGAAGTCGCCCCGACGGGACCCGTTCGGACGTGCAGCAGGGACGGTCGGGGTCGACCGTCCCTGCTCAAGCTGCGCGGTGACCGTCGTACGACGGCCTGCGGGTGGCTCAGGCCTTGCCGAGGATTCGGTTGAGGTTGGTTCCGCACACGGGGCACTTGGCCTTGGCCATCCGGGTGCCCTTGTCGTTGACGTGCACGTCGCCCGAAGCCTCGCGCTTCTCCTTGCACTTGACGCAGTAGAACTCGCCGCTGTACGTCTCCGCCATGACTGTCTCCTTGCTCGATATCTGTCCGCAAACTGGTCATGTCCACGGGACCACGCAGGCTGTGAAGGCGCCGTGCGTCGTCTGGTCGCCGCTGAATATACGGCAGGCGCACGATCGGGTGAGCGCGGACCACGCCGGAAAAGCCGAAACCTCCAGGAACATCGGTTGCGCTTGCCTTCCCCTGCGAGCGTCCGACCATCTGGAGGTTTCGTGCTCGGAACGCTAGCCGTCGCCGTGGTCGGCGTCAAACAATCCGTGCGGCGGTCTGTCCACTGCCTGTGGACAACCATGTGGAAGGGGTGTGCACCTGGTGTCCCGGGCTGTGGAGTGAGACATCGGTCCGGACGCGCAACCGGTGGCGGCCGTGTGGAAACCTGCGTTGAGGCTGGTCTGCACTACATTTCGCTCCTATCGATATCCGGGAGCCGGGCCGACGGCTCGGTGAGGCCGCCGTAGGTTGACGTCGTGGTTGGATCGCGTGATTCGGGAAGGAGGAGGGATGAGTGCAGAAGCGGTGCCTGACCCGCCCGTGCCGCAGGTCGAGGTCCGGCGTAGCAACCGGCGCCGGCGTACGGTGACCGCCTTCCGGGAGCGGGACACGATCGTCGTCCTCATCCCGCAGCGGATGTCCAAGGCCGACGAACGGATGTTCGTCGCCGACATGGTCAAGAAGGTGCTGGCCCGCGAGGCTCGCTCGGCGGCTCCTCGGGGTGACGCCGAGCTGCAGGACCGGGCCCGTCAGCTCGCGCAGACCTACCTGGCCCCGTTGCTGGGTCATCCGCCCGAAGCCCGCGACGTCGTCTGGGTGACCAACCAGCAGCACCGGTGGGGCTCGTGCACGCCGAGCACGGGAGTGATCCGCCTGTCGCACCGGCTGCAGGTGATGCCGAGCTGGGTCGTCGACTATGTCCTTCTGCACGAGCTCACCCATCTCGAGGTGGCCGACCACTCCGCCGCCTTCTGGCGGCTGGTCGAGGCCTATCCGGACGCCGCCCGGGCCAAGGGCTACCTCGAGGGCTACGTCGCAGGCCAATTGCGTGTGGACCCGAACCACCCGGCAGAGCCCACGGAGCCCGCGGAGGCTGCTGAGGACGTCGACGATGTCGAGCGTTGACCCGGTCCGGTCACCCGAACGTCCCCGCCGGGTGGCGCTGGTGCTGGCCCGATACAGCGCAGGCGGCGGGACGCCGCCCGGGATCGATCGCGACACGTTCGCGCGCACCTGCCTGGCCGACACCTACGAGGTGCTGGCCGACCTGGTGGGGGTGACGGCCGGGATCGTCGGGCCGGCCGAGACCCAGGATCTGCTCTGGGGGGACGGGTTGTGGCGGCCCGACCAGCCCGTCCTGACGCTGGCGGCCTCGCTGGCCGCGGACTTCGACGAGCTCGTCTGCGTCACGGCGGACGTCCCCGACCTGCCGGGACTGGTGCTGGCCAAGATGTTCAAGGTGCTGCACCGGGTTGACCTCACCTTCGCCCCGGCGCGCAACGGCCCGGGTTGCGCCGCCGTCGGCCTGGCACTGCCGGCCGCAGCCTGGGTCCCCGAGCCTGATCTGGACGCCTCACGGGACGCGCTCGTCGCAGCGGCTCCGAGCCGGAACCGGTGCGTGCTGTCCCCGGACTGGCACCGTCTGCAGACCGCGGAGGCCGTGAACCGTCTCGATCCCCGGCTCGAGGGCTGGGAGGAGACCCGTGCGCTCCTGTCGGGTCACCCGCTGGCGGGGGTCTAGATGCTTGCCTGGGACGCCGGCCAGACCCTCGCCGAGCGGTTTCGTGCCCACGCCGGCGACGACCGACACCTCTACGCCTGGGCCATCCGGGGGATGGCTGACGACTGGGAGGCCGGTGGCCCGGTCCGCGAGGTGTGCGCCGGTTACGAGAACGCGCCAAACGGGGCTGCGCTGCAGCTGCGATTGCTGGCCGCGGTGTTCCGGCTCGTGCTGCGGGGCCAGGCGCCTGAGCTGGTGCCGTTCTACGCCTGCCTCGGGGGCACGGAGCCGCCCGAGCTGGCCTGGCCGGTGATGCGGACGACGATCGCCGAGCACCTGGCGAGCGTCCGTGAGGGGTTGGAGATCGCCCCGCAGACCAACGAGGTCGGCCGATCGGTTGCGTTGCTCGCCGGGCTGTTCGATCTGGCTGCGGCCTCGGGCGTACGCCGGATCCGGTTGTTGGAGCTCGGGGCGTCGGCAGGACTGAACCTGCTCGTGGATCGCTTCCGGTTCAGCGGCGACGACTGGACGTGGGGGCCGCCCGACGCCACGGTGGCCCTGTTGGACTCGGTCGAAGGCCCGATCACCCCGGGACCGCTGGAGATCGTGGCGCGCCGCGGCTGCGACCTCTCCCCGGTCGACCCGACCACGGACGAGGGTTCACTGCTGCTGACCTCGTTCGTCTGGCCGTTCGACCTGCACCGGCACGCCCGGCTGGCCGGGGCGCTGACGGTCGCTCGCGAGCATCCCGTCGTGGTGGACCGCGCTGCCGCCCGCAGCTGGCTTCCGGGACAGCTGGCCGCCGGAGACCCGACCGACCTCACCGTGGTCTGGCACTCCATCACCCAGCTCTACTGGCCAGTCGAGGAGGTCCAGGCCGTGGAGCAGCTGCTGACCGACCACGGGGGTGAGCGGCTGCTGGGCCAGGTCGGCATGGAGTTCGCCCCCGGTGGAGCGTCGAACGCGATGCCTGAGTTGCGCACGCAGCTGTGGAGACCCGGTCAGCCCGTACGCCGACGACGCCTCGGGACGGTCCACCACCATGGGGTCCCGGTACGACTGACCGGTACCGACCCGTCCTCGGAGTGATTCAGGTCCAGTAGAGCAGCTGCGCCATGGGCAGCCGGTCGGCCACCGCTTCGCCGAACCAGCTTTTCATCCGGGTCATCGTCGCGCGCGGGTAGACGTACTTGACGCCGCCGAACTTGGAGCGCTTCTCGGTCCGCAGGTCGGTGTCCATCTCGAGCTTGGTCTGGGGGTACCAACCGAGCAGGACGTCCTTGCTGGCCGGGGTGAAGCGGTGCGTGATGATCTCGGTGGTCAGATCGAGGTCGGGTACGTCGCGGACCGCCTCGGCGACGTGGTCGAGCAGCTCGCCGTACCCGCGCTCCCAGTCGGGGACCGGCATCACCGGGGCGATGGTCAAACCCACGCGATAGCCCGCCAGGGCCATCGACCGCAGGGCCACCAGGCGCCGGGTCATCGAGGCGGTACCACCGTCGAAGCGGCGGGCGACCTCCTCGGCGTTGACCGAGAACCGGACCCGGGTACGGCGTTGGTGGTCGATCTCGACCAACTCGGCCACGTCGTCGAACTTGGTCGTGAACCGCAGCTGGACCCCGTCGCCGAACTCACCGGCGCCGACCCGGCGGATGGCTGCACTCAGCGAACCGGTCACGTGCTCGATGCCGAGCGGGTCGGTGTAGCAGGACAGCTCGAAGGTGGTGCCCTCGTGCCCGCGCTCAGCCGTCCCACTGGTCACGGTGCCCTGGCCCGCGTGGGTGCCGATGCCGGCCAGGACCGTGTCGAGGTTGGCGTACACGCGGGTGATCGGCGGGCCCGACAACGATCCGGCCAGGTAGCAGTACTGGCAGTGCGCCGGACATCCCTTGGCCAGGTCGATCCGCCAGTCCGCGCTCGGCGGGATGGGCTGGGGCTTCACCGCGCTGGGCGGCGCCACGACCACAGCCAGGGTGTTCTTGGCGGCGGCGTACGTCTGGCGCTCGGTCTCCAACCGGAGCCCGGTCAGCCGGTCGTTGGCCAACAGCTCGATGTCGGACACGCCCGCCGCCTCGCAACGCCGCAGGATCTCGGCGGTGTGCGGGTAGTCGCTCGCGGAGCGGGTGACCAGGACCCGCTTCGGCGTCCAACGGCGCAGCGGCCGTGCGGGGGTCGGGGTGAGGTCGGGGCTGAGCAGGCTCACCAGGAGAGCCGGACGCGGGCCGCGGCCACCAGCGCGAGCACGGAGTCGTCGACGTCGGGGAGCTGATCGTGGGGGAACCATTGCACGTCGTGTGATTCGGCGCCGAAGGTCGGGGTAGATGCGCCGGGCGCCCGGACCAGGTACTGCACGTCCAGGTGGAAGGTGGGCCGTACGGGTCCGCAGGCGACTTCGTGCCGCGACAGCACCAGGGGAGTCGGGTCCAGCCGCAGCTCGGGCAGACCGCTCTCCTCGGTCGCCTCGCGCAGGGCAGCGGCCTCGAGGTCGACGTCGCCGGCCTCGAGGTGGCCGCCGGTCTGCAGCCAGCGCCCGATCTTGGCGTGCAGGGTCAGCAGCACCAGACCGGCGGCGGGCGCGCAGACCAGGGTGCTGGCGGTCAGGTGGGCGCCGGGACACGACCGTGCCCAACCGTCCGGGTGCCTGGCCAAGTGGTCGAGGTAGGCCAGTCGCAGTCGTTCCTGGTCTGCGTCGGGCGCGACCCAGGCCCGCAGGGTCTGCGCCGCGCGGACCTGGAGTCGCGGCGGCTCCGTCTCAGTTGCGCTGGTCAGGGCCCTGCTCGTCCGGCTTCTCGTTCTGGGGCCCTTCGTTCTGGGGCCCTTCGCTCTGGGGCCCCTCGTTCTCGGGCCCCTCGTTCTCGGGCCCCTCGTTCTCGGACTTCGTGGCGTCGGCTCGGTCGAGCAGCTCGGCCAGCGCAGCGTCGAAGTCGTCCTCGCCGGCCGCAGCCTTGTTCTCCCCGGCGACGAAACCCAGCGGGTCGTCGAGGTCGGCCGAGGTGGGGATCAGGTCGGGGTGGGACCACACCGCATCCCGTCCATCGGGCCCACGGGCGTCGCGGACGGCGGCCCATAGGTTCGCCGCGTCCCGCATCCGGCGCGGTCGGAGCTCCAGCCCGACCAGGGTCGCGAAGGTCGCCTCGGCCGGACCGCCGGTCGCGCGCGTCCGGCGTACGGTCTCGGCGAGGGCGCCCGCCGCGGGCATCCACGGCGCGGTGGCCTGGGTGACCACGTCGTCGACCCAGCCTTCGACCAACGCGAGCATGGTCTCCAGCCGGGCCAGGGTGGCGAGCTGCTCGGGGGTCTTCTGGGGCTCGAAAAGCCCACCCTCGAGGGAGGCGCTGAGCTCCTCCATGTTCGTCGGATCCAGTTGGCTGACCGCCTGTTCCAGCGCTGAGGTGTCGATGGTGATGCCGCTCGCGTACTGCTCGACCAGGGTCAGCATCTGCGCCCGCAGCCAGCCGGCGGCGGCGAAGAGGCGCTGCCGGGCGCATTCGCGGAGGGCGAGATAGAGGGTGACGTCGGTGCTGGACTGCTCCAGGCCCTCCCCGAACGCCTTGATGTTGGTCGGCAGCAGCGCGACGTGGCCGGGTTCGCTCAGCGGCAGACCGATGTCGGTCGCACCGACCACCTCGGTAGCGAGCCGACCGAGGCCCTGGCCGAGCTGCAGGCCGAACATGCTCGCTCCCGAGGTGCGCAGCATGGGTCGCAGCATCTGCTCCATCCCAGCCATCCCGGGCGGCAGCTGCGACTCCTCGCCCTCGGCCGGAGCCAGGGCACCCTCCATCGCGTCGGCGATGTGCGCGGCGACCGGCTCGACCAGCCGCTGCCAGACCGGCATCGTGTTCTCGATCCATTCGGCCCGGCTCCAGGCCGCGACCGTGGTGCTGACCCGGGGGAAGGTCGTGGCCTCGTCCAGCCAGACCTCCGCGATCGACGCGGCCTCGGAGATGGCGCTGCGCTGGGCCGAATCCGGCGTGGGGTCTGGGCCCAGGGAGGCGGCGGTCTTGCGAGCGGTGTCCTTGGCCACGGTCCAGTTCACGCCCGAGCCGGGGTCGGTCGGCGCGCCGCCGAAGAGGCCACCACCCTGCCCACCGAGCATGGCGAAGGCGCTCTGCAGCTGGGCCATCAGCGCATTCGTGTCACCGCCGGCCAGCGAGGCCATGAAGGCCTCCATCGGGTTCTGGCCGCCCGGGCTCTGGAAGCCCGGGTTGGAGGGGCCGGGTTTCGGCGGCTCGGGCTGTGAGCCGGACTTCGGGGTGCCGCCCAGTCGGTAGCCCTCGTTGGGCGACTCTGGTGGCAAGGCTTTGCCGGAGTCGGGACGCGACTCGTCGCCGGGCTCGTCACCCGAGTCTGGCTGCCGGTCCTCGGCCATGGTTTCTCCTGAGGTGCGTGGAGGTTTGCTGACCCTCCAACCGTACGCGGCGCCCTGGTCCGGTCGGGGAACCAGGCAGGGTTATCGCTGACAGCGCAATCGTCGGGGTTGTCGGTGGGCTCGGCTAGGGTTTGCGGCATGTCATGGGAGGCAGCGGCGGCTTCGCCGGTGGTCCGCGAGGCCAGCGTCGTGGACACACCGTTGAGCGTCGACCGGTTGCTGGGCCTGGTCGCCGACCCTCGGGTCGGCGGCATCGCGGTGTTCATCGGGGTGGTCCGGGATCACGACAGCGGCGCCGACGTGGCGTCCCTGGACTACACGGCACACCCCAGTGCGACCCAGGTGCTCGCCGACTGCGCCCGGCGTACCGCTGAGCACCACGACGTGTTGACCATCGCGGTCCAGCACCGGGTCGGCCATCTCGAGGTGGGTGACCTCGCCGTGGTGGTGGTGGCCGGGGCGGTCCACCGGGCCGCGGCCCTGGCGGCCTCCAGCCATCTGATCAACCTGCTGAAGGCGGAGGTGCCGATCTGGAAGGAGCAGCACTTCGTCAGCGGCGACATCGCCTGGGTCGGCCTGGCGGACGACTCGGTCGGCCCCGAGGTCGGATCGTGACTCGGCAGACCTGGACTGCGTTCGTCTCCGCGTTCGTGTTCGTCGCCTTGGCCGTCCTCCTCGTGGTGGTGCCGGTGCCGTTCATCAGCTGGAGTCCGGGCGGCACCCGGGACACGCTCGGGTCAGCGGGGAACGAGCCCATCATCAAGGTGCAGGGGATCGAGACCTTCCCGACAACCGGTCAGCTCGACATGACGATCGTATCGGTCACCCCGGCCGACGGTCGGTTGAGCCTGCCGCAGGCGCTGCTCGCGTACTGGATGCCGAACCGCGATGCGCTACCACGCGACACGGTCTACGCGCCGGGCAAGTCAGCGGAGCAGGTGGAGAGCGAGGACGCCGACATGATGGAGACTGCTCAGGACGACGCCGTCGTCGCCGCGCTCCGGGCGGATGAGCAACCCGTGACGGAGATGCCGGCCATCTATTCGGTGACGGTCGGCGGACCGGCGCACAAGAAGTTGCTGCCCGGTGATCTCGTGGTGGCGGTCGATGGCATCGACACCCCCGACACCGACGCCGTGAGCCAGCGCATCAGGGCCCACAAGGTCAACGAGCTCGTCCGGTTCGACGTCATCCGCCAGCGTGTCCCCACCGAGGTCGACGTCACGACCGCCGAGTCCAGCACCCAGGCCGGGGTGGCCGTGGTGGGGATCGGGCTCGGCCTGGGCTACCGCTACGAGCCCCAGATCTCCTTCGACTTCGGCCAGCAGATCGGTGGCCCCAGCGCGGGTCTGGTCTTCGCCCTGGCCATCTACGACAAGATCACCGACGGCGCGCTGCTGGCGGGTCGGCACGTCGCCGGGACCGGGTCCATCACGCCCGAGGGCCAGGTGGGACCGATCGGCGGCATCCAGGAGAAGGTCGCCGGGGCCGAGAAGGCCGGAGCCACGGTCTTCCTCGTGCCGGCGGACAACTGCGATGAGGTCGACGGCCTGAAGACGGACCTGACCCTGGTGAAGGTCGACACCCTGACCGACGCCATCGCCGCCCTCCAGAACCTGGATGCTTCCAACCCGTCGTCACCGGTCCCCACCTGCTGATGGCTGATCTCTCGTCCCATCGCGATGCGTTGATCGCGGCCTTGATCGACCTCGAGCACCACGTCGCCGAGGCCGGCTGGGATCAGGTTCCACGGCTGTTCGCGCTGGTCAGGACCGAGGTGCTCGTCGCTTCCGAACCCGCCCTCGCTGAGCAGCTCGGGTTGCAACCCACCGCAGACGACGCCCTCACGGCGGTCGAGCAGGACACCTTCGCTTCATCCGGCGACGTGGTCGGTGACCTGTCGGCGATCGAGTGGCCCCAGGGTGTCTTCGGCTGCGCCATCAGCCTGGTCCGGACCTTCCTGCCGGCGGCGTACGAGGCCGACCTGCCGGCTGATCCGGCGGCTGCCGCAGCCGCCGTCGCGGTGCACCCAGAACGTCAGGAAATTCGGGTCGTGGTCGGGGTCGACCGGTCCGGACACCGCCACGGCGTGGCCAGACTGGTGTCACAACCCGATCAACTTCTCGCTGGGGACGACCTCGTACCGGGGTTGGCTGCGGCGCTAACGCATACCCTTACCTCACACAACGGCTGATTCCCGCTCGGGTAACGCCCGAGAAACCGATTCACCGACACGGATCCACACGGATACCGGTCGTTGCCCCACCTGTAGATGACGAACTGGTTTTGAGGAGAAGACGGTTGAGTAGCCTGCGTATCGGCGGCCGACGAAGTGCCATTCTGCCCACGTTGGTGATCGTTGCGGTGCTGGTGGTCGCGTTCGCGATCTTCACCAGCGTCTGGACTGACCGGCTGTGGTTCAAGTCCTTCGACTACAGCCAAGTTTTCTCGAAGATGCTGCTGACCCGGATCGGTCTGTTCGCCGCCTTCGGCCTGATCATGGCCACGGCGGTCGCCGCCAACGCGGCCATCGCCTTCCGGTTGCGGTCCATGCTGCGTGGGCAGGGCTCGGCGAGCCCCTTGCTGGAGCGGTACCGCGAGCTGTTGGAGTCCCGGTTCGTGGTCGTCACCATCGCGGTCGCTGTGCTGGTCGGGCTCTTCGCCGGCGGGGCGGCCAGCGGTCAGGTGCTCACCTACCTGGCCTGGCGGGACTCGACCCCGTTCGGGATCGACGACCCCCAGTTCGGCATCGACATCGGGTTCTTCGTCTTCGGATATCCGTGGTGGCGCTTCGCCCTCTCGTTCGTCTTCGCCGCCTTGTGCCTGAGCGCGATCGCCGCCGCCATCGTGCACTACGTGACCGGCGGGCTCCGGTTCGGCAGCCCCCGGCGCGGAGCGACCAAGGCTGCGCAGGCCCACCTGTCGATCCTGATCGGCCTGGCCGTGATCGTGAAGGGTGCGGGCTACTGGTTCGACCAGTACGGGCTGGAGATCTCCAACTCTCCCACCGGTTTGATCACCGGCATCGGCTACACCGCGGCCAACGCCACCGTGAACGCCAAGATGATCTTGTCGGTCATCGCGGGTATCTGCGCGCTGCTCTTCTTCGCGAACGCGGTGTTGCAGCGCTGGGTCGTGCCGACCATCGGTCTGATCCTGCTCGTCGTCTCCGCCATCGTGCTCGGTCTGGTCTACCCAGGCGCCGTGCAGTACTTCTCGGTCAAGCCCAGCGAGGCGATCAAGGAGCGGCCCTACATCGCCAAGAACATCGAGGCGACCCGGGCGGCGTACGGGGTGGCCAACTCGGAGGTCACCAACTACTCGGCCAAGACCACGGCGACCGCCGGGCAGCTGCAGTCCGACGCCGAGGCGCTGCCGGGCATCCGGCTGATCGACCCCTCGGTGGTGGGACCGGCGTACGAGCAGCTGCAGCAGGTTCGTGGCTACTACAAGTTCCCCCAGATCCTGGACGTCGACCGCTACACGATCGACGGCACCGAGACCGACGCCGTCGTCGCCGTGCGTGAGATGAACGTGACCGGCGTCGAGGGCCAGAACTGGAACAACCTGAAGACCGTCTACACCCACGGCTACGGCTTGGTGGCGGCGTACGGCAACCGCAGCCAGTCCGGCGGTGAGCCCGAGTGGATCGCCAAGGACATCCCGCCCACCGGCGAGATCAGCGAGGCTGAGCCGCGGATCTACTTCGGCGAGCTGCAGGGCTCACGGCCCGACCAGTACTCCGTGGTCGGTGCACCGGCCGGCACCCCGCCGATCGAGCTGGACACCCCTGGTGGTGGCGAGAACGGCAACCCGCGGACCTACACCTACACCGGCAAGGGCGGTGTGCCGATCGGCAACCTCTGGAACCGGCTGCTCTACGCCGCCAAGTTCGCCGATGTGAACCTGTTGCTGTCGGAGCGGGTCAACTCGGCCTCGAAGATCATCTACGACCGCACCCCGCGGATGCGCGTGCAGGCGGCGGCGCCGTGGCTCAAGGTCGACGGCGACGCCTACCCGGCCATCGTCGAGGGCCGCATCGTCTGGATCGTGGACGGCTACACGACCTCGAACTCCTACCCCTACAGCCAGCGGGTCAACCTGAACGACGTGACGTCGGACTCGCAGACCGTCGTCGGTGGCACCGTGGTGGCTCAGCCGCAGGACGACATCAACTACATGCGCAACTCGGTCAAAGCCGTGGTCGACGCGTACGACGGCTCGGTCAAGCTCTACGAGTGGGACACCTCGGATCCGGTGCTCAAGACGTGGGAGAAGGTCTTCCCGGGCGTCGTGCAGGCCAAGGACTCCATCCCGGGCGAGCTGCTCGACCACCTGCGCTACCCGCAGGATTACTTCAAGGTCCAACGCCAGATCCTGGCCCGCTACCACCAGACCGATCCCGACAACTGGTACCAGCAGTCCAGCCTGTGGGAGATCCCGAAGGACCCGGTCACCGGGGCGACGACGAACTCGCTCGAGTCGCCGTTCTACCTCTCGGTCAAGTGGCCGGGTGATGAGAACCCGCTGTTCTCGCTGACCACGTCATTCGTACCCAAGGGTCGGCAGAACCTGGCCGCGTACATGGCCGTGAACGCCGACGCCAGCAGTCCGGACTACGGCCGGATGCGGATCCTGACCATGTCGGACACGTCCCAGATCGACGGCCCGGGGCAGTCCTTCAACGCCATGACGACCAACGAGACCGTAGCGAGCCGGTTGAGACCGTTCGTCAACAACGGAGCCTCAGCGGCGACCTTCGGCAACCTGCTGACCCTCCCGGTCGGCGGTGGTCTGCTCTACGTGACGCCGGTCTACACGCAGCGTCCGAGCAGCTCCGGGTCCTACCCGGCGTTGCGGTTCGTGGTCGTCCGGTTCGGGCAGTCCGTCGGCATCGGCGACACGCTGACCGACGCACTGGACCAGGTGTTCAAGGGCAACGCCGGAGTCGGCAGTGACCCCGACCCGAACGAGGGCGGAACGCCGGGTGAGGTGGACAACCCGGCCGCAGTCAAGGCGTTGAGCGAGGCCGAGACCGCCTTCGCCGACGCCCAGAAGGCCTTGACGGCCGGTGACCTCGGGGCGTACCAGACCAAGACCAAGGAAGCCGAGGCCGCCGTGCAGCGCGCCTCTCGCGCCCTCGGCCGCTGACCGGCCGGACCTCAGCCGGTCGACCCTGAGGGGTCGGCCGGCTAGAAGTCGAAGAGGTTGCCGAGGAACGACTCCTTGCGGTGCCGCTTGCCGCCGTGACGCTGGTCCTGGCCGTACCGGATGTCGTAGCCGTGGCGTTCGTCCGGACTGTCCGGGCTGCTCGGGTACCGCGGTCGGCCGTACTGCTGTTGGTACCGGGGATCCTGGTACGGGGGTTGCTGGTACGGGGGTTGCTGGTACGGCGCCGGGGGCAAGCCGACGCTCTCCGTGCGTGGGTCGTGCGAAGGCTGGTACGCACCGGGATCACCCGGCGGAGGCGAGGCCGGAGTCGGTCCGGCCCGGTCGATGATCTTGTCGAGCTCCCCCCGATCCAGCCACACCCCCCGGCAGGTGGGGCAGTAGTCGATCTCCACGCCTTGGCGTTCGGTCATCTGCAACACGGTCTGATCCTGTGGACACTGCATCCCTCGACCGTACTCGGCCCACGAGCCCCACTCACGGGAGCGGGGGAGGAGCCTACGGTCAGCGGGTGACGATCTCCAGGTCGGTGAAGCCGACGGCGCGCAGCGGTTCGGCGATGGCCTCGGCGTCGCCGACGACGACCAGGCTCAGGTCGTCGAGATGGACCAGGGACTCGTACGCCGCCGTGGCCGAAGTCGGAGTGACGGCTCGGAGCAGGTCGAGGCTGTGGTCGATGTAGCCGTCCGGAAGCCCGTTCAGCACCTGGATCGCGGCTTGGTCGGCAACCCCGTCGGCCGTGGCGTAGCGCAGGGGCGATACGCCGGCGAAGAAGTTCACCGCGTCGGCGATCTCGTCGACGGTGAACGGCTGCGGTCCGACGTCGATCAGCTCCCGGGTGAGCCGCAGCGCGTCGGCGACCACGTCCGTGCGGAACGAGCCCTGGACGGCGAACGACCCGCCGCTGCGTGACGGCGCGAAGTTCATCCGTACGCCGTAGGTGTAGCCCTTGTCCTCCCGCAGCACGGCGTTGAGCCGGGACAGGAACGCCCCGCCCATGGCGTAGCCGGCGACGCTGATGTCGGCCCATCGCGGGTCGACCCGGTCGATCCCGAAGCCGCCGAAGCGGACGTCGGCCTGCACGGCTCCCGGCCGGTCGATGATGAAGACACGACGCTGCCCGGTCGTCGGGGGCGCGTACGCCACGTGCTGCTGTCCCGGCTGCGTCCAGCCGCCGAGGTAGTTCTCGGCCAGGACGACCGGGTCCGAGACGAAGTCGCCGGCGAGGATCAGGGTCGCGCCGGTCGGACCGACGTGGTCGGCGTGGAAGCGGCGTACGGCTTCGGGGGTCACCTGGGCGACCGACTCGGGCTGGCCGCCGTTCATCCGCGACGCCCGGCTGTCGGGGCCGAACACCGTCTCGCGGAACGCGATGGTCGCGACCTGGGCCGAGTTCGCTTCGGCCTGCTCGATCTCGGCCAGTCGAAGCTGCACGTGGCGATTCACGTCGGTATCGGCCAGCGCAGGCTGGATGACGGCCTCAGCGAACAACTCCAGCGCGCGGTCGAGGTGCGAGGCGGGCACGTCGAGCACGGCTTGCAGGCCGGCGAGCGAGACCTCGACCCCGAACCCGGCACCCTCGGTCTCGAGCAGCTCGGGGAACTCCTCACCACCATGGGTCAGCGTTCCTTCGTCGAGCACCCGTGAGCAGAGGGTGGCCACACCCTCGATGTCGCGGCTCTCGGCGTTCAGGGGCACGTCGAGCACGAGGTGCGCGGAGATGACCTGTTGGCCCGGCAGGGCGAAGGTGATGACCTCGATGCCGTTGCTCAGCCGGCTGCGTTGCGAGGCGGGAAACGACCACAGGCCGGGTTCACCCACGGCGGGCTGGGGGAGGAAGGCGGTCATGGCTGCTCCTGACGGTAGACCAGCGTCGAGCACTGGTCGGACCGGAACCAGCCCGCGACGGCAGCGACGACGTCGTCGGTGCTCACGGCGTTGATCTCGTCGATCCGGGTGTTGATGAGGTTGGGGTCGTCCTGCAGGGTCGCGAACTCCCCGAGCGCGTCGGCCCGGGAGTCGACCCGGGCCAGCTCGTGCAGCCACTGCCGCTCGTACTGGGCCTTGGCGCGACGCAGCTCCAGCTCGGTCGGGGGTTCGGTGGTGAGTCGGTCGACCTCGGCGCGGAGCGCCTCCTCGAGCCGTTCCACGCTGACGCCGTCCCGGGCGCGCGCCGAGGCGAAGCCGAAGGAGTTCCCGCCGATCAACCCGACGGTGCTCGAGGACGCTCCCTCGGCGATCTCGGCCCCGCGGACCAGGTGCTTGTGGAGCCGCGAGGTCTGCCCGTGGCCCAGCACGCCGGTGGCGAGGTCGAGGGCGTCGAACTCGCGGGTGTCGCGGGCGGGCAGCCGCCAAGCCAGGTGCACAGCCTCGGCCGGAACCTTGCCGGACGCCTCCTCCCGGTCGGTTCCCGTCAGGGGCGGCAACGGCGGCGCACTCGGTTTGGCGGGCTTGTCACCCGGCTGCAGGTGACCGAAGTAGGTCTCGGCCCGGGCGAAGGCGTCCTCGGCCGTGACGTCGCCGACGATGGAGAGCACGGCGTTGTTGACCATGTAGTGGCGCCGGAAGAACGCGTGCACGTCCTCGAGTGTGGCGGCGTTGAGGTCGTCCATCGAGCCGATGGTGGTGTGGCCGTACGGGTGGTCGGGCGGGAAGGTCAGGCCGTTCAGCCGCTGCATCACGTCGCCGTACGGGACGTTGTCGTAGCGCTGCCGCTTCTCCTCCTTGACCACCTCGCGCTGGTTGTCCAGGTTCTCCTGGGTGAGTGCGTCGAGCAGACTGCTCAGCCGGTCGGCCTCCAGCCACAGGGCAAGGTCCAGACCGCCGCTCGGCAGGGTCTCGAAGTAGTTCGTCCGGTCGAACCAGGTCGTCGCGTTGACCGATCCGCCCGCGGACTGGAGCAAGGCGATGTGCTGGCCGGACTCCACGTGGGCCGAGCCCTGGAACATCACGTGTTCGAAGAGGTGCGCGAAGCCGGTCCGGCCCGGTTCCTCGTCGCGGGAGCCGACGTCGTACCAGAGGTTGACGGCCACCGACGGTGCCCCGTGGTCGGGGCTGGCGATCACCCGCAGGCCGTTGGCCAGGGTGCGTTGGACGATCGGGTAGCCGCGGATGGGAGCTTCAGTCGTCATACTTCTCATCTCAGCACATCGGCCCGAATGCCCGGTGGGGATCTCAGCGCCCCCGACTCGGGGCCGGTAGCGTCCTCAGCATGCTGCTGGCCGAAGAGTTCCTGCTGCTCAACCTCGACGACACCTCCGGGAAGCTCCTGGTCGGCAACGACAAGCTCGAGCCGGCCCTGCGTGGGGCTCTGTTGGCCGAGCTGGCGCTGCGCGAGCGGATCGGCATCACCCCGGACAGCGACGGCTGGAGTCGCCGACGAAGGCTGACCATCACCAGCCTCCACCCCACCGACGACCGCGAGCTGGACCGGGCGTTGGACTACCTGTCGACCCGGGAGGGCAAACCGATCAAGAGCCTGGTGAGCACGACGGGTCACCGTCGGTTCGGCAAGGGCCTTCGGAACCGGTTGTTGGACCGGCTCGCGGGCGCCGGGGTCGTGACGCAGGAGCAGAGCCTGATCCTGGGGTTGTTCCCGCACCGCCGCTGGCCCGCGCTGGACCCGCTCCCCGAGGAGGAGATCCGGCAGCGGCTGCACTCCGCCCTCGTGGCGGGACTGACCCCGACCGAGTCGACGGTGGCGCTGATCGGGCTGCTGCACGCCACGCGTCGGGTGACCAAGACCGTCGTCAGCGAAACGCCTCGTGAGGTCAAGGCGCGGGCGAAGGGTCTGGCGGAGGGGGACTGGGTCGCCCGGGCCATCACCCAGGCGATCCAGGAGGCGTCCAGCGCGACCGGTGCCGCATCGGTCTGAGTGGCCGACGAGGCTCAGTCTGCTGGCGCCCAGCTCAGTTCGCCTCGCCGTCGGGGCCCCAGAGCATCGCGCTCTGCACGGCCCGACGCCAGCGTCCGCGGTGCTTGGCGCGGTCGTCCTCGGCCAGCCCCGGCGTCCAGCGGCCCGCCGGAGTGGGGTCGCGTGGGAGGTCGGGCGGTCCGGACCAGAACCCGGCGGCCACGCCCGCCCCGAACGCCGCCCCCAGGGACACGGTCTCCGCCACCATCTGGCGCTCGACGGGTACCGCGATGATGTCGGCCAACAGCTGCATCAGCAGGTTGTTCGCCGTCATGCCACCGTCTACCCGAAGCGCCGGCAGCCTGATCCCCGTGTCGGCCTCCATCGCCTCGAGCACCTCCAGGGTCTGCCAGGCCGTCGCCTCGAGCACCGCCCGGGCCAGATGCCCGCGGTTGATGAAGCTCGTCAGACCCGCGATCACGCCCCGGGCCTCGCTGCGCCAGTGCGGCGTGTAGAGCCCGGCGAAAGCGGGTACGACGTAGCAGCCTCCGTTGTCCGGGACGGTCAGCGCCAGGGTCTCCACCTCGGCCGGGTAGCGGATGAGCTTGAGCCCGTCGCGCAGCCACTGGACCAGCGACCCGGTGACCGCGATCGAGCCCTCGAGGGCGTAGACGACGGGCCGGCCCGCGAGCTGGTAGCCGACGGTGGTGATCATGCCGTGGGTCGAGTGCACCTGGGTGTCCCCGGTGTTCATCAGGACGAACCCGCCCGAGCCCAGCGTGCACTTGGCTTCGCCGGGGGAGAAACAGGTGTGGCCGAAGAGCGCCGCCTGCTGGTCACCCAGCGCGGCGCCGATCATGATGCCGGGCAGCACCGACGTGCAGGTGCCGTGGTCGGCGATGGAGGGCACGATCTCCGGCAACAGGGCTCGCGGTACGGCGAGCAGGTCCAGCAGCTCGGGGTGCCAGGCGCAGGTCGTGATGTCCATCAGCAGCGTCCGACTGGCGTTGGTCACGTCGCACACGTGGCGACCGCCGGCCGGCCCGCCGGTCAGGTTCCAGATCAGCCAGCTGTCCATCGTGCCGCCGATCACCTCGCCCCGTTCGGCCCGGTCGCGAAGACCGGGGGTGTGGTCCAGCAGCCACCGCAGCCGTGGGCCGGCGTAGTAGGCCTCGGGCTTCAACCCGGTCAGCTCCTCGACCCGGCCCACCTCACCCGCGGTCCGCAGCTCTTCGGCGAGCACCGCCGTACGGGTGTCCTGCCAGGTCACCGCGGGGGTCACCGGCTGGCCGGTGGACGGGTCCCAGATCACCACCGTCTCGCGTTGGTTGGCCAGCCCGACGGCGGCGACGTCGGCGTACGTGGCCCCGGCCCGGCGCAGGGCCTCCTTGACCACGGCCCCGGTGTTGCGCCAGATCTCCAGGGCGTCGTGCTCGACCCACCCGGGGTTGGGGAAGTGCTGGGTGTGTTCCCGCTGGGCGATGGAGACCAGCCGCCCGGCGCGGTCGAACAGGATGCACCGGGTCGAGGTGGTGCCCTGGTCGATCGCGGCGACGTAGCGGACGTTCACAGACCCGAACCCATCCCGGCGGAGATCGAGCGGGCCGCCTGGCAGACCTCGCGGGCCAGCTGCTCGGTCCGTCGCGGGTCGCGACCCAGCAGCCGGTCCACCGACCCGGTGATGCCGATCGCGCCGATCACCAGACCGCCGCTGGTGCGTACGGGTGCGGCGATGCCGGCCTCGTACCGGTTCAGCTCCTCCTCGTCGCTGGCCCAGCCGCGGAGCCGGACGGTCGCCAACTCCCGCTCGAGGGCCCGGCCATCGACCAGGGTGCGACCGGTGCTGGCCCCGAGCTCGGCCCGGCCGAGGCGGATCGCCGCCCCGGCGCGGTGGGCCAGCAGCACCTTGCCCAGGGCGCAGGCGTGGGCGAGATAGGTGGCGTCCACATCCAGCCGGTCCGAGACCTGGCCGGGGGCGAAGACGTGGTGGACCACCCGGACGAGGACCCCCTCCAAAACCCCGACCCGGACTGCCTCTCCGGTCCGCGAGGCCAGTGAGTCGGCGAAGTTGAGGGCACTGCCCCGCAGCTGGTTGGGGTCCACCGGGGTGGCGGCAGTGGTCCAGAAGTCACGGGCCGGACCGTAACGGGTGCTGACCGGGTCCTTGATCACCAGGCCCACCTCGGTCAGCGTCTTGAGCAGACCGTGGGCGGTGGCCTTGGCCAGACCGAGGGAGCCGGCGATCTGGGTCAGGGCGAGCTCGCAGTCGCTCTCGGCCAGCAACCGCATGATCGCGGCCGCCCGCTCGATCGTCTGTACGCCGTCGGACACGGCCCTGACGCTATCGGTGCCCACTCCCACCCCCGGAGCCAGATCGTTCGGCATCGTCGAACGCCGCCCGTTGCGCGTCGGGACCGGCCTTCGTACGGTGCAGGAGACGGGTGGCCGACAAGGCGTCGCCTGCTTTAGCAAGGGAGCTATGGCGTGAAACGACACGGTCTTCTCGGCGAGTTGCTCGCCGAGTTCTTCGGCACCGCGATCCTGATCCTGTTCGGGGTGGGCGTGGTCGCCCAGGTCGTCACCCAGGGTGAGAACGACTTCGGCGACCACAACGCCATCGCCCTCGGCTGGGGGCTCGGAGTCACCTTGGGCATCTACGTCGCCGCCCGGCTCAGCGGTGCCCACCTCAATCCGGCGGTCAGCATCGCCCTGGCCCTGTTCCGCGGGTTCGAGTGGGCCAAGGTCGCGCCGTACGCGATCGCCCAGTTCCTCGGTGCCTTCGTGGCCGCGCTGCTGGTCCGTTGGAACTACTCCGAGGCGATCGCGGCCATCGACCCCGGACACACCATCGCCACCCAGGGGATCTTCTCGACCTTGCCTGGGAACGGAGCGTTGCCGATCACCACGATGGAGGCGTTCCGCGACCAGGTCATCGGCACCGCGATCCTGGTCTTCGTGATCTTCGCGATCACCGACCTCAAGAACACCTCGCCGGCGGCCAACCTGGCCCCGTTGATCATCGGCCTGCTCGTCGTCGGGCTCGGTATCGCCTGGGGCTCGGTCGCCGGCTACGCCATCAACCCCGCCCGTGACTTCGGCCCCCGGGTGGCTGAGTTCATCACGGGCTACGGTGGCGCGATGCGGGACCAGAACGGCAGTCTGTACTTCTGGGTGCCGATCGTCGCGCCCGTCGTCGGTGCCGTCATCGGCGGCGCCCTCTACACGTTCGGCATCGAGCGCCACCTGCCGCCGGCAGATGAGCCCGAAGCTGACGAGACCCTCGAACCCCATTCAAAGGAGAATGCTCATGCCTGACTTCGTCGCCGCCATCGATCAAGGGACCACCAGCACCCGCTGCATGCTGTTCGACCACGGAGGAAACGAGGTCGGCAAGCACCAGCTCGAGCACGAGCAGATCATGCCGAACCCCGGCTGGGTCGAGCACAACCCGATCGAAATCTGGGAGCGGACCTCCTCGGTCCTGCAGACCGTCATCAACGCCAAAGGGATCGCGGCCAGCGACCTGTGTGCCCTGGGCATCACGAACCAGCGCGAGACCGCGGTGGTCTGGAACCGTAAGACGGGCCGTCCCTACTACAACGCGATCGTCTGGCAGGACACCCGGACCGACCGGATCGCCTCCGCCCTGGAGCGTGAGGGCAAGGGCGACGTGATCCGGCAGAAGGCCGGTATCCCGCCGGCCACCTACTTCTCGGCCGGCAAGGTCCAGTGGATCCTGGACAACGTCCCCGGTGCCCGGAAGGACGCCGAGGCCGGCGACGCGCTGTTCGGCAACACCGATGCGTGGCTGCTGTGGAACCTCACCGGCGGGCCTCGTGGCGGGGTGCACATCACCGATGTGACCAACGCGAGCCGCACCATGCTGATGGACCTGGAGACCTTGGACTGGGACGACGAGCTCTGCTCGTTCTTCACCATCCCACGCTCCATGCTGCCGGAGATCCGACCTTCCTCGGACCCGAACTTCTACGGCTACACGCTGGAGAACGGGCCGATCGGCAAGGTACCCCTGGCCGGGGTGCTGGGCGACCAGCAGGCGGCCATGGTGGGTCAGGTCTGCCTCGACGCCGGTGAGGCCAAGAACACCTACGGCACCGGCAACTTCTTGTTGCTGAACACCGGGGAGGAGCTGGTCCGGTCCAAGAACGGCTTGCTCTCCACCGTCTGCTACCAGTTCGGTGACGCCAAGCCGGTGTACGCCCTGGAGGGTTCGATCGCCGTCACCGGGTCGGCGGTGCAGTGGCTGCGCGACCAGCTCAAGATCATCGGTGGCGCGGCGGAGAGCGAGGCTCTCGCCCGGTCGGTCGACGACAACGGCGGGGTCTACTTCGTGCCCGCGTTCTCCGGCCTGTTCGCCCCCTACTGGCGTTCGGACGCCCGGGGCGCGATCGTCGGGCTGTCCCGGTTCAACACCAACGCACACATCGCCCGCGCCACCCTGGAAGCGATCTGCTACCAGAGCCGCGACGTGGTCGACGCCATGGAGAAGGACTCCGGGGTGCACCTCGACGTGCTCAAGGTCGACGGCGGGGTCACCGCCAACGAGCTGTGCATGCAGATCCAGGCCGACGTCCTCGGCGTCGACGTCAGCCGCCCCGTGGTCGCCGAGACCACGGCTCTCGGATCGGCGTACGCAGCGGGCCTGGCCACCGGATTCTGGAAGGACCCGCAGGAGCTCCGGGAGAACTGGAACGAGGCTCGGCGCTGGTCGCCCAAGATCAGCGAGGAGTCGCGCCAGCAGGGGTACGAGGGCTGGAAGAAGGCCGTCGAGCGCACCCTGGACTGGGTGGACGTGTCATGACCAGGCTCCGAACCCAACGCCAGGCGGTCCACCCCGATTTCACCCACCGAGCAGAATCGACACCATGGCTTCCCTGACCGCCCCGCTGAACCCCACCACCCGGGCCCGCGCCCTCGAACGGCTCGGCAGCGAGGAGCTGGACGTGCTCGTGATCGGCGCGGGCGTGACGGGTGCCGGAGCCGCCCTGGACGCCGCCACCCGCGGCCTCAAGGTCGGCATGGTCGAGGCCCGTGACTACGCCGCCGGCACCTCGAGCCGTTCCAGCAAGTTGTTCCATGGTGGTCTCCGCTACCTCGAGCAGCTCAACTTCGCTCTCGTCTTCGAGGCGCTGAAGGAACGCAAGCTGGCGTTGAACACCCTCTGCCCCCACCTGGCCAAGCCGGTGCAGTTCATCTACCCGTTGCAGAAGAAGGTCATCGACCGCGGTTACGCCGGGCTCGGGATCGGCGTCTACGACGTGATGGGCGCCGGCCGCGGGGTGCCGTCACACCTGAAGCACCTCGGCAAGCGGAAGACGTACGAGTCGTTCCCCTCGGCCAAGCGGGGGGCCCTGACCGGGTCGATCACCTTCTACGAGGGTCAGGTCGACGACGCCCGGCACACCATGATGATCGCCCGGACGGCGGCGCACTACGGCGCGATCATCGCCAACAGCACCCGGGTCACCGGCTTCATCCGCGACGCGGACCGGATCGCCGGGGCGAAGGTCACCGATCTGGAGACCGGGGCTGAGCTCGAGATCCGGGCGAAGCACGTGATCAACGCGGCCGGGGTCTGGATCGACGAGATCCAGCAGATGATCGGCGGGCGCGGCCAGTTCCAGGTCCGGGCGTCCAAGGGGATCCACCTGGTCATCCCGCGGAACCGGATCAACTCCCGGACGGGAATCATCACCCGCACCGAGAAGAGCCTGCTCTTCATCATCCCCTGGGGCAGTCATTGGCTGATCGGGACCACCGACACCGACTGGAAGCTCGATCTGGCCCATCCGGCGGCCAGCGAGGCGGACATCGACTACGTGCTCGAGCACGCCAACGCGCTGCTGGCCGACCCGCTGACCCGGGAAGACGTCGTGGGCGTGTACGCCGGGCTGCGACCGCTGCTGTCGGGTGAGGACGAGTCCACCTCGAAGCTCTCCCGGGAGCACGCGGTCTCCTCGCCGGTCCGTGGGCTGACCGCGGTGGCCGGCGGGAAGTACACCACCTACCGGATCATGGCCAAGGACGCGGTCGACTCGGCGGTGCACGAGCTGAACCGTCCGATCGGCCCGTCCATCACGGAGAACGTCCCGCTGCTCGGTGCCGACGGCTACCACGCGACCTGGAACGCCCGTGAGCTGATCGCCGAGCAGACCGGGCTCAGCCTGTCCTTCGTCGAGCACCTGCTCGGCCGCTACGGCACCCTGCTGCCGGAGCTGTTGGAGATGATCGAGCAGGACCCGACCCTCGCCGAGCCGCTGCCCGGCGGGGAGGAGTACCTCAAGGTCGAAGCGGTCTACGCCGCCTCGCACGAGGGAGCGCTGCACCTCGACGACGTGCTGGCGCGGCGTACCCGGATCTCGATCGAGACCTGGGACCGGGGAAACCAGGCGGCCGAAGAGGTCGCCCGGCTGGTCGCCCCGGTGCTGGGCTGGGACGCCGACGACATCGTCCGAGAGGTGGAGCACTATCACAAGCGGGTCGACGCGGAGCGGCAGTCGCAGGCCGAGCCGGACGACCTGACCGCCGACGCGGCCCGGCTCGGTGCGCCCGACGTCCGGATGGGCGCCAGCCAGACGGCCTGAAGTCTCGGAGCCGGGGTCACGCTGCGCGTCAGATGATCCCGGCCGCCCGAGCCGGTGCCGCGTACGCCGCGGCCAGGGTCGCCGCCGTCTCGTGCGCGTTCAGCCCGCTGGGGTTGGGCACCACCCAGAGCCGGGCGCCGCCGAGGTCCTCGGGTTGCTCGCCCGGCCGCGCCTTGGGGCGCGCGAACGCCGAGCGGTACGCCGTCACCCCGGCCACCGCGACGACCAGCGGACGATGCGCGGCCACGAACTCCTCCAGCCGTACGCGTCCTTCCCGCAGCTCGGCGGGCGTGAGCTCGTCCGCGCGGACGGTGGCCCGGTTGACCAGGTTGGTGTTGCCGAGGCCGCGGGCGATCAGGTACGCCCGGTCCGCATCGGTCATCCCGTCGGCCCGGCTGATCTCCCGGTCGATGATGCCGGCCGCCCGTAGGGCGGGCCAGAAGCGGTTGCCCGGGTGGGCGAAGTGGGTCTGGGTGGCGGCAGTCCACAGGCCGGGGTTGATGCCCACGAAAAGCAGCTTCAGCCCGGGTCCGACCAGGTCAGGAACGGAAACGTCGCGGAACGACTCCAGCTCGGTGCGTGTGAACCCCACCGGGTCAGGGTAGTGACCGGGTGTCGTCGCCAGTACGGTCGTGCCATGACATCGACACCGATCGACCTGGGCCGCCCGATCAGCGGTGACATCGTGGAGCTCATCCTCGCCGACCACCGCCGGTTCGAGGACCTGCTCCGCCAGCTCCGGGACGCGAGCTCGGACCGTGACGCCGTACGCCGTGCCTTCGCCACCCTGCACGTCGCCCATGCTCTCGCCGAGGAGACCCACGTCTATCCGACCCTGCGGAAGAAGGGTGCGGTGAGCGAACACAAGGCCGAGCACGGTAAAGAGGAACATGCCGAGGGCAACGAGGCCCTGCTGGCGGTGCTCGAGCTCAAGGGCACCGACACCCAGGCCTTCGACGACGCCGTCGAGGCACTGGCGAAGACGGTCAACCACCACCTGACGGAGGAGGAGCTGACCATCCTCAACCCCGCTCGGGCCGAGGTGTCCGACCGGGCCAAATCGGAACTGGGTCTGGTCTTCGCCACGGAACGGAACGCCCAGATCGACAGCGACTGCGGTCGGATCGACAACGTCCGGGCGATCGTGGCCGCGGCCGAGAAGGAAGGCCTGCTGGACGACGAGGAGGAGGAGTAGCGCTTTCCCGAGCCCGACGGAGAGCACCCGCATGGTCCTCCGGCAGACCCGGGATCGCTTGGTCCCCAAGTCGAGGGATGGTCCCTGTTCAACCTGCCCGTGGTGCGAAAGCCGCGGCAGCCAGACGGATGACCGCAGGCCGGAGGTGTCGACGCGATCAGGCTGCCTCACGGCTTCTCCTGGAGGGCTGAAGAGAAACCACCCCCCGGTAGACGTACTCGACCACGTGCGGTGCGTCCGGCGCAAGGGGTCGGGTCCTCGAAGTGCCGTTCGACCACCACCGGCCACCAGGAGATCGGACCAATGACGTGCCTGTGAACCACCCGATTCGGGACCGTCGACCCTGGATTCCACTCGCCCTGCCGAGGGTGAGCATCGACGATGACTTCTGGGCCCCCCGACGCGAGCAGATCCGCACCCGCACCCTGCGCCAGCAGCTGCGCCAGCTGCGCCGCCCCGGCCAGCAGCTCGATGCTCTGAGGTTGGGCTGGCGGCCCGGCGATCCTGATGAACCGCACATCTTCTGGGAGAGCGACGTCGCGAAGTGGATCGAAGCCGCCAGCTACTGCCTGGCGACCACCGATGATCCTGAGCTGGGCGTCGCGGTCGACGAGGCCATCGAGCTCCTCGCGGGCGCCCAGCAGTCCGACGGCTATCTGAACGTCTACTTCACCGTCGTGCGGCCCGGCCAGCGGTTCACCGACCTTCGCGACGCGCATGAGCTCTACGGCGCCGGTCACCTCATCGAGGCCGGCGTCGCCCACCACGAGGCGACCGGAAAGACCCGGCTGCTCGAGGTCGTACGCCGCTATGCCGATCTGCTCGTCTCCACCTTCGGCCCGGGCGGGGCCTGCGAGGGAGGGTACGACGGTCACGAGGAGATCGAGCTCGCCCTGATCAAGCTCTACCGTGCGACCGGTGACGACCGGTACCTCGACCTGAGTCGGAAGATGATCGCGGACCGGGGGACGCAGCCGTTCTTCTTCGAGGCGGAGGAACAGCGCCGCGGCAGCAGGGGCTACTTCGGCGACCAGTTCCCGGAGCGCGTGGACCTGATCGAACGGTTCCGGCAGTACACCCAGAGCCACCTCCCGGTCACGGAGCAGCACGAGATCGTCGGCCACTCCGTCCGGGCGATGTACCTGTGCAGTGCGGTGACCGACCTGGCGGTCCTCGACGGTGACGACGGCCTCGCCCGTGCGGCCGACCGCCTGTGGACCAGTCTGACCGAGCGCAAGCTGTACGTGACCGGCGGCTTGGGCTCCGACCCGTCGATCGAGGGCTTCGGCCCTGACTACGACCTGCCCGACGCGTCCGGGTACGCCGAGACGTGCGCGGCCATCGGCCTGGTCCAGTGGGCGCAGCGCATGAACGCGCTGACCGGTGACGGCCGATATCTCGACACCCTCGAGCGCGCGCTCTACAACGGTGTGCTGAGCGGGGCGTCGTACGACGGCACCGAGTACTTCTACGGCAACCCGCTGGCCAGTGTCGGCGACGCGCACCGCGACGCATGGTTCGGGGTCGCGTGCTGCCCACCGAACCTGGCCAGGCTGATCAGTGAGCTCAGCCGCTACGTGTACGCGGAGGGTGATCGTCGGGCCGTGGTCAACCTGTTCGTGGCCGGTCGGGCGCGGTTCGAGTTCGGCTCCACCGCCCTCCTGGTCGAGCAGCAGACGAGGTATCCCCGCGAGGGTCGGGTACGCATCGTGGTCACCCCGGCGGGGGAGCCGGCCGAGCTGACCCTGTCGGTCCGGGTGCCGGGCTGGAGCACTCCCACGGTGAGCCTGAACGGTGATGTCGTGCGGGCTGAGACCGAGAGGGGCTACCTGAACCTGACCCGGAGCTGGCATGCCGGTGACACGCTCGAACTGGACCTGGGTCTGACCGCGCGCCGGGTCTGGGCGCACCCGGAGGTCACTGCTGCGTCCGGCAAGGTGGCGCTCGAGCGCGGTCCCGTCGTCTTCTGTCTGGAGGGCGTGGACCACGAGGACCCGGTGAGGCACCTGGTGCTCCCACGCGAGGCGGAGATCGGCACCCGCATCGATGACCGGACCGGGGTCGTCACCCTGCATGCGACGGGGCTTGCCGACCGAGTCGTCGACGGTCTCTACCGGTCCACGCCGCCGCAGAGCAGGCCGGTCGAGCTGACCGCAGTGCCCTACTTCTCGTGGGCCAACCGCGGTCAGAGCGACATGACCGTCTGGATCCGCGAACAGGTCTGAGGGCGCCAGGCCCGCCTGTTGCGCGGGTTGGCGCCTCGGGACTAGCGATCGAGCCGCGGCAGCCCGAACGTCGGAGCGATGATCTCGTTGTAGATCCAGAACCCGAGGAGCAGGATCCCGACGACGGACCAGAAGCCCCAACGGCTCTGGCGGAGACGACGACCCTTCTCGGCGATCGCGTTGGTGGCGGTCTCGGGTGGTCCGTCGCCGCCCAGCGAGAAGACGGGCTGGTCGGGTCGGGGGCTTGGGGCGCTCGAGGACCCGGTCGGTGCGACCGCCCCGAGGGTGAACCCCGGCAACAAGGTGAAGGGGGCATGGTCAGGGCCGGTTGGGCCCCACTCCGCTGGGGGCGGAGTCGGCGGCTGCTGCGTCGTCGGGCGGGCAGCCGGGTCCGCCTCCAGGAGGGCGAAGTCGTCGGAGTAGCGCTCGGTCCGGCGTACGGTCCGGGCGACCACGGTGTCCACGAGCTCCTGCAACCAGTCGTACGTCCGCGGGTCGGCCAGGTCGAAACGGCCGCCGTAGACGAACATCGTGTCGTCGACGATCTCGACGTCGAAGGTGCCGAGCCGGTCGATGAACAGCGCCATCAGGTCAGGCGCGAAGATCAGAAAGGCGTCGCGGCCGTAGTCACTGGGGGCGTACAGGGTGAACTTGTCGTCGAACTCCCCACCCATGAACAGCCTCTGGTCCTTCGCCAGGTCGACCGGCAGGTTGGAGGTCTTGATGCCGAACACACTGCCGTTGTTGGCCTTCGCGTCCAGCAGCAGGTGCGGCAGCCGCCGGTCCAGGGTGATGGCAACGTACCCCCAGCCGTAGACCTGGTTGTCCTCCCGGTTCTCACCGGTGATCGTGTAGCGGTAGTTGCCGATCTCGACCCGGCGACCAGCTGTCGTGGTCAGCCGCCGTTCGGCGGTTCGATCCGTGCCGGCCTGGAAGATGACCCCGGGGTACGCGACCACCTCGTCATGGCCGTACCTGAGGTGGTTGGCGGCGGAGAAACGCGTGAGCCGATACGCCGCCTCCCACCACGCCCGGGGGATCGACAGCGACCTGATCATCCTGACCACCCGGACCACCGTGAAGACCAGGGTGAACAGGATCAAGGCGATCAGCCCGACGATGACCAGGTTGAGCGGGAAGCGTGCTTCGAGTGTGAACTCCCAGATGGCCTCGGCCAGCGAAGCGCCGCCCACGTAGGCGAAGAACAGCAACGCGATCACCGGGACCGCCGCCGGCACGATCTGACCGCCGATCTCCATGATGCCCGGTCGGGGGAGACCGGTGTTCATCCGACTCCAGGGCTGGTTGGTCGCCTTGGAGTCGGCGATGAACGCGTCCACGGAGGCCGGGTCCAACGGCTGCTGGAGCGCGGACAGGTCGAGTCCGCGCGTGGGTCGGGGCAGGGGACCGGGTGCACTCACGGGAAATCTCCAGGCGGACGTCGCTCAGCGGGGTGGGGCCCGATGAACGCAGCGTAAGGCGAGACGAGGACCGGCCGCCAGTGGTGGAAGAGTTCGAGATCGACCGACCGATACCGGTCTCGAGTCGTGGGAGGCTGAAGGGGTGGCTGACCCGATCGTGCTGGACCCGGTAGAACAGCGGGTGCTCGGCGCGCTGCTGGAGAAGCAGCGCACGGTGCCCGACACGTACCCCCTGTCCCTCAACGCTCTGCGGTCGGCCTGCAACCAGTCCACGAGCCGCGATCCGGTGTCGAGCTATGACGATTCGGTCCTGGTCGACACCTTGGGGCGGCTCCGCGACCGCGAGCTGGTCCGGTTCGTCAAGGTGACCGGGATCCGGGTGGTCAAGTACCACCAGCGTCTCGAGGAACGCCTTGCGCTGGACGCGGCCCAGGCGGCCTTGATGGCGGTGCTGTTGTTGCGCGGACCACAGACCGCCGGCGAGCTGCGCCCGCGGACGGAACGGCTGCACCCGTTCGCCGATCGAGAGGCGGTCGACGCTGCGCTGGCCGTCATGGCCTCGGCCGACCCACCCCTCGTGCTCGAGCTGGAACGACGGCCCGGGCAGCACGACCGCCGCTGGACCCACCTGCTCGGCACCGACCAGCTCGAGCCGCTCGAGCCCGTGGCCGTCGTCGACCGGGAACAGGTGCTGGCCGAGGGTGCGGTGGCGCGTGACCGCAAGGTGGCCACCGAGTACGACCAGCTGGCGCTGGGCTACGCCGAGGCTCTGAGTCATGAGCTCGAGGGCAAGCCGTTCGACCAGTGGTTGCTCGCCCGCCTCGCGGCTGAGGTCGCCGGCGGCCAAGGTCTGGACGTCGGGTGCGGACCCGGGCATGTGGCGGGCTACCTCGCCGAGCACGGCGCGGTCATGACGGGGTTGGATCTCTCGACCGAGATGGTCGCCGAGGCGCGGGCTCGACAGCCTGCCGTCGAGGTCGTCCAGGGCAGCTTCACCGTGCCGCCGATGCCGCGCGGAGGGGATCCTCGGGACCCGGGATGGGGACTGATCACCGCGTGGTACGCGGTCGTCCACCTGGCCCCTTCCGAGCTGGGTCCCACGGTGGCAGCCCTGTCCCGCGTGCTGCGGCGGGGTGGCCGGCTCGCAATCGCCACCCACGTCGGCACCGCGCTGCACCACCCCGGTGACCTGTGGGGCGTGGCCACCGAGCTGGACTTCGTCGAGCACGACCCCGCCGCCCTCGTCGCGGCCGCTGAGGCGGCCGGTCTGGTCGACCTCGAGTGGTACCAGCGAAGCCCGCTGCCCCAGGAGGCGCAGACCCAACGGCTCTACTTGATTGGTCGTCGCCCGGGCTGAGTGATGGCCTCGTAGTCGGGCAGGTCGATCTTGTCGGCGGGCGGGGTGAGGACTTTGCCGACCAGCTTGCTCACGAGCTTGGTCGCCCCGATCCGCACCGCGGTGTGGAAAGCGGCGACCCCGATGCGCGTCCGGGGATTGGCGACCTGCGGAGTGCCGGGAGGCAGCTGCTGCGCCTGGTCGACGTACGGGCGCATGATCTTCTCGTACGCCGCGAAAGCCTGGACGTGGTCCGGTTGACGAGAGAGCTCGCCGGCCAGGACGTACGCGCCGGTCAGGGCCAGGCTGGTACCCATCCCACTGATGGGGGAGGCGCAGTAGGCGGCGTCACCGAGCAGAGCCACCCGGCCGCGGGACCAGTGCGGGGCCCGCACCTGGCCGATGGCCTCGAAGTAGACGTCGGTCTCGTCGAGCGCCGCCAGGATCCGCGGCACCTCCCAGCCCACGCCGGCGAAGTGCTGCCGCAGCAGGTCTTTCACGCCGGCGGTGTCGAGGCGCTCGTACCCCTGGGGTTCCGACATGAAGGACAGGGTCGCCCTCGTGGTGCCGACGTTGTCCGGCCGCAGGTTCACGCTCCGTCCGCCCGGCGCGTTGAACCAACGCCACCAGGCGTCGTCGGAGGCGGTCTTCGGGATGGTCATCCAGGCGGTGTACATGCCCAGCGGCTTGACCTCGGCCTCGTCACCGACGACCAGGGTGCGGGTCGTCGAGCGGATGCCGTCAGCCGCCACGACCAGGTCGAAGGACTGCTCCGGACCGTGGGCGAACGTGACGTGGACCCGATCCGCGCGCTCGTCGAGTCCGGTGATGTGGTCGCCGTACACGTACGTCGCGTCATCCTGGGTCCGCTCGACCAACAGCCGCGCCAGGTCTCCGCGGAGGATCTCGAGCTCGGCGGTAGCGCCACCCGAGTCGCTGGTGCCGACGGGAAAGGCGCCGATCGTCTGGCCGCCGGCGTCGACGAACCGCAATCCCACTTCGCCGGTCGAGGCCGCGCGGATCGCGTCCTCCACACCCATCCGCCGGGATACTTCCCTGCCCGCGCCGCGGACGTCGACGTTCTGACCGCCCTCCCGCAACGCAGCCGCGCGCTCGACCACGGTCACGTCGTAGCCATAGAGATGCAGCCAGTACGCCAGGGCGGGGCCGGCGATGCTGGCCCCGGAGATCAACACGGTGGGGTTCATGGAGACCATGATGCTTGATTATCAATCAAATTGGTAATCAGCCGTTAGGATGACGCCATGACTGTCGAACCGCCGTCGGCCGAGGCCATCTCCGACCAGCTCGACCTCGTGACCAGGCGGCAACAGGAGTTCGAGCGGCGACTGGCCAACAGCCTGCGGGTTGACTCGGCGGGTCTGGCCACGATGGACCACCTGATGCGCTCGGGTCAGGCCACGCCGACCGAGCTCGCGCGGCAGGTCCAGATCTCGACCGCCGCGATGACCCTGGTGCTCGACCGGCTCGAAGCGGCTGGACACGTCTCCCGTGAGCCCCACGCCAGCGATCGGCGCAAGGTGGTCATCACCGCCGCGGACGGCTCCGTGCGGTCGGCCCGCAATCTCGTCGAACCCTTGATCGACCGGGTCGAGGCGCTGATCTCGGCGATGCAGCCGGGGGAGCGCACGGTCGTGTCGACCTTTCTGGCCGGCGTCCTGGGGGCGTACGACAGCGTGCTGGCGGAGGGAACGGGCCCGCCTCAGGCCGACCCCGTCAGACCTCGACCAGACCCTTGCTGACCAGGCTTTCCGCGGTGCCCAGGATGGCCTCCTCGGGTCGACGCGGCTGCCAACCCAGCACCCGACGCGCCTTCTCGCTGGACACCGGCTTGGCGTAGCCGAGATCCGGGACGACGGAACGGAACTCCGGGTTGAACCGCGAGGCCAGGCGTACGACGGCGTTCGGGATCGAGCGGGTCGGTACGCGGCTGGCCGCGTCCCCGAGGTTCGCCTTGAGGATGGCGCCGATCTCGCGCAGGGCCATCGCCGGACCGCTCGAGACGAGGAAGCGCTGCCCGGCGCCATCAGGCGAGGTCATGGCGAGGACGTGCGCGCTGGCCACGTCTCGCACGTCGACGATCGGGAGCCACAGATCGGGATAACCCGGCATCGCCCCGTCGAGGCAACGCTGGATGACGTGGTTGGCCCCGGAGATCTCCCGTCCCATCACCGGCCCCATCACCGCGACGGGGAGGATGGTCGTCAGCTCCATCTCTCCACCCTCAGTGGTCACGAAGTCCCAGGCGGCACGTTCGGCGAGGGTTTTGCTCTTGCCGTACGCATCGACGCCCGGACCATCGACCACCGTCCAGTCGTCCTCGGTGAACGCGTGGGTCCGACGTGGGTGGCCCCAGCCCACCGCGTGGAAGGCCGAGGTGAGCACGACCCGTGTGACGCCGGCGTCGCGAGCGGCCCGCAGCACCCGCAAAGTGCCCTCGCGGGCGGGGACGATGACGTCGTCCTCGTGCTCGACCTTCCCGGGCTGCACCGGTGACGCGACGTGCAGCACGTAGTCACACCCGGCGACGGCGTCAGCCCACCCCGCGTCGCTCGTCAGGTCAGCAGCGACGAAGGTCAAGGCGTCACCGGCGACCACTCCGGCGCCCTCCAACACCGCTCGTACGTCCATCTCACGGGTCAGTGACCGCACGGTCGTTCGTACCTGATAGCCCTGCTCGAGCAGCTGGAGGATGCAGTGTCCGGCGATGAAGCCGGATCCGCCGGTGACGAGCACTTGGGGCTGAGTCATCATGCCGCGATCGTAGGTCAGCCGAGGACGACTGCGAAGCCGAGCACGGCGGCGGCGAGGGCGAGCAGGGTGAGGCCGATCTGAGGTCCGAAGGGCTCCCTGCGGCGAGCGTGGACGATGACGGCGCCGATCATGACGATCGTGAGGCCGATGCCGGCGATCGGGCTGAGGATCGGTGCGATGCCCGTGAGCACGGGGAGGATGAGGCCGATCGCTCCGAGGACCTCGGAGAGGGCGATCAGCTTGACGGCGGTGGCCGAGAACTCGTCCACCCAGCCCATTCCGGCGGCCTTGAGCGCAGCCCGGGATCGGATCAACTTCATCGAACCGGCCGCGAGAAAGGAGGCGGCAGCGAGGCCGGCGACGATCCAGAAGACGAGGGTCATGTGTGGTGCTCCAGAGAGAGTGATTTGGGCGGGCGTTCGCAGGTGTCGGCGCCTTGGGCTAGTTTCCCAGGCAACCAATACTCTGCGCCTCAATAGTTGCCTTGTCAAGCAAATCCTGCCGACTCTCGGGTAGGGTGACTGCGTGGACGAGACCGAGGTGCGCTGGCTGGACGAGTCGGAAGCGGCCGCGTGGCTTCCGCTGCTCTCGACCGTGATGTGGCTCCCGGCGGCGCTCGACGCACAGCTCCAACGTGATGCGGGGATCAGCAACTTCGAATACGGCGTGCTGGCTGGGCTCTCGATGCAGGAGAACCACGCGATCCGGATGAGCGAGCTCGCGCATCTCGCTCACAGCACCCTCCCGCGGCTGTCGAAGGTCATCGACCGGCTGGACAAGCAGGGCTGGGTCGTACGCCGGCCCGACCCGACCGACGGTCGAACCACCCTGGCCGTGCTCACCGATGACGGTCTGCGCAAGGTGGAGGCCACCGCACCCGGGCATGTCGCCCGCGTACGCGAGCTCGTCTTCGACCGCCTCACCCGAGCGCAGGTGCGGCAGCTGGGCGTCATCGCGACCAAGATCGCCGGAGCGGCCGGGCCCGAGGGAACGTGCTCCTGACGACCTGAGGTCTCGCGAGACCTAGAACACGTTCCCGCGGGAACGTGTTTGGGGCGGCGGGGCGCACCACTAAGGGGCTTGAGCTCCCGACGGCTTCCTGAACGACAGACCAAGGCCCGCCGCGAACACCGCGACGATGATCACCAGCAGGACCGTCGCGAGGGCGGCGGACCCGCTGATCAGCGTGGTGAAGTTGGCCAGAGCCACGACGGTGATCGCGATCAGCGCCAGCGAGCCCAGCACCGGGGCGACCTTGGTGTTCCAGACCCGGGTGTCCACGCGATGGCGGGTGAAGAACGCGATGATCGCGATGCTGGTCAGGGTCATCAGCAGCAAGGTCGCGATGGTCGCCAAGCCCGACATCCAGGTGAAGAGCTGCAGCACCGGGTCAGCTCCGACGATCGCGAACAGCGCCACCACGACGACGGCCGAGATGGTCTGCACGAGCGAGCCGATGTGGGGCGAACCGTGACTCGGGTGGGTCCGGGCGAGGGCCCGCGGCAACTCGGCGCGCCGACCCAGAGCGAAGAGGTAGCGGGCGATCGCGTTGTGGAACGCGAGCAGCGCAGCGAAGAGGCTGGTCATCAGCAGGATCTCCATCACGATCGCCGCCCAGGGGCCGAGGTAGGTCGCGGCGGCGGCGAAGGTGAGCCCGGCGGTGTCGGCCTGCGCGGCCTCGACGACCTTGTCGGTGCCGAAGGCGAGCACGATGGCCCAGCTGGAGAAGGCGTAGAAGACGCCGATCACGATGACGGCGATGTAGGTGGCGACCGGCACCGTCCGGGTGGGGTTCTTCGACTCCTCGCCGTAGATCGCCGTGGCCTCGAACCCGATGAACGACGCGATGGCGAACATCAGGGCGATCCCGGGTGCGCCGGAGCTGAACGCGGCCGGGGTGAACGAGGTCAGGTTGATGCCCTCGGCGCCGCCGCGGACGAGTACGGCGATGGCCACGATCGCCACGATGCCGACCTCGAGGACCAGCAGCACACCGAGGACCTTGGCCCCGACGTCGATGCTGCGGAAGCCGAGCAGACCGACGATGGCCATCAGGATCCCGGCGCACAACCACCAGGGGATGCTCGGCCCTCCGGCCTCGGCGATCAGGGCCTGCAGGGTGGTGGCGGCGAGGCCGTAGATGCCGGCCTGGATAGCCGTGTACGCGAGCAGCGCCAGCCCGGCGGCGCCGAGCCCGACCCGTCGACCAAGGCCGCGACTCACGTACGCGTAGAACGCCCCGGCGTCGATCAGGTGGCTGCTCATCGCGGCGTACCCGACGCTGAACACCAGCAGGGCGACGGCCACGATCAGGTACGCCAGGGGCGTCCCGGCCCCGTTGCCGATGGCCAGCATGACCGGCAACGCACCGCCGATGGCGGTCAGCGGGGCGGCCGCGGCGACGACCAGGAAGACGACCTCGGCGACGCCGATCTTGCCGCGCAGCGTGTGAGCGGAGTCCTCGGGCTGCGGAGCGGAGACCGTCGACTCGGTCCCGGTGGTACGGACGTCCTCACTCATGGTGGCCGCCGCCGTTGCTCGAGCAGTGGTCCGACACCGACGGCGGCACGTCCAGGGCCGGGTTGCGGTCGAAGAAGCCGACAGGCTTGAGCTTGAAGCCGGTGTAGTCGACGGGCATGATCGGCCAGTCCTCCGGTCGGGGCACGTGGGTGAGACCGAAGGTGTGCCACACGACCAGGTCGGTGTTCTCCACGCTGCGGTTGTCCGCGACGAAGGCCGGCAGCCCCGCGTCCCCGGCGTGCTGGTTGACGAAGTCGCCGGCGGCGTACCGCTCGGCCGGGTCGTACGCCGTCACCCACAGGTGCTTGGTGGCGAACGCGGCCCGCCGCGTGATCGGGGCCTGGTCGGCGGCCAGCAGGACGGGATGGCCTTCGGGGAACAGCGCGTACGAGACCGGGTTGCCGAGCCGGTTCAACGAGTTCGGGTTGGTGATGTGCCAGACCCGGTTCAGGCTGTTGTCGGCGAGCCGCTGCGCCTGCGCCTCGGTGGTCAGCGGGGTGGCGGTCGTGGTGAAAGCGTTGCCACGCTCGTTGCCCGATCCCATCGGGATCCGCTGGATCTGCACTTCCTCGACCGTGTTGGTCAGGCCGTCGACGGCCATGTCGAGGCGGGCGCTGAACAGGTGCTGGTGGTACGGCGCGCCGAGGCCGGGGGCGATCTCGGACGCGTACGGGTAGCCCTTCTCGGGGTAGGCGGAGGTGAAGACGACGCCGGTGGCCTTGACCTCGAACTCGATGACCCCGTCGAGGTAGAGGTACCAGTAGAAGCCGTAGTCGTAGTTGCCGATGGTGGTGAAGAACGAGATGACCAGGCGACGCTGACGGCGGGTCTCCGACGAACCGGCCCAGAGGTCGGTGTGTTTCCAGAGAATCCCGTAGTCCTCCTCGTGCAGGCAGATCGCGTTGGGCAGCACCTGTGGGTGACCGAGCTCGTCAGCGATCACCGCGTCGAGGTAGGTGATGTCGCCGACGCAGTCGCAACCCAGCTCGAGCGCGTTGGCGTACCGACCGACCAGGTACTCGCCGGTGTCGAAGTAGTTCTGCCAGGAACGCACGGGGGAGGGATCGGCGTACGGGACCACCATCTCCGCGATCGAGGCGCGGGCGATGATCGGTCGAACCCGGTCGCCCTCGGCGAAACCCAGCTGGTGCAGCACGAGACCCTCTCGGGCGTCGAAGCCGACCCGCAGGGACCAGTTCTCCCACTCGACCAGGTTGCCGTCGACCGTGAAGCTCGGGCCGTCGGGCTGGGTGATCCGGATCTCCTTCTGGGTGGTCCGCAGCGGGCCGACGACCGCCGGGTCGTCGAAGTTCCCCGACTCCTGCGGGATGGGGACGGGCCCCAGGTCGATGACCTGGTCCACGGTCTCGTTGGTGACGTCGACGTAGGCGACCAGGCCGTCGATGGGGTGGGCCCAGGCGTGGTCGGTCGGGTAGTTCTGGACGAAGGCCAGTCCGCGTAGGATCCGCCTCCCGCGCTCCTCCTCGTACTCGAAGACGCCGGCCGACAGCGGCGCGACCCGCACGTCGGCCACGTCGAGGTCTCGGGCGGCCAGGGCGGCCAGCCATTCCGGGTGGGTCGACAGGACCCGTTCCACCAGCTCGAACTCGGCGTCGAGGACCGGCAGCTGACCGTCGACGGCCGCGTCGAGGACGGTCACCGAGTCGACCTCGCGCCGGGTGGCCGAGACGACGACGTCGCGGGGTGGGGCGCCGGCGACGTCGTGCAGCAGCACCCGGAAACGGCGGTCGACCAATTCGTCCTCCGCGGCGCCGTGTTCGGACAGTCCACGGGCCGGTTCCTCGAGTCCGACGTAGACGAAGCGGGCGGTGTCACTGAGCTGGCCCGCGGCCTCCAGCACGGCGCGCACGGTGGCGATCTCGTCCGTGGTCACCTCGGAGAACGGATGCGTGGCGGTGGCGGTCTGGGCGAGGTCGGTCACAAGCACTCCCGAGTTTGGTTCAACGTTGGTAGAACCAAGATCACAAGCCGATGTGTCGCCGAAGCGCAACGAGCGTTACAAGTTGATTCCGAACACCTCACGGGGTGGCGGCGGATTCTGGACGACGGACCGGCGGCTAGCCTGCTCAGATGACCAGTGCGCAAACCGGAGCAGCCGGTGCCCAAGCTCGTTGACCACACGCTGAAGAAGCGGGAGATCATCGAGGCGACCTGGCGGGTCGTGGCTGCCCGCGGTTTCGAGGCGGCCACCATGCGGGAGATCGCTGCGGCGGCGGGTCACGCCAACGGCGCCCTGTCGTACTACTTCGCCAACAAGGAGGAGTTGCTGCAGGCGACGTACATGTTCGTCTGGGAGGAAACCAACCGTCGGATCGCCGCCCGACTCGACGGTGCGGTCGGCGTGGATGCGATCAGGATCTACTGGGAGGAGATCTCGCCCAGCACTGAGCTCGCCGCGCTCGAGGCGAAGATCGTGCTCCCCTTCTTCGCCCGGGCGGCCACCGACTCCACGCTCGGTCGCATCACCGCCCGCACTCTGAACCAGTGGCGCCAGGAGCTGACGGTGCACGTCGAGCAGGCCCGGGCCGCCCGCCAGATCGTGGTCGCCGTGTCGACCCCGTTGATCGTCGAGCAGCTGCTGACCATGCTGATGGGGCTGCAGATCGTCGCCACCGACGCCCCCGTGCCGAACGACCGGGAGCACCAGCGGGCGATTCTCGCGGCGTACCTCGGACTGCTCGGCGTCGCGCCCGAAGCCTGCTGAGGCCGAGCGAGGCCGGCGAGGCCGGTGACTGAGTGGCCGGCGGCGGGAGTGGGCGGGGCGTCGCCGCCCGCGCTGTGGTCGCGTACCGCAAGGTGCTTTTCCTCCGGTAGACCGCGAGGGGCAGGCCGAGGCGTGGTTCGTCGGCGCGAACCACGCCTCGGCTGGTGCCCGGTCAGCGGGCGATCAGGTCCGAGATCGGGGTCCCCTTCTTGACCACGGTGAGGTAGCCGCCGCCGAGGAGTGCGGTCGGGGTGTCGATGGTCCTGACCACGCGGCGGGTCGAGGTGTCGACCACGGTGATGATCCCGTCACCGCCGTTGGTGACGTACGCCTGCGACCCGCTTGGGTTGAGGGCGACGAAGTGACCCTGGGTCCCGGTGGTCGGAACACCCGGCTGGGGTCCGCCCGTGCTGGCCGGCAGCGCGACCGTGCCGACGACCCGTCGGTAGGTGGGGGAGCCCCGCTGGGTGTCGACCAGGGTCAGGGCATCCCCGTCGGGGTGGATGGTCGACACGGCCCCGTACGGCTTCGACAACGCGAACCGGCTCGCGGAGCCGTCGGGCAGCCGGACCAAGGCGGAGGTGAACGTGCTGGTGTCGATGACGTTCACGTTGTTGCGGGTGTCGGCCCAGTCGGCGGCACTCAGTCCGGTGTCCTCGGCGGCCGAGCCCCAGACGGTACGTCCGTCCACCGCCAGCCGGGGTCGGTAGTTCTGGACCACGTTGCGCGTGGTCGAGTAGGCGACACTCCGGCTCGCGCCGAGGGTCGATCTGGTGATCTGAGCTCCGTCGAACCCGTCGGCGGTGGTGCTGAACACGGCGTTGCCGTCTCGCGCGGCCACGGGACCGTGGTTGCCCGCTCCGAGTGGCGCCGTGCTCGTCACCGACGGGGTGGTCCCGGCCACGATGCCGGCCACCGGCAGGGTCTGGAAGCTGCCGCCGGTGGTGACGACCAGCTGGAGAGGGCGGCCCGCCAGGTAGACCTGGGTCTCGGAGATGTTCCCCGCGGAGTCGGGGGCGACGCTGATCTGGACATGGTGGACGGCGAAGGTCTTGAGGTCGACCAGGGTCACCGACTGGGTGTCGCCCTCCTCGCCGCCCGAGACCGCGTAGTAGCGCTGCTTGGCGTCGGTCGCGGCCCAGATGGCGCCTGCCCACTCGGTCCCGGGAATCTTGACCCGGTCGACGATCTTGGGGCGGCCCTGGGCGTTGATCTTCACCGCGATCACCTCGCCGGCCTTGTCGTCGACGAGGATCAGTCGGCCGTCGGGGAGCTGGATGGTGCCGGCGTGCGTACCCACCTCCACCCCGCTCAGCGTGCCGGTGTGCTTGAGGCTGTTCGTTCGGTAGACGTGGATGGCTTCGGCCCGGGCGTCGACGGCGACCAGGTACTCGCGTGATGCTGCTGCCGTGGTCGCCGCCGAGGCCGGACCGGCGACGGTCACCGACAGCACCAGGGCGAGGAGGGACAGGAGGAGCGCCCGTACGCGGGGGCGAGGACCCCGGGAGGGGTTGAGTTCAGGTGTCATGGCGGGAGAGTAACTGATAACGACAACCGTTATCAATAGAAGGATGATCGAGCGCGCCTTCCTACCGTCGTTGAGCCGCACCCGGCTGCGTCTGGAAGGGTCGTGGCGATCGGGCTTCGCCGTTGCGTACCCGGCCGCGTCTGGGGGCGTACGGCTCGATCTGGTCTGGTCCGCTCCACAAAGCCGTATCGGTGGCGCGCGCGCCGACAACACCGCATCTCTACCCGCGATTTGTGCGCTCTACCCGCGATATGTCGCGGGTAAAGCGCCGACATCGCAGGTATACCTGCGAAACCGACGGGTGGCGGTGGGGTGGCGGTGGGGTGGTGCGGCGGCGGCGGGGGGGTGGTGCGGGTGGAGGGGTGGTGGCGGTCAGCGCGCGTGGGCCGCCGACTCCAGGGCAGGCTCATCAGGTTCGAGTCCGAGGTCGTAGGCCACGTCCCACCAGAGCCGGTCGAGGACGTAGTAGCGGTCCTCGGGGTCGAGGGGCTTCTGCCAGGGCTTGTCGATGATGTAGTGGATGTTCTTCACGTCCGTCAGGTCCCACAGCGCCGGGTGCTGGAACGGCAGCGTCTTCAGCGCGTTGTAGACGTAGGGGAGTGGCTGCCACCGCCCCTGGAAGTGTTCGTTGAGGAAGTCCTGCTCGGCGAACGGGTAGCGCGCGAGGTCGTCCACCGCGGCCAGTTCCGCCATGAGCTCGGAGAAGACGCCGAAGTCCGGTCGCAGGACCAGGATGCCGCCGTTCAGGTAGTCGTCGGCCCCCTCGGATCGCGTGTGCTCCAGGCCGCGGCAGTGGGTGTAGAAGCAGTTCTCCGGGGTCCAGCTCGCCGGATAACTGGCGATCTGGTTCGGGTTGCAGCGGCAGGCGTGGCAGGCGGCGATCTCGCCGTCAGCCAGCGGAAGGGTGAACAGCTCGTCCATGTTCTGTGTCACGAGCATGTCGGCATCGAGGAAGACGACCCGCTCGAACTCGGTCAGCCGCCAGGCCGCCAGCTTGGTCCACACCTCGGCGAAGCGGGCGTTGGCGTAGCTGTCGGGCAGTCCGCCGTCGGGTCGGATGGGTTCGACGTCCCGCAACAGACAGCCGTCGGCCTCCAGCACCCGGCGGCAATCAGCGTCGATCGCCCGGGTCACCATCACGACCAGCGGTGAGGTCGTGCCGGAGCGTCGGAGCGAGGCTCGCAGCGCCCGTACGCCGGACAGGTAATTCGGCTGCGTGAGCAGCGTGGCCCAAGCGTTCATCATCGATCTCCTCGGCGTTCAGTCGAACAGTGCGGTGGTGAAGGCGTTGTCGAACCGGTGGTGGGGGTCGAGCGCGGCGCGCACCGCCCGAAAGGCCTCCCACTGCGGGTACAGCACGGGCCAGTCGTACAGCTTCTCGTCGAAGTACTTGCCCCAGTGGGGTCGCCCACCCTCGGCCGCCAGCACCTGCTCGACCGCGCGGAGGAAGCTCACGCCCTCCTCGGCCAGCGACCCGTCCTCGGCGTAGTAGACGACGAACCCGAAGAAGCACGTCTCCTGCCCGTACGCCGGGCTGAGCCAGGAGTCCGACGCACCCGTGCAGCGCAGGATGATCGGGTAGTGCATGTGCGGCCGGGTCTCGGCGTGCCAGTCCTTGATCTTCTTGACCAAACCGCCGGCCAGAGCCAGCGGGATGGCGATCTCGACGTTGATCTGCGGGGTGGCGATCCCGCGGCAGAAGACCTGGTAGATGTCGCCCGTGACGTCGGAGAAGTCCTTGAAGCGGTTGACCGTACGGAACGGTTTGCCGTTCTCGTCGAGGATCTTCGTGTCGCTGCGCATGTTCACCAGCGCCTGGTCCACAGTGCTGTTCAGCGCGTCGTTGGTGATGGCCTGCTCGACGAGCCTGCCGTCGTTCTCGCGGTACACCTGGACCTCGTCGGCCGTGGCCTCGCGCGCGACCCAGACGTGCACCTGGTTCTCATCGGGGAACCACCAGGCCTTGCTCAGCGCGTAGTCGCGGTTCCAGGTCTCGAGGTCGTCGTGCAGCGTGTCGGCGTTCACGGCGCTCTTGAGGCAGGTGTAGACCGGCGACGGTTGGGTGCGCAGGGTGACCTGGGTGATCACGCCGAGCAGACCCAATCCGAGGCGTACGGCCGGAAACCACGGGTGCTCGTCGTCGAACTCCTGCACCGAGCCATCCGCCAGAACCATCCGTACGCGGAGGGCCGCATCGGCGATGCAGCTCTGCCCCAGCCCCTGGCCGTGCGTCCCGGTCGCGAGGGCACCGGCGAGGGTCTGCGAGGCGATCACCCCCGGCGAGGACGGCAACATCCTGCCCTTGCTGGTGAGGCAGGCGTAGATCTCGTCCAGCGGGGTGGCGCCGCCGAAGGTCGCGGTGTCCTCGGTCAGGTCGACCAAGCCGCGGAAGTGGCCCAGGTCGAGCAGCGAGTCGCCCTGTGCGGCGAGCTCCAGCATGCGACCCGGGGACATCCGGCTACCGATCATCCGGATGCCGCCCTCGCTGGACGCGACGAAGGCCTGCAGTTCCTCTTCGTTGGTCGGCGCGGTCACGGCGCCGGCTGGGGCCAAGGTGGCGTTGCCGGCCCAGTTTCGGAGGCGGACGTCTTCTCCGACGCGCTCCGGTTCGCGGTGGGGGTACGCAAGCTGCTCGTGGGCCATCGACATCTCCTGATCTCAGTTTCGGGATCGTGTCCGAGGCGTGCGCACACACTTCAGCGGAAACGTCGAGCACGGCGCACTCTGGGGTATCGACGCGCACGCGGAGCCGACAATTCAAACGCTACATTGCCGCCACTAATACTCGACCCGAGTCGGCGTGTTCCCTGGGCCTCGGCTGCCGCACCCAGTCCGAGGTGGCGTCGCCTGCGATCAGTGGGACTCGCGGCTGACCGCGGAACCGCTACCGCCGACCAGGAAGTCGAGGTCGGCGCCGGTGGTCGCCTGCTGGACGTGGTCGACGTACAGCCGCTCCCAGCCCCGCCGCGGGTGGGCGAACCCGGCGACGGTGGCCTCGTTCGGCGTACGGGTGGCCAGCTCGTCGGGCGACACCTCGAGGTCGATCCGTCGGGCGGCCACGTCGAGGACGATCACGTCGCCCGTCTCGACCAGGGCCAGTGGGCCGCCGTCGGCTGCTTCGGGAGCGACATGCAGGACGACGGTCCCGTACGCCGTGCCGCTCATCCGCCCGTCACAGACCCGGACCATGTCGCGTACGCCGAGCTCCAGCAGCTTCTTGGGCAAAGGCATGTTCGACACCTCGGGCATCCCCGGGTAACCCTTCGGGCCGCAACCGCGGAGCACCATGACGCAGTCGGCGTCGATGTCCAGGGCGGGGTCATCGACCCGGGCGTGGAAGTCTTCGATGCTGTCGAAGACCACGGCTCGGCCTCGATGCTGAAGAAGGTGCGGGGACGCGGCCGCGGGCTTGATCAACGCTCCGCCAGGGGCCAGGTTGCCGCGGAGGACAGCAATGCCTCCTTCGGCCACCAGTGGCGCCGATCGCGGGCGGATCACCTCGGCGTCCCAGATGGGCGCGTCGTCGAGGTAGTCCACAAGCGGGCGGCCGGTGACCGTCAAGGCGGTCGGGTCGAGCAGATCCCGCACCTCCCGCAGCACGG
>DATDBS010000133.1:0-40045 GCA_036524735.1 Propionibacteriaceae bacterium
CGCTGGCGCAGGTCGTAGCGGCGTTCGGCGTAGTCGAGGTCGTCGACCCAGAGCTGCCGGGCCGTACGCCGGATCCCGGGCTTGAGCACCGGGGACAGCCATTTGGCCACCTGGAAGCCGGGCCGGTCGGAGTAGGCGATGGTGGCCTCGGTGATCATGGTCAACGGCCGGTCCTCGGAGTCGAGGCCCATCGGCGTGGCGTGGGTCTCGACCACACTGCCCAGGCCTTCGCCCTCGGTGATCGTCATCACGATGGTCCGGGTGTCCGGGCAGGTGAACTCCGCCCGCACGGGTACGCCCCAGGTCCGGCTGAGCCGGAAGGTCACGTCGACGACGAGGGTGTGGTCGTCGGAGGCGGAGTCGTCCACCACGAGGTGGCTGAAGGCGTACGGGTGGAACCAGGAGCCGTGCCACGGATCGAGCCGGTTGGCGATCACGTCCTGGGGCTCGCAGATCCCGGGCTGGCTGATCACGGCCGCCACCGAACCGGCCGCCGGGGGGCGCGGGGTGATCGTCGGGACCGGTGTCGGGGTCTCGCCCTCGGTCGGCAGCCCGACCCAGATCAGCACGCCGTCGTCGTACGCACGGAACGGGCTCCAGGTACGGTCGCCCTGCTCGGTCAGCGCCAGCCCGTGCCAGCGGCAGTACATCGTGCCCTCCATCACCGGGCAGCGGTCCATCAGCGCACCCAGGTGCGGGCAGGCGCCCGGTCCTGCGACCAGACCGCCCTCGGCGTTGCGCCAGAACACGACCTCCCGGCCGGCGATCGTCCGGGCCACGGACTCCTTGCCGCCGACGTCGCTGGACTGCCCGGCCACGAACCAGCCCCCGGAGTTCTGCGCCTGGGAGACCTCGAGGGCCGCGGCGATGCGGCTCGGTCGGGCGAGCCGCCAGGTGGCGGTCATCCGGTCCTCGCGCGGCTGCGGCACCCGGGAGATGGGGATGCGCTGGGCGATGGCCGCGCGGGAGAAGGGGGAGACGGCCGGGGTGTTAGTGCGCGTCCGCAGAGACACTGAGCGAGCTCCTTCGTAGGTCGGGACCAGAGACCATGATCCGCGCTGCCGTCAGCGCCTTGCGCCAGGTGGGCACCCGGGCCCGCGAGCTGAACACGTCGTAGTCGGCCGCCTCGATCCGCTCCAGGATCCGCGAGTAGAGCACCCGAGCGGCTCCGACGCAGCGGGCCGAACGGGGCGGCAGGATGGCGATGCCGGTGTCCGCCTCGACGTAGAGCTCGCGGTTGCGCTTGATCTCGTACGCCAGGAACGCCCGCCACTCGGCCGACCGGGTGGGTCGAGCGCGCTCGACCGCGAGGTCGACGCCGAACCGACGCAGGTCCTCCTGCGGGACGTAGACCCGGCCGCGGTCGAGGTCCTCGTCGATGTCGCGCAGGAAGTTGGTCAGCTGGAACGCGAGACCGAGAGCCCGGGCCGGCGCCTTGGCCTCCGGTCCGGCGGGCTCCAGCACGGGCAGCATCATCTCGCCGATGACCGCCGCCGAACCCTCCATGTAGCCGCACAGGTCGTCGAAGGTCTCATACGTTGTGGTGGTCAGATCCATGGCCATGGCCCCGAAGAAGCGGTCGAAGCACTCCGGGTCGATGTCGCAGATCGTGACGGTGTGCACGACGGCGGCGATCACCGGGTCGGCGCTCGTCTTGGCGGCCAGCGCAACCCGGAAGTCGTCGGCGAAGGCGTAGAGCCGAGCCGCGACCTGCTCAGGCGTGGAGTCCCGGACGACCTCTTGGTCGTCGACGATGTCGTCGGCCAACCGGCACAGGGCGTAAACCGCATACACGTGTCGACGCCGCTCCCGGGGCAGCAGCAGCGCGCCCCAGTAGTAGGTGGTGCCGTAGTCCCAGGTGAGCTTGGCGCAACGCCGGTAGCCCTCCCGCAGCAACGGATCGTGCAGTCTCACCGGTTCACCGAACCGGAAGGGATCGGGGCGGGGCCGGCAGGTAGGACGAGACCCGCTCCGCCGCGAGCCGGCCGGAGATCAAGACCATCGGTACGCCGACGCCCGGCACCGTGTTGGAGCCGGCGAAGAACAGTCCCGGCACCTCCTTGCTCACGTTGGCCGGACGGAACGGGCCGGTCTGCGGGAACGTGTGGGCCAGCGCGAAGGGCGTGCCGAGGGCCATGCCCTGAGCCTGCCAGTCCAGCGGGGTGACGAGCTCTTCGGTGACCACGTCGCACGGGTAGCCGTTCGCGTCCAGGAACGCGTGCAGCCGGTCCCGCATCGCCGGGCCCTCGGAGCGCCAGTCGACCTTGCCGCTGAGGTTGGGCACCGGCTCGAGGACGTACATCGACGAGCAGCCCTCGGGCGCCATGGTCGGGTCGTCGATCGTCGGGATGGTGACCAGGCGGGACGGGTCGGGCATCAGCTCGCCGTCCTTCAGCAGCGCGTCGAACGCCTCGCCCCACTGAGCACCGAAGTGGATGTTGTGGTGGGCGATCGGCGGCTCGGGGACCCCGCGTACGCCGGCGTGCCAGACCACCGCGGAGGGTGAGTACTGGCCGTCCTTGGCGGCCTTCGGAGCCTTCAGGTCCTTGAGCAGGGTGTCGTACGCGTGCGGCAGGTCGATCGTGCAGACCACCGCGTCGGCCATCACCGAGGCGCCGGACTCCAGCCGTACGCCGGCGACCCGCCCCTCGCGGGAGCGCAGCACCTCGCTGACTCCGTCGCCGTAGCGGAAGGTCGCGCCGGCCTTCTCTGCCGCCGTGGCCAGGGCGGTGGGGACGGCGTGCATGCCACCGCTGTCGGGGAAGTAGACGCCCTCGACGCTGTCCATGTAGGTGATCACGGCGTAGAGCGCGAGCGCGGAATCGGGGGCGAGGCCGGCGTACATGGCCTGGAAGCTGAAGAGCCGGTGCAGCCGCGGGTCACGGAACCGCTTGCGTACGGCCGCTCCGAGCCGCCCGAACGCGCCGAGCCCGAGCAGCTGCGCCGCCGCCTTCGGGTTCGTGAACAACCCGAGCGGGGAGTCGAAGTTGCGGTCGATGAAGTTGGGCATCTCGATCAGGTAGAGCTTGCGCAGCCAGTCGACGAAGCCGTCGAACGCCGCGGCGTCCACGCTGCCGCAAGTCCGGGCGATCTCCGCGCGCATGGCCTCGTGGCCGAAGCGCACGAAAATGGTGCTGCCGTCGTCGAAGACGGCCCGGTACGCAGGGTCGAGCCGGTGCATCGGCACCAGCTCCTCCAGGTCGGCCCCAACGGCCTTCAGCGGACCCGAGATGAGGTCGGGCATGGTCAGCACCGAGGGGCCGGTGTCGAAGGTGAAGCCGTCCAGGTTGCGCTGACCCGAACGTCCACCGGGGATCAGCTCGCGGTCCACGACGGTGACCTGGTGGCCCTGACCGGTGAGGTAGCAGGCGGCCGACAACCCGGCCAGCCCCGCACCGATCACGACGACGTTGTTCATCAAGCTCCTGGTGTTGGGTTCTCGGGGGTGCGGGGCGCTCGGGTGCTCACCGGTCACGCCACGCGATGCGGTTGGCCATCTGGGTCAGACCGGCCACGCCCTGCGGATCGATCTCGTGGTGGTCGAGGGCCCGGACGGCGTCGTGCACGTGGGCACTGATCCGCGACTCGACGGCGTCGACCACCCCGTCGGCCTTGAGCGCGTCCTGCAGGTGCGTCACGTCGGCCGGGCTGAGCGCGGGCGTACCGACCCGACCGAGGGCGGCGCGGGCCGACCCGGTCAGCCGGTCGTGGGCCAGCGCCAAGATGACCGTCGGCTTACCCGACAGCAGGTCATCCCCGGCCGGCTTCCCGGTCAGGAACGGGTCGCCCCAGACCCCGAGCAGGTCGTCACGCAGGGCGAACGCCTCGCCGACCTCGCGGCCGAACCGGCTGATGGCGGCGCCGGCCTCGGCGCTCACGTCCGCACCGGCGGCCCCCAGCTCGAGCGGCCGCTGCACCGTGTAGGCACCGGACTTCATCCGAGCCACCTGCCGGGCGTGCGCGAGATCGCGGCGGCCGGCCGCGGTGCCCGTCAGGTCGCGGCTCTGCCCGTGCACGAGCTCGATGACCAGCAGTCGCCAGATCCGGCGCATCGCGGGCGGGAGCGTGGCGATCAGATGGTCGGCCTCGGCGTGGGCCAGGTCGCCGACCAGCACGGCGATCGACTCACCGAAGCGCTGGGCGTTGCCCCGGGCTCGGGCGTGCAGGTGGAGCTGGGCGGTCAGCGTGTGCACCGACGGCTGACCGCGGCGTGAGTCGGACTCGTCCATCACGTCGTCGTGGATCAGGGCGAAGACGTGCAGCAGCTCCAGCGCGACGCTGACCTGCACGACGTCGTCGAGACCCTTGGACCCTTGCCGGCCGCCAGCGGCCATCCAACCCCAGAAACACATCGTGGGGCGGATCCGCTTGCCGCTCGCGGACAGCGCCTTGAGCAGCTCCGGCAGGTCCTTGTCGGCGAGCACGTCGACGGGCCGGTGCTCGGCCAGGTCGGTGTGCCAGATCTGCATCAGTTCGGCGACAGCGTCGTCGAGCCGGCTGTCCACCAGCCGCAGGAAGTCCTGGCTCGGGTCGTCCTGGCGAGCGTGCAGCGACACGACGGTGCCGGAGCTCTCCACCGGATCGGCCACAGCCTGTTCGGTCAACGCGCGCTGCCTGTTCATCCACCCCGACGGTTCAGCGCGTCCAGCAGTGAGATCTGCTGGACGGCCCAAGGGCTGAAGACGAACGGGGTCAGACGTGCGCTTGTCGCGAGATCGTCCCATTTCACCCATTTCCAGTCCATGACTTCGTCTGGATTCGGCAGAACCTCGAACGTTGGATGCGTCGCCGGGGCGGAGAAGACGGGGCAGATCTCGTTCTCGACGATGCCGCTGGCGTCGGTCGCGGTGTAGGCGAAGTCGGGCAGCACGCACTCCAGCTCACCCACGGTGAGCCGGAGCTCGTCGTCGAGGCGACGACGGATCGCGTCGTGCATGTCCTCGCCGGGTCGCGGGTGCCCGCAGCAGGAGTTGGTCCACACTCCGGGCCAGGTGCGCTTGCTGAGGGCCCGACGGGTCAGCAGCAGCTCACCGGCGTCGTTGGTGACGTAGCAGGAGAACGCCAGGTGCAACGGGGTGTGCCGGCTGTGCACGTCAGCGCGCGCCACCTCACCGATGGGGGCGCCGTCGGCGTCCAGCAGGACCACGTTGTCGGCGGGGGCGTCGAGCTCGAGGGACCTGGGGGTCATGGGCATGACTGTAGTTGAACCCGGCCGTTCACCCCGTACGCGCGATCACCACGCTGCGTCCCGCGTAGGTCTTGGTGGCGTCGAAGACGAGCCGCCAGGTGCCCTCCGGCGGGCTGGAGACCGTGCCGGCGACGTTCCCGTCGGCGTCGGTCGTGAGCTTCCGAATGGTTGTGTAGGAGTTGCTGCCGGCGGCTTTGCGTTGCAGCCGGACCGGGCGGTCAGCCAGGTCGGCGTACCCCCGCTTGCTCCACCGCGCCCCGCTGAGGTGGCCGGTGAAGGCGAGCCGGGACCCGGTCACGGTGCCGTCACCGGTGAGATCGGCGCCGCGCCGAACCGAGAAGGTCGCCGCGTTCTCGTCCACCGTCGCCGCCCCGCTACGCGCCTCCACCTGGGCGAAGACGCGCCACAACCCTGCGTCGAGGTCCCGCAACTCCCCGGGCCGCGCCACGAACGTCGCCGAACAGGTGCTGGTCGTCTTGTTCTGGGGCCTGCACGTGACCGCTCCGACGCGGACCGGCCGGGTGTGGTTGGTGATGTTGAACGGCATCAGCACGACGCGTTTGATCCCGCTCGCGTGACTGGCGGTGATCGACACGGTGATCCTGGCGTCCGTCTTGGCCCACACGGTCTTCGAGGACACCCTGGCCGCCGAGATCTTGACGTCTCCGCGCGTCGTGGTGACGCGTCTGATCGGCCGGGTCAGACGTGTGTCGTCGAGCGTGGGATCCGAGCCCGGACGACTGAACGCCTGCAGCCGGAGCGCGCGGCCGTGGTCGAAGCACCCAACCGGCAGACTTGCCTGGTAGGCCCCATCCACATATCGAGCCGGCACGATGGCGTTCGGACAACCGTACTTGGGTCGCTGCCCCAAGAACCGGAACGTGAAGTCCTCGCCGGGGATCTTCTGGGCGCCGTTGTTGGACACGTGCTGGAAGCGGCCGTTGCGTTCGGCCGGGGTGAGCAGATCCACGTCGAAGAGTGCCCGATCCCCGGACCCTCTGAACAACGGATCGGTGTACGGATCACGTGGCGCAGCCGTCCGGACGGTGACCGTGAAGGTGTCTCCGTTGGCGGCCCCCGCGAGCGCCGTCAGATCGAACCGCGCGTCGGTGACGTCACCCGTGGGATCGCGCAACAACAGGGGCGACGCGACCGTCGCCGGACCCGGCACGTACTGGGTCTCGGTCTTGGCCACCACGCTCTCGCCCCCGGGGCCGACGGCCTGCACGGAGAACCAGTACGGCGCCAACGGCACGAGCTGGGAGAACGTGGTCGATCGGGTGCTGGCCGGTACGTACCTCTCCACGCCGCTGATGATGTTGATCCCTGACTTGAGCTGTACGCGGTAGCGGGTCACCGTGGGCCCGCTGGTCGCCTTCCAGGACACCGTGGCACTGGCCTGGGTCGGGAAGGTGGCCGTGAGCTGGGTGGGTGCGTTGGGCTGGGTGGCCGGACCCTGGCCCAGGCGGAGGGGGACGAGCCGGCCGGAACCTCGACCCGCGTCTCCCCAGTTGTAGCCTGACTGCCCGACGGTGATCCTCGGGCCCGAGACCGACGCGCTCAACCCGTAGTTCAGGAAACCCTCCGGCCTTCCCTCGGCGAGTGAGGTCGACGGTCCTTCGACCCAGCTGGACTTCCCTCGGGTGAACAGCGTGACCTTGCCGCGCAGGTCCACCACGGCGAGCTCCGAGTCGTCGAGGGCGGCTGCGGCCACACCATCGGGCACCAGGATGGTCTGGCTGAGCGGCCATCCGTCGGACTTTCTGGCGTGTACCTCGAGGATGCCCTGGGTCCGAGCCTGGTTGTCGGCCAGCACGATGGTGTCACCGCTGAGCAGGATGGGATCCGGGCCCGCGGGGTCGACCACTCCGCCGGTCTTACGGACCTGGTCGACCTTGGACCACTTCTGGTCGGCGTACCGGAAGACCACGACCGCGCTCGGGCCTCCAGCGATCACCGTGTTCCCCGAGACGTCGATGACCGGACCGTAGGAGGGCATGTCGGGCAACGGCAGCGTCGCGCTCGGCTCGTCGGGCCAGGCCCCGTTCTCACGGTCGTACACGAAGGGTTCGTGACTCGCCACGCTGATGATCAGCCGGTTGCCGTCCACCGCGACGGCATTGCCGAAGGCTGACGGGTGTCCGACATCCGTCTGCGCGGTCAGCACCCTGGGTGGTGCGGTCGGCGCGTCCAGGTCGTAGAGCGCGACCTGGCCGACGCTGTTGCTTTCCTCGGCGACGGCCAGGGTGTCGCCGGAGAGGGCGAGGTCACGCACGGACGCGGCGGTGGTGATGCTGTCGTCGAGCACCCAGGCGTTGCCTTTCCGGCGGTACGACTGGAGCGTGTAGCCCGACTGTCCCTGGCTGGACACGACCAGGCGGTTGCCGTTCATGGCGGTGTGTACGGCGTACGTCTCGGCGGGGCCGGCGCTGGCGTCGCCGAGCTGCGGCTCGATCAGCAGCCGGGTCACGGCCTGGGCCGGCGGAGGCGGCAGGCTGATGAGCAGGAAGGCCACGGAGATGACGAAGGGCAGGGCCCACCGCCTGCCGTACCTGGGTCGGGTCGAACTCAGCTGGTGTCTACGCAGACCGGTCATGACGTCACCTCGTGGTTTCGACCTTGGCCCGGTCGGCTCGAGCCGTCAACCCACATTTTTGCGGTGCTGATCTGCGGTTGTCAGAAATGTGATGATGACCGCACAAACCTCGTCTTGGTCGCTTGCGTAGTGCCGCGGCACTACAGTGAGAGACTTCTCGGCCACGTAGAGGCGACCTGCCCGGTTCGACAGAACCGACATCGCTGCTGGCCGGGCTAACATTCGGTCAACGTCCGTCGGGGTGCGGGTCCAGTCGACGTGAGAGAAGTACGGGTTTTCAGATGAACTGCACGCTGTGTCGCGCCCGGTGACTCATACAGCGGTGACCGCTGACGGCTTCCTGGGCGCGCTGCGCCAATTGAAGTCCGCGCAGAAGGCCGGACGGGGCGCACCGCCGTACTCGCTGTACGTGAACCGCCCGCTCGGGCGGGTGCTGGCTGCGGCGGCCTGGCGGATCGGGTTGACCCCCAACCAGGTCACCTACATCAGCGCCGCCTTCACCTTCGCCGGACTGGTCGTCCTGATCCTGGCGCCGGCGTCGTGGTTGGTCGGGATCGTCGTGACGATCTGTCTGATGCTCGGCTATGCCTTCGACTCGGCTGACGGACAGCTGGCCCGTCTGCGTGGTGGTGGCAGCCTGCTGGGCGAATGGCTGGACCACATGATCGACTCCGTGAAGGTGGCCTCGATCCACCTCGCGGTGCTGGTCAGCCTCTACCGGAACTTCGATCTCCACGTCGGCTGGCTCGTGGTGCCCCTGGTGTTCACGATCGCCTCCGCCGTGCACTTCTTCGGAATGATCCTGGTCGATCTGATGGCTCGCGTGAAGCGTGCCTCGGCCGGGTTGCCGACGCCGCCCCTGGAGGCGGCCAACAAGGTCAAGACCCTGCTCAAGCTCCCGACCGACTACGGGATCCTGTGCGTCGTGTTCGTCCTCCTGGGTGCGCACCTGGTGTTCTTCGCGGTGTACACGTTTCTCGCGGTGGCGATGGTCGGTTACACCGCCCTCGTCGCCGGGAAGTGGCGCCGCGACGTGATCGAGCTCGACGCCGTCCGGCCCCTCGAGGCAGAGAGGATCAGCTGATGCAGATCGCCCTGATCGGAACCCGCGGCGTCCCGGCGAGGTACGGCGGCTTCGAGACGTGCGTCGAAGAGGTGGGTTCACGGCTGGTGGCGGCCGGTCACTCCGTACGCGTGTACTGCAGGCCCAGCGGAACCCACCAGGCGGGCGACGAGCAGGACGAGTATCTGGGCATGCAGCTGATCCACCTTCCCGCGGTCCGGCAGCGCTCGATGGAGACCCTGGCCCACACGGCCCTGTCGGTGTTCCACCGGTCCCTGCACGGGGCCGACGCCGCCATCGTCTTCAACGCCGCCAACTCGCCCCTGCTGCCGGTGATCAAGGCGCGCGGTATCCCGGTGGCCACCCACGTGGACGGCTTGGAGTGGCGCCGCGGGAAGTGGGGTTCGACCGGCCGGAAGTACTACCGGGGGGCCGAAGCACTGGCCGTGCGCTGGTCGGACGCGTTGATCGCCGATGCCCAGGGGATCGCCGACTACTACGCCGCAGAGTTCGAGGCGCCGACCGAGCTGATCGCCTACGGCGCGCCGATCCTGGTGGACCCGGGGGTGGCCAGGATCGAGGCACTCGGGCTGGCGTCCCACCGCTATCACCTCGTCGTCTCCCGTTTCGAGCCGGAGAATCACGTGCTCGAGACGGTCCGTGGGTACGTGGCCAGCGATGCTCAGCTGCCGCTCGTCGTGGTGGGTTCCGCGCCGTACGCCGGTGACTACACCGCGCAGATCGCGGCCGCCGCCGACGACCGGGTGAGGCTCCTCGGTCCGCTGTGGGACCAGGACCAGGTCAACGAGCTGTACGCCCACGCCCTCAGCTACTTCCACGGCCACTCGGTCGGTGGCACGAATCCGTCGCTGCTCCGGGCGGCCGGGGCGGCGACCTTCACCATCGCGTACGACGTCAACTTCAACCGCGAGGTGCTGGGTCAGCATGCGGACTACTTCACGACCTCCGACGATGTGTCGCAGCTGGTCATGAAGGCCGAGGGTGACCCCGACCTGGCCGCCGAGCGTGGTCGTGCCCTCCAGCAGGACATCCACCGCTATAACTGGGACGACGTGGCCGATCGCTACGCCGAGCTGTGTGGACGGCTCGCTCGCCGGGAGTACCCCCGCCGCCGGCCGTCGGGTCGCCGCACGGGTGCCTGGCCCGAGCGCAACCAGATCTCGTGAGCTCGACCTCGGACCAACGCACGATCCTGGTCGTCAATCCGTCCCCTGACGTGTACGGCGCTGACCTGCAGTTGCTGCAGTCGGTCACCGGGCTGGTCGAACGGGGGTGGCGGGTCGTCGTCGCCCTGCCGGAGGATGGGCAGCTGGTGGCGCGCCTGCACGAGTGCGGCGCCGAGGTCGTCTTCGTCAGCTTTCCCGTGCTGCGCAAGGGAAACGCCAACGCCGCCGCGCTGATCACGATGCTGCTCGACGCCGTTCGGTCCCTGCCTCGCAGCGTTCGGCTCATCCGGAGCCTGCGGGCCAGTGTGCTCATGGTCAACACCGTGACGTTGCCGTGGTGGCTGCTGGCCGGCAAGCTGAGCCGGACCCCGACCATCTCGCACCTGCACGAGGCGGAGACCGACGGGCGGCGGCTCGTCCGGAAGGCCCTGGTCGCGCCGCTGTGGTTGGCCGACGCGGTCATCGTCATCAGCCACGCGGCGCTGGACAGCATGGCCGAGGTGCAACCACGGCTGGTCGAACGCGCCCACCTGATCTACAACGGGGTGCCCGGCCCGTCCGAAGAGCCCACCGACGCGCGGCGTACGACACCGATTCGGCTTGCTGTCGTCGGGCGGCTCTCGCCGCGCAAGGCTCCCGACGTCGCCATCCGGGCGTTGGCCGGGTTGCGCCGAGACGGCTACGACGTGGCCCTCGAAATCGCGGGTACGGCCTTCGCCGGCTACGAGTGGTTCGAAGCAGAGCTCAAGCAGCGAGCGGACCAGCCCGACCTCGCCGGCCGGGTCGAGTTCTCCGGCTACTGCGACCCGATCTGGCCCGTGCTCCAGCGAGCCGACATCGTCTTGGCGCCGTCGCTACGGGAACCGTTCGGAAATGCGGTCGTCGAAGCGCAGCTGTCGCGGCGTCCGGTCGTGGCCGCTGCTGCGCTCGGACACCTGGAGACCACCTCGGACGGGGAGACCGGGCTGCTGGTCCCGGCTGGTGACGGGGAGGCGATGGCCGCAGCGGTCAAGCGGCTGATCGATGATCCAGATCTCGCCCGACGCGTCGCCCGGACCGGCCAGGCCGAGTCCGAGCGGCGGTTCTCGGTGGCTCGCTATCGCACCGAGATCGCTGATCTGGTCGATCGGGTCACGCGCTGATCGACGCCGTGCTCCACCCCCCGAGTGTGATGTAGCACTCAGCCCACCGCTCGGACTCGTTCGGAGGTGAGAACGTGGGATAAAGTCCCGCCGTGGGTTTCTCACATAAACCCACGTTTCTGCGGGGAAACTGTGTGTTCGGGGGAACTCATGATCGTCGGCTATCTTGCCCACGCCTTTGATCTCATCAACGTCCGTGATCTGGACGTGATCGGTCAAGCGCGTGCAGCCTCAACCAGGTTGATCGTCGGGGTCTTGTCCGACGAGGCCGTCGAACTCCTGATGGGCCGGGCCCCAGTGGTCCCCCTGATCGAACGAATGGCCCTGGTGCGCCACATGCGCGGCGTCGACGAGGTCGTCGTGCAGGACGCCTCCGGACAGGTGACCGCGGAGGTCGGACCGGGCGCCGTGCTCTTCGCCGTAGCGGATGATCCCCTGGTCTTCCCAGGCGAGCAGACCCGCCTGATCGTTCCCACGCGAACGTCGGTGAGTGCGATCCTCAGGCACGCACTGAGACCCAACGGGGAACAGGCAGTCGCCTGATGCCGACCTCGGGGGAGGGTGTCATCACCGGCTACGTGCCGGGTGCCTGGGACATGTTTCACGTCGGCCACCTCAACATCTTGTTGCGAGCGCGTGAGCAGTGTGACCGACTGGTCGTGGGTGCGGTCACCGACGAGGCGCTGTACAAAGCCAAGAACAAGTACCCCATCATCCCGTTGGCCGAGCGCCTCGAGGTCGTCCGCCAGCTCGACGTCGTCGACGAGGTGGTCACGGACTTCTCCTCCGACAAGTTGGAGGTCTGGGACCGGGTGCGCTTCGACGTGCTCTTCAAGGGCGACGACTGGCGTGGCACGGCCAAGGGCGACAAGCTCGAGATCGACATGGGCTCGGTGGGGGTTCAGGTGTGCTACTTCCCCTACACGGCGCACACCTCCAGCACCCTGCTGCGTTCGATCCTCGCCGACCGCTGAGGGCCCGCAGCACGCCGGTGCGATCGCTCCGAACCTGAGAATGTTGGTTGCGACCTTGGTCACATCCCGAACCTGACAACGTTGCCAGGATTTGGCTCCACTTTGGCTCGTTCACGGGTAAAACTTCGGTTCGGACACCGTAAATTTCGTTGTCTGGGACGCCCGTCACAGGGATGGATCACACCATGGGGAACCTGTGAAAACTCGAAGTTGTCGGGCCGTTATCCATCCGTTATGGTCAAGCCCAGACTGTGGCCCATGCGGAGGATCCGAGATAACACACTCGTTCCTCTCCAGCGCGGGGCCTGCCCCCCAGCCTAGGAGAGTCATGAGTTTTCTGCCCGTACGTCCGCGTCGCCGCCTGAGACCTGTCTCGGGTTCACGCCGGATCAAGCCCATCGCCACGCTCGCCGTAGCAGCCACCGTGAGCGGAGGCGCAGTCTTCGGTCTTGCTCTACAGAGTTCGGCCGAGGTACCCAATGGCTGGCACAACGTCGCCCAGGACTCGTTCAACCGGTCGAACAGCTCCGATTGGGGCAACGCCGATCTCGGCGGCAAGTACCTGATGAGCGCCTCGAACGCGACGACCGGAGTCTCCGGGAGTGACGGCTACGCGAACCTGACGTCGGGGAGTAGTTTCGGCGCGACGCTGAGCAAGATCTCGGCCGCCGACATCGACATCTCGGACACTTTTCAGCTCGACGCCGGATCGGCCAAGACCTACGACATCTTCGCCAGCTGGGCCGTACGCCAACAAGGTGCCGGTTCGGCGTACACCTCTCGGGTCCGGTTCTCCGACAGCGGCAAGGCCAGCCTCGCCGTCTCTCGCAAGAACGGTTCGGCCGGCACCCTGCTGAACAGCATCGATCTGCCGTTCGCGGTCCGATCCGGCCAGGACGTCCGCGGGGAGCTGCAGACCACCGGGACGTCACCGGTCATGGTGCGGGCTCGCGTCTGGCTCGTCGGTACGGCCAAGCCGTCGTGGCAGATCGTCCACACCGACTCGAGCAGCTCCCGGTTGCCATCCACCGGCACCGTCGGGGTCTGGGCCTACGCTCAGACCGCCAGCGCACCGGTGAAGCTGCTGCGTGACGACCTCTCGGTCGGCGCGGCCTCACCGGTCACCACCGGTCCGACGACCGCACCGCCGACGACGCCGCCGACCACGCCCCCCACGACCACGCCTCCGACGACGACGCCTCCGACGACGACGCCTCCGACCACTCCCCCGACGACCACGCCTCCCACCACGCCCCCGACGACCACACCCCCGGTGGCCACCGGTGGGCGCGGCACGACGGTCGGCACGGCGTCCTACGCAGTTCCGTCCGGCGCGATCTTCGTGAGCCCGAGCGGTTCGGACAGCAACGCCGGGACCCAGGCCAGCCCGTACAAGACGGTCGCCAACGCGGTGGCGAAGGCGGCGGCCGGCAAGACGATCGTGCTCCGTGGCGGCACGTATCACGAGGCTGTGACGGCCACCAAGACCGTCACCATCCAGAACTACCCGAGCGAGACCGTCTGGTTCGACGGTTCGGTCCCGGTGAGCAACTGGACCAAGTCCGGCTCCACCTGGGTGAGCACGGGCTGGAAGGCCAGCTTCGACTCCAGCATGGGTGGCGCCGCCACCAAGACCCGCTTCGTCCGTGACAACCCGGCCGCGGCCGACGCCGACCAGCTCTTCGTGAACGGAGCCCAGCTCACCCAGGTGCTCTCCGCCAGTGAGGTCACGGCCGGCAAGTTCGCCGTGAACGACACGGCCGGCACCATCACCATGGGCACCGATCCGTCGGGCAAGGAGATCCGCGCCTCGGATCTGACGCACGCGCTGCGGCTGTCCGGCGTGAACTCCACCGTCCAGGGCGTCGGGGTTCGTCGCTACGCGACCACCTTCGAGGTCGGTGCGGTCGTCCGGTTGTCGAGCACGGGTGGCACGTTGCGGGACATGGTCATCACGGACAACGCCATGCAGGGTGTGGCCCTGAGCAACGTCAACAAGCTCATCGACCACGTCGTGGTGACCAACAACGGTCAGCTCGGCATCGGCGGTACGCAGAACGACAACAGCGCGATCAAGAACTCGGTGATCACGGGTAACAACACCCAGGACTTCAAGGACGCTCCGGTCTCCGGCGGCATCAAGATCACTCGGTCCCGAGGGTTCACGGCGTCCAACAACGAGGTGCGGAACAACCTGAGCGCGGGTATCTGGTTCGACGCGTCCTGCTACGACGTCAAGGTCGTCAACAACGACGTCTCGGGGAACCGCACGACCCAGATCCAGCTCGAGGTGTCGGCCAAGGGCATCGTCGCGAACAACACGGCGATCGGTGGACAGATCGGGATCCTGATCTATGACACCTCGGACGTCAAGATCTTCAACAACAAGGTGGGTGACTACAAGATCTTCGGCATCAAGATCGCCCAGGATCGTCGGCGTCAGTCCAACCCGGACATCATGGAAGAGCATGATCCTCGGCGGCCGATCCCGGATCCCACCGTCACCTGGGTCGTCCAGAACATCACCTTGTCGAACAACGTGTTCGGGAACACCAACGGCGCACCCAACTCGGGCTTCCAGTTCTACGTCCTCGACGGCGAGTCGAACCGCTCGGCTGACTCCATGAACATCAAGATCGACGGCAACCTGTTCAACAAGCGGATCAACACGTCGATGACCCAGCCGTGCATGATCGCCTGGGGTCAGGGTGACAACCACACCCTGGCGCGGTACGAGACCCCCGAACTGTTCAGCAAGAAGTTCCCGGCCTACACCAACGCGCAGTCACCGGGCAGCTTCCGGATCAACGACATGGGTCCCTACATCACCCAGTACGCCTCGGTCGCCATCCCACTGCCGTCCGACGTGGCGGACGCGACCGGCCTGCCTGCCGGTTCCAAGAAGCTCGGGACCTACTGAGCTGAGCTGATCGGCCGTACGGCGTGATCGAAGCGGTCTGGACTCCCAGTGGGGTCCAGACCGCTTCTGCGTGTCGGGGCAGGAGCTGGTCTGGACCCACCCCTCGAGCGAACCGCGGTGTGCTCAGAACAACCACAGGATGCGTTTCTGCCTGGTTATAGTGAGTGACTTCGGAAGGACTTTGGGGCGGGCCCACGCGAGGGATCGGGAGGGTGCCGCGCCCGGTCGGGGGAAAGCCAACGATGTACTCCACGCAACGAAGCGTGTCTGCGCTGGGCGCTGCGGTGCGGCGGGCCGGGGTCCTTGTCGGACTGTCGGCGCTGATCTTCGCAGGTCTGGTGCCGGTCACAGCCGTCTCCGACACGCGGCCGCCCGCGGCGAGCATTCCGGGTACGGTGACGGCGGACGCGCTGCCGACGGCCCAGATCGACGGGGTGGTCTGGACCCAGACCATCGCGCAGGGCAAGGTCTACGTCGGTGGCCGCTTCACCAGCGGGCGGCCGGCCGGAGCCGCGCCGGGGGAACAGACCCAGCCGCGCGGCAACTTCTTGGCCTACGACCTCTCGACCGGGGTGCTGGACGAGACCCTCGAGCCGAGCTTCAACGGCCAGGTGCGGGCGGTCGCGGTGTCGCCGGACGGACGGGTGCTCTACGTCGGCGGTGAGTTCACCCAGGTCGACGGTGTCACCCGCAATCGGCTGGCCGCCTTCGACCTCGCGACGGGGGAGCTGATACCGGGATTCACGGCGGGCACCAACGCCTCGGTTCTGGGTCTCTCCGTGACCGCTGACCGGGTCTACCTGGCGGGCTACTTCAGCTCCGTCAACGGCGAGACCCGGGTCGGCGCAGCGGCGCTCGATGCGCACACGGGTGCGCTGCAGACGTTCCGGGTCGAGCCCGCCGGAGGCGACGTCCGCCAGATCCAGGTGTCCCCGGATCAGACCCGGGTCATCCTCGGCGGCTCCTTCACGACCATGAACGGTTCGTCCAGACCCGGCTACGGTCTCGCCCTGGTCGACCCGAGATCCTCCCAGCTGCTCCCGTTGGCCGCGAACTCCGTGGTGCGTAACGGCGGCCTCAAGTCGGCCGTCCTGAGCCTGGACAGCGACGCGACCGGCTTCTTCGGCAGCGGCTACTCCGTGGGCACCGAGACCGGCAACCTGGAGGGCATCTTCAGGGCGGATTGGAACGGCAACCTCGTCTGGCTGGAGGACTGTCATGGGGACACCTACTCCGTGGCGACCAGCGGGCCGGTCGTCTACGGTGCAGGCCACGCTCACGAGTGCTCGACGTTGGGTGGCTTCCCGCGTACGGATCCCCGCAGCTTCCACCACGGCTTGGCCTTCACCGCGCAGGCGACCAGGAAGGTCAGCCCCACCCCGCATGCGTACGCCAACTTCGAAGGCCAGCCGGCGCCCAGCCCGCTGCACTGGTTCCCCGAGTTCTCGCTCGGAACGGTCACCGGGCTGAGCCAGGCCACCTGGTCGGTGGCGGCCGACAGTGGCTACGTCGTCTACGGGGGAGAGTTCCCGGCGGTGAACGGTCAGCCCCAGCAGGGTCTGGTCCGCTTCGCCGCGCCGACGGTCGCGCCCAAGAAGCGCGGGCCGAAGACCGGCGAGGCGTCGGCCACGGCCTGGTCGAGCACGAGCGTGCGGGTCGCGTGGCGGGGTGGCTCCGACCCGGACAACGAGCGGCTCGGCTACCAGCTCTTCCGCAGTAGCGCCGGCAGCACCGAGACCCTGGTGGACGAGGACAGCGCACTGACGACCTTCTGGCGCCAGCCCATCCGGACCTACCTCGACACCGGGTTGGCGGCCGGCCGGACCTACGACTACCGCCTGCGGACCTTTGACGGTGACGGCAACGAGGACTCGACCACGTTATCCGCCACCACGGCCGAAGCCGGGGCACAGGCCCTCGCGACCCTGACGCCGTACCAGCAGCTCGTGCTCGGGGACGGCCCGTCGTCGTACTGGCCGTTGGACTCCGTGGCCGGCGGCACGAGCGCGGACCTGGCCGGCGGCAACGTCCTGCACCTCGGCGCGGCCGTCACCCCGGCCGAAGGTGCCGGCGCGATCACGGGTGAGCCCCGCACTGCCGCCAAGGTGACCTCCGGTGCGACGGCCGGCGGACTCAGCGCGGCGGAGGTGGGTCCGGCGCCGTACGACTTCACCGAAGAGCTCTGGTTCAAGACGACGTCCAAGACCGGCGGTCAGCTCATCGGGTTCCAGGAGCCCCTGACCTCGGACTCGGACCGCCACGTCTACCTCACCGCGAAGGGACAGCTGCGGTTCGTGGTCGCCCCGCGGGGCCGGGTGCGCGCCATCGCGCCGACCAAGGCCTACAACGACGGCCGCTGGCACCACGTGGCCGCCACCGTGAGTGCCGCTGGGATGGCGCTCTACGTGGACGGAACGATGGTCGGCACCCAGACCGACGTACGCGCTCCCCGGGTGCTGTGGCAGGCCGGTGTCCGAGCCGGGGACGGGAACCTGGCGGGCCTTCCGGACCGACCGACCACGGACACCCTCGACGGCAGCGTGGACGAGCTCGCGGTCTACCCGGTGGCCTTGTCCGCGGCCGAGATCGACGAGCACCACCGGCTCGGTACGGGTCAGGCCGTGCCCGCGCGACCGTTCGTCGTCGACGAGTTCTCGACCCCGTCGAGCCGGGGGCTGGCCTGGGCGAGCGTCGGCGGACCGTGGACCGTGTCGTCTCGGGACAAGGTGACCAGCGCGGGCGGTCAGGCGCGGCTCCGGCTGGCGAAGCCGGGAGTCGGTCACTTCGCCTACCAAGGGGCAACCCGCCGGTCCGACGTGAGCGCGAGCTTCAGCCTGGACCGCGCGACGAGCGGCAGCGGGACGTGGGTCAAGGTGGAGGGCCGTCGGATCGACGCCGACAACTCCTACCGCGTGGGGGTGAAGGTGGCACCGAGCAACCAGGTCACCTACTACCTGGAGGCGTTGGTGGGAGGCCAGGAGGTCAGGCTGGCCGGTCCGGTGACGCTGGCCGCTGGCTATCGGCCAGGCGCGGTCATCAACGTCCGGCTGCAGACGTACGGCGCCAGCACCTCAGCGGTGCGGGCCAAGGTCTGGTTGGCCGGCAGCGACGAACCCTCGGCCTGGGGAGTCGCCGTCACCGACAGCAGGCCTGAGCTCCGGGGGTACGGCGCGGTCGGGGTGTGGGCGTACCCGTCGGCGCTGTCCAGGTCGGATCAGCCGGTCACCGTGCGTTTCGACCGGCTGGTGGCCCGCCCGGTGCGCTGACTGGATCCACCCATCCCGGCCCGAGGCTCAGCGCGGGGCGCGGCCGCGGAATGCGACCACTGAGGTGTCCACGGAGTAGTCCACCGTGATCAACACCTTGTCGCGGCTCGCGCGCGGGACCGTGAAGACGTACGTGGCTGACACCTCGGCGCCTGGACGCACGGAGTCGGGCAGCGGGGTGACGCCGGGTCCAGACAGCGAGGAGGCGGGGGTGGCCTGGTCGCCGTAGTAGACGTTGACCACGGTGGTGTCCAGGGGCTGCGCCTGGTCGCCGGCGTTGACGAGCTTGACGGTGAAGCGGATGGCCGGTCCGCCCACCTCGCCCGGCCCCTCGGCCTGGCCCGTCACCGCCTCGATCTTGTCGACCTCGGCGGTCAGTCCGGGCTTGACCTCTTCGTCGTCGTCCAGCGGGACGGGCGACTTGGTCTGCTGGTTGCCGGACGTGGCACTGGAGTTGGCGCTCGACGTCGGCGCGGGTGCCGAAGTAGCCCCGCCGGTCGGGTTCGTGGAGGCCGAAGGAGACGGCGGTGCGGACGTCGCGGGAATCGACGGGCTGCTGCTCGGGCCCGCCTGGGAGCTGGTGCTCTCGGTGGCCGTGGTCGGAGCGGGCGTCACCACTGGAGCCGCGCGCCGGGCGGCAACCCCGACCACGATCGCGACGATCACCACCACCACCACAACGGCGGCCGCGACGATCAACCAGACGCGTCGGCGTGGTCCCGACGAGGCCTGTGGGTCTGGCAAAGACATCTGATCTCCTGGACGTTTCTTCGGTACGATCGTGGCTTGCTGAATCAATCAGGGGCCACAGGGGCACCGGGGCCGAAGGATCTGGCCGGGCCAGATTTCGTGGTGCTCGTGGTCTGCGGAGCGAACCTCTGCCGCTCGCCCCTGGCTGAGCACCTGCTTCGCTCTCGGGTCGCAGACCTCGGCCTGAGCTGGGCAGTGTCGTCGGCGGGCGTCGAGGCCGAACCCGGCCGACCCATGCATCCCTACGCCGAACGGCTGCTGCGCAACCGGGGTGTCGACGTGACCGGCTGGCTCTCCCACCGGGTCCACCCCGAGTCCGTGGCCCGCGCCGACCTGGTGGTCACCGCAACCCAGCGTCAGCGCGACCAGGTGGCCAGTCTGCGGCCGGCCGCCATGAGCCGGGTGTTCGGACTGTTCCAGCTGGCCCGTTGGGCGGAGGCGGCCCGGACCGCCGATCCGGTGAACCCGGCCGACTTCGGTGCGTGGTTGGCGGAGTCGGCGCGCAGCGTGCGCTCGCACACCCAGCCGTCGCGGTCTGACCGGCGCGACCTGGCTGACCCCAACGGACACAGTTACCGCCAATTCGTTCGGTGTGCCGACCTCGTCGACCTGGCCTGGAAGTCCATTCTCGGCGCAGCACCCCTCACCGGGGCAGTGGCACGCCCCTCGAACTAGTTAGACGTCGCCGTCGTTCGTCTGCGGTCGCGGGCCGTCGACGGCTGGGTGCTGACGACGGCGCGGCGGCTGCGGACTGCGCTTGGTGGCGCGGACGTTGACGCCCGGCTGGGTCGCGGTGGTCGTGGCCTTCGCGTCCGTCGGCCCCATGTTGCCCATCGGAGCGACCTTGGGTAGCGAGTCAGACGGGCCGCCCGGAAGCTGGTGGGTGCCGTAGCGCCGGTTCTCGGCTCGACCCGTACGTCGCATGTTCAGCACCGAGCCCACGACGCGGGCGCCGACGTTGTCCAGGGAGCGGGTCGCGGCGGCGACCTGGCCGCGGCCGGTCTTGCCGTGCCGGATGACCAGCACGACCGCCTCCGCCAGCGACGCCGCGACGACGGCGTCGGTGACCGGCAGCACCGGCGGGGAGTCGATGACGATCTTGTCGAAGTGGTCCTTGAGCCCGGCGACCAGCTCGATCATCCGCGACGAGCCGAGCAGCTCGGACGGGTTCGGCGGGGCCGAACCGCTCGCGAGGAGGTAGAGGTTGCTGTCGCCCCACTGCTGGATGACGTCGGAGAGCTCGGCCTGGCCGGCCAGCACGTTGGTCAGGCCGATCTCGCGCGGGAGCTCGAGCATGTCGGCGACCTTCGGTCGGCGCAGGTCGGCGTCAATGATCAGGACCCGCTCGCCGAACTCGACGAAGGTCATGGCCAGGTTCACTGCGGTGCTGGTCTTGCCCTCGAGGCCCACGGCCGAGGTCACCAGGATGACGTTGGCCGAGTTGGCCGCGTCGATGAACTGGAGGTTCGTCCTGAGGTGACGGAACGACTCCGCCCGCACCGACGTCGACTCCTGGCCGATGATCAGCGGCGAGCGCTTGGTCTCGGCGTCGTAGACGATGTTGCCGATCACCGGAGCGCCGACCAGGCGTTGCGCGGTGTCGACCGTACGCACACTGGTGTCCAGGAGCTCACGGATGATGACGACGGCCAGTCCGATCAGGACACCGGCCGCGAGGCCGCCACCGATGTAGATGCGGGGATCGGGCGAAACCGGCTTGTTGTTCAGGGTCGGGCCGGACACGACGTTGATGACGACGATGGCGTCGCTGCGACCGGCGTTGTCGAGCTGGTCCACCATCCGGCCGAAGTTGTCGGCCACACCCTGGGCGATCTGCAAGGAGCGTGCAGGCGAGCTGTCGGTGACGGTGGCGTTCACGATCACGGTGTTGATCTGGGCGGAGGCGGTGACCTTGCCGGCGAGCTGCTGCGGCGTCAGGTCCAGACCGGTCGACTCGATGACGCGCTTGGCGAGCTGGTCGCTGGAGAGCAGGGCGATGTAGGAGTTGACCCGGGCCTCGGCGAACTGGCCGGAGGACTGCGGGTTGGTGCCCTCGGTCTTCGGGGTGCTGACGTAGAAGTCGACCGTGGTGGCGTACTGGGCCGGTGTGGTGAGGAACAAGGCGGCGCCGGCACCCACCCCGAGGACGATCGTCGCCAACAACAGCAGCCAACCCTTGCGGATGGCGGCGAGGTAGCTCTGCAGATCCATGCGAACAGTCCCTTCCCAGCTCTGCCCCGTGCCGTGAGTCAGGCCCTGTCGACGAGCGCGACCAGAGGCAGCGTAGTCGAGGGGAGGGGGTGGACTGAAACGGAAGAATGTTCAATTGCGTTGGATTCTTTGGCGTCGCGTCACCGGCTGGGGCACAATTTGTCACGGTCAGGCGCCTTCAGGGTCTGCTGGATGGCCGCAGAAACAGGCCAGGGCGACGAAGATCACAGCGCGGCGTGAATCAAAACCCGTCGGCGCGAACGGAGTGGACCAGGTGGCAAGTGCAGCGCAGCGGGCTGCTCCGGTGGTGGGCGCGGGCCTGCTCGGCCTGGTGGTCTGCCTCCCGTTCTCCTGGCGGCCGTCGCTGTGGACCGACGAGGCCGCGACCATCTCGGCCGCGACGCGCAGCCTGCCGGAGCTCTACGCCATGGCCCACAACATCGACGCCGTCCATGCTGTCTACTACGCCTTCATGCACGCCTGGCTCCTGGTCGTGCCGCCGGAGGCGTTCCTGCTCCGGTTGCCCAGCGCCGTCGCCGTGGCCCTCGCCGCCGCCGGGGTCTACCTGATCGCCGCCCGACTGGCCGGCTCACGCACCGCCGCAGCGGCCGCAGTCGCCTTCGTGCTGTTGCCGCGGACCACCTGGATGGGGATAGAGGCCCGGCCGTACGCCTTCAGCGCGCTGCTCGCGGTGGCCGCAACCTGGTTGTTGCTGGTCGCCGTCTCCGAGGGTGCCAGCACTCGGGGATCCCGGGTCCTGACCCGTCGACCCGGGCTGTTCCTGGCGGCGTACGCGGTCGTCGTCGGGCTCGGGATGGCGGTGCACATCTACGTGGCCCTGCTCCTGGTGGCCCACGGCATCAGCCTGCTCCTCAGCCCACAGGTGGGCTGGCGGCTGCGCTTCGCCTTTCTCGCGGCGGGACTGGTCGGAGTGGCCATCGCCAGCCCGGTGATCTGGGCGGCCGTGCACCAGACCGGGCAGCTCGGCGGGGGGCGGTTCGGTCCGCTGTGGTGGGTTCGCAGTGTGTGGGTCAACCAGTGGTTCCTGGGTCAGACCCCGACCCTGGGTACCGGGGCTGACGCGGAGTCCTCGGTGGGGCTCGACGCGTTGTGGAAGCCCGCTGCGGTCGTGCTGGCCCTGGTGAGCTGGTTGATCGTGCTGGCCGGCGTGGCCTCCCGTCGGCGCTCGGTGGGTTTGCTGCGCTGGGCGCTGCCCTGGATCGTGGTGCCAACCGTGGTGATCTGCACCTACTCCATCGGGGTCAGCAACTTCTACAACCCGCGGTACTTCTCCTACACCACGGCCGGCCTGGCGCTGCTGGTCGGACACGGTCTCACCCGGCTACGACCAGCGGGGTTGATCGCCGGGCTCGTGACCATCGCCATCCTCGCCGCCCCCGTCTACGTCTCGCAACGCCAGCTCAACGCCAAGAGTTCGACCGACTGGTCCCAGGTCGCCGGATTCGTCGCCCAGCACCGGTCGGCCGGGGGCATGGAGGGCATCTACTTCGGACCGCGCTACGCCGTGGAAGGCACTACCGTCAACCAGACTGCCCGGGGGGTCGCGGTGGCCTACCCGGATGCGTTCAGCGGGCTGCGCGACGTCACCCTGCTCCGGACCCCGGTCGCTGACGCCAACCTGACCGGCACCTCGCTCCGGCTCGCGGACGCCACCGACCGGCTCGCCGGGTTGTCGGTGGTCTGGGTCGTTCGACGCCAGGACAACGCCACCATCGCCGCCGACGACGCCACTTTGGCGGCGGCCGGATTCAGTCCCGCCTTGCGCTGGAGCGGCCCGCTCGACACCGTGACGCAGTTCGTCCGGTCCTGAACAACCGTCAGCCAACGAGGTAGGGACATGGAACAGCTCAGCCGACGCGTGCCAGCACTCGCAGGGGATGCACACTCCTCGCCGATCGGCATCGTGGTGGTCAACTACGCCTGCCGAGAGCTGATCGAACACAACCTGGGGGCCGTGGAGTTGGTGAACGCCCGCGTCGTGGTGGTGGACAACTGGTTCTCCTCGGCCGAGCGTGAGGACGTACGTGCGCTGACCGTCCGACAGGGATGGACGCTGGTGGAGATGGCGGACAACCGTGGCTTCGGGCCGGGGGTGAACGCCGGCGTGCGTAAGGCCGGGGAGCTGGGCTGCACCACCGTGCTCCTGCTCAACCCTGACGTGGAGCTGACCGGGGACGTGATCGAGCAGCTCCGTCTGCAGTGCCTCGCCGTACCCGGCAGCCTGGTCTCACCATTGCTGGTGGACCTGGCGGGCAAGGTCGTCTTCGAGGGCGCCAGCCTCAACCTCGTCGACGGCCGGATCCGCAACGCGGCCAAAGCTGCTGCCGATCCTGATCCGCGGTCGCGACCCAAGGTCTGGCTGACGGGGGCGTGCCTGGCCGTGGACCGCGCGCTGTGGGACTGGGTGGGTGGCTTCGACGAGGGTTACTTCATGTACTGGGAGGACGTCGACCTGAACTACCGCTGCGCCCAGGCCGGAGCCCGTCTCATCCTGCGCCGGGACCTCACCGCGGTGCACGACCAGGGCGGCACCCAGGGCCCCCGGCGCGGTCGAGCCAAGTCGGCGTTGTACTACTTCTACAACTCGCGCAACCGGATGCTGTTCGCGGTGCGGCACCTCTCGCGGCGTGAGGTCGTCGCCTGGATGGTCGCCACCCCCAAGGTGAGCTACGAGATCTGGCTGCACGGCGGCCGTCGGCAACTGCTCGAGTCGCCCGGGCTCGTCCTCTCCGCGGCCCGGGGCGGCCTGGCCGGGTTGATCGGCGGCGCACGCTTCCTGGTCGGTCGCTGAGGTCCGTCGTCAACGGCGGGAGGCGACCGACAGATCCGCGTCGGGTCGACGCATCAGGCCCAGGGCCATCAACAGCTCGAGCAGCCGCAGGCCGCTGTACCAGGGGGCGAAGAACACGTTCCACAGGGTCAGGCAGCTCAAGAAGAGCACGAGGGCGGTCGTGTTGCCGGCGCTGACGCCGTACGCGAGACGCCGGACGGTGATGACCAACACGAGACCGGTGAAGATCAACCCCATCAGACCCCACTGCGCCCAGAGGTCACCGAACATGGAGTGCAGCGAGTAGCCGTTCCCGAACATCCAGTTCTCGACGTAGCCGTTGTTCGGGTCGTAGTTGATCGTCGACATCCCGGACTTGGCGATCGCCACTTCGTGGAAGTTCGGCAGCGTGCCCGCGCCGGGTCCGAGCGGGTTGTCCCGGATCAGCGACATGCTCGCGAAGAGCTCCGGTCGACCGCCGAAGATCAGCGATCCGGCCTCGTGCAGCTGGGCCTCCGTACGTGCCTTGGTCGCGGCGCCGAAGACGCCACTGAGAATCAGACCCTGACCGATGTAGTAGACGCTGACCAGCACCGCGCTCAACCCCAGCAGGGATCGAGCGGCCGACGCCTTGCGCGTGGGGGAGGCGGGACGAAGCTGCCACGCCATCAAGGTGGTGGTCAGGAGCAGGATCCCGAAGCTGGACCGGGCGTCGGTGAAGAAGCAGATCGTGGTCAAGATCATGGCTACGGTGAGCTCGAGCCAGCGCTTGCCGGACTTGTGCGCCAGCGCCAAGGCCAGCACGGTGACCGGGACGGAGAAGCCGAACTTCCACGGGTTGCTGGAAAAGAGGTTGGCTCCGGTGTCGAGGCCCACGAGCATCCCGACCCCGAAGACGACGGCCACGGTCGTCGTGCCGAGCCGTTCGCGGGCCCAGAGCAGAAATCCGATGCAGGCGATCAGCCCGATCATCCAGAACGCCGGCCCGATGAAGTGCCGGAGGCTGGTCTCGTGATCGACCGCCGAGCGAAGCGTCAAGATGGCGCCGGCGGGAATGGTCAGCGCTGCGAACACCATCACCAGCCGAGCCGGAACGTAGCGGCGGGTGACCGGGAACCAGACCGGGAGCAGCGCAAGGGCGAAGACGTCGCCAACCGTGAGCTGTCTCGGGAGCTGGATGCGCATGGCGATCAGGGCGACACCGACGACGGCGACCACGGTCGTGGCGTTGGCCCAGGTCTGGCCGGCGGGGTCCACCGGTGTGTCCAGGGATCGGCGCGAAGCAGCCGGCTCTCCGGTGCCCAAGGGTGAAATGGTCGTGGTCACAGCGTTCCTGTCTGAGAAGGGCGCGTCGGCGGCTCGATCCGGGGCTTTGTCCGTGCCGTGACGCGATCAGGATACGCGAGTTCGTGACGTCCGAGCTCGGCCGTGAAGAACCCGCCCGTTTCACCACGGTCACAGCCCTGTCACGGTCGGGGCCAGATTTGGTGCGGATTCGTGCGTCTGCTTACTCTGTATCCGATTGCCCCGATCTCGGGGCGGTCAAGGGGAGCCCGGACTCAGGTCTGGGCACGGGAATACTGGGGAAATTCCATGCGGGGAACTCACTCGCCTGCGAAGCGTGCGCTCGCGGGCATCATTACTTTTCTGGTCGCTTTGACGACCCTCCTGGGGTCTGCCGTGATGACGGCTCAGACGGCGCAAGCCGTCGTGGCTCCAGTGGAGCAGCGCGCGGCGGCTGGAGTCACAGCCGATGCCTTACCGACGGCGCAGATCGACGGCGTCGTGTGGGACCAGGAGATCGTCGGCGACACCGTCTACGCCGGTGGCCAGTTCTCCTACGCCCGCCCGGCCGGCGTGGCCGTGGGCGGCGCGGGTCAGGTCGCGCGGTCCAACATCATGGCCTACAACATCAGGACCGGGGTGATGACCTCCTTCGCCCCGGCGCTCAACGGCCAGGTGAAGTCGATCACCAAGTCGCCGGACGGCACCCGGATCTACGTCGGCGGCGCTTTCACCACCGTCACCATCAACGGCGTGGCTTCGAACCGCTACCGGCTGGCTGCGTTCAACACCTCCGACGGCTCGCTGGTCACTTCCTTCACCAACGGCACCAACGCCGCGGTCAACTCCATCGACGTGACGGCCAACGCGGTCTACGTCGGTGGCGCCTTCACGTCAGTCGGTTCGGCCAGCCGCCCGCACCTCGCCGCCTTCAGCCCCACCAACGGCGCTCTGCTGGGTTGGGCCCCCAACGTCGACACCGGCAGCGTCAATGCGGTGCTCGCCACTCCGGACCGCTCGCGCGTGATCGTGGCCGGCACGTTCGGCACCGTGAATGCGACGACCGCGACCGGCCTGGCCGCGATCGACGCCACCTCCGGCGCTACGTTGCCCTGGACCGCCAACACCGTGGTCAAGAACTACGGCAGCAGCGCGGCCATGCTCAGCCTGAGCACCGACGGCACCAACATCTACTCGGCCGGCTACTGGTTCGGCGGTACGGGCAACTTCGAGGGCGTTCTCGCCGCCGATCCCAACTCGGGTGACGTGAAGTGGCTCGCGGACTGCCACGGCGACACCTATGACGCCGGCGCCGCCGGCGGCGTGGTCTACGCGGTGAGCCACTGGCACTACTGCTCCAACATCGGCGGGTTCCCCGACACCAACCCGCGTAACCAGTGGTACCGCTCCAACGCCATGTCGGTGGACGCCAAGGGCACGGTGGCCCCCAACGGCCAGGGCGGCTACGCGAACTTCGCCGGATTCGGCGCACCCGCCATGGTGAACTGGTTCCCGACCATGGACATCGGCACCTTCACCGGTCAGAGCCAGGCCGGCTGGACCACCGAGGGCACCAGCGAGTACGTCGTCCAGGGCGGCGAGTTCCCGCGGGTCAACGGGGTGGCTCAACAGGGACTGGTGCGGTTCGCCATCCCGTCGCTGGCCACCAAGAAGCAGGGACCGCGGCTGAGTGGGGCCGAGATCAACCCCACCTTGCTGAACATCGGCAACGGGTCGGTCCGCGTCAAGTGGCCGACCAACTGGGACCGTGACGATCAGGTCTTGTTCTACGACGTGCAGCGGCAGGGCACGGCCACGCCGGTCTACACGACCTCGGCCACCTCGCAGTTCTGGGTCCGCCCGACGCTGTCCTTCACCGACACCACCACGGTGGCCGGTCAGACGTACAGCTATCGGATCTCGGCCTACGACGCCGACGGTAACCGCGTCAACAGCAACTACGTGAGCGTCACCCCCAACGTCGGCACGTCGGCCTACGTCGCGCAGGTCATCAACGACGGCGCGATCGACTACTGGCGCATGGGTAACACGAGTGGCGGTTACGCCGACTACGTGGGCAACCTCGACCTGACGGCCGGCACCGGCACGAGATCCAACGTGAGTGGCGCCATCAACGGTGATTCCGACGGGTCGGCCACCTTCGACGGCTCCGGCAACGGTACGTCCGGAGCGTCGACCACGATCACGGCACCGGACACCTTCACCGCCGAGGCGTGGTTCAACACCACCACCACCTCGGGCGGCAAGATCCTCGGTTTCGGGGACTCGCAGCTGAACCAGTCGAGCAACTACGACCGACACGTCTACATGGACAACGCTGGCCGCCTGCTCTTCGGCGTCTACAACAACGGCGTCCGCACCGTGGCGAGCCCGAGTTCCTACAACGACGGTCAGTGGCACCAGGTGGTCGCGCAGCTCTCTCCGGCCGGGATGGTCCTGTACGTGGACGGCATCAAGGTCGGCGTCGCGACGTCGGTCACGTCTGGCCAGCCCTTCACCGGCCGCTGGCGCGTGGGTGGTGACAACACCGGCGGCTGGACCAACCAGCCCAGCAGCTACTTCTTCGCCGGCTCGATCGACGAGGTCGCGATCTATCCGAATGCCCTGACCGGGGCGCAGATTCGTGACCACTACACCAAGTCCGGTCGTACGGTCGACATCCCGGCCGCGCCCGTCGATCCGTACGGCGTCGCGGTCTACAACGACAACCCGGCCCTCTACTGGCGGCTCAGTGACACCGCTGGTCCGACGGTGAAGGACATCTCGCCCAACAACCAGGGCGGGCAGGCCTCGGGTGGCGTCAGCTTCGGCCAGGCCAGCCCGGTCATCGGCGGTGCCGACACCGCAGCTGCGTTCAACGGTGCCGACGGGACGGTCGCCAGCAAGAACGTCTTCGTCAACCCGACCACCTACTCCGAGGAGCTGTGGTTCAAGACCACGACCACCAACGGCGGCAAGTTGATCGGTTTCGGTAACCGGCAGAGCGGGACCTCGAGCTCGTACGACCGGCACGTGTACCTGGAGAGCACCGGGCAGCTGACCTTCGGCACCTACACCGGTCAGCTCAACACGACCACCACGGCCCGGGCGTACAACGACGGCGTGTGGCACCACATGGTGGCGACCCAGAGTTCGGCGGGCATGAAGCTCTACCTCGACGGCCAGCTGTCCGGCAGCAACCCGCAGACCAGCGCCGAGCCGTACAACGGGTACTGGCGCGTGGGTGGGGACAGCGCCTGGTGCTGCCAGCCCTGGCTGAACGGCACGATCGACGAGGTCGCGGTCTACGACACGGCCCTGACTCCGGCTCAGGTGTTCGCCCACTACGAGGCGTCTCCCGCGGCGATCAACTCCGTGCCGGTGGCATCGTTCACCACGGCCTGCACCGAGGGTGCCTGCACCTTCGACGCGACGGGCTCGACCGACTCGGACGGGACCATCGCTTCGTACGCGTGGAACTTCGGTGACACCGACACCGGAATCGGGGCCACTCCGGCCCACGGCTACAACGCCACCGGGTCGTACACGGTGACCCTGACGGTGACCGACAACAAGGGTGCGACGAACCAGACCCAGCGCACGGTCAACGTCACCGTGCCCCCGGCCAACCAGCTGCCGACGGCGGCGATCGTCAACACGTGCAACGAGCTCGACTGCACCTTCGACGGCACCACCTCGACGGATCCGGACGGCTCGATCGACACCTATCTGTGGACCTTCGGGGACGGGACGGCGGCCGTGACCGGCGCCAGCCCGGCGCACACCTACGCGGCGGACGGCACCTACACCGTCTCGTTGAAGGTGACCGACAACCGGGGCGGCACCCACACGGTGACCAAGCAGGTCGTCGTCCGCGCCAACGTCAAGCCGGTGGCGAGCTTCACCACCACCTGCACCGACCTCGTCTGCGGCTTCAACAGCTCCGCGTCGAACGACCCGGATGGAGCCATCACCGCGTTCGCGTGGAACTTCGGCGATGGTTCGACCGAGGCGACCGACGCCAACCCGACCCACACGTTCGCGAGCCCGGGGACGTACAACGTCAAGCTGACCGTGACCGACGACCACGCGGCCACGACCAGCAAGACGGTGGCGGTCACGGTGACCGTCAACGCAGATCCGGTGGCGGATTTCTCCACCAACTGCGCCGGTCTGACCTGTGCTCCGGATGGTTCGGCGTCCACGGACTCCGACGGGACCCTGGCCTCGTACTCCTGGACCTACGGGGACGGTTCGCCGGCGGTCAGTGGCAAGGTGCCACCGCCCCACGCCTACAACGGCCCCGGCACCTACGACATCACCTTGACGGTGACCGACAACCGGGGAGCCACGAGCACCAAGGTCAAGCCGGTGACCGTGACCCTGCCGCCCAACCAGCAGCCGACCGCAGCCTGGACCAGCAGCTGCTCGGAGCTCGTCTGCACCTTCGACGGGAGCGGCTCGTCCGATCCGGACGGCTTGGTCGTCGGCTACGCCTGGGACTTCGGGGACACCGTGACCGCATCGGTCGCCACGCCCGCGCACACCTATGCGGTCGCCGGTACCTACCCGGTCTCGCTGACCGTGACCGACGACCGTGGTGGGAGCTCGACCCTGACCAAGCAGGTCACGGTGACCCTCGTGGCCAACCAGCCTCCGGTCGCGGCGTTCACGTCCGACTGTGCGGCCAAGGTCTGCTCGTTCAACAGCACGGGTTCTTCCGATCCTGACGGCACTGTCGCCAGCCGGGCTTGGGACTTCGGTGACGGTGGGACCAGCACGGCGACGAGCCCGTCCCACACCTACGCCGCCGCCGGCTCGTACGACGTCAAGCTGACGGTGACCGACAACAAGGGTTCAGCCACCACCAAGACGAGCACCATCACGGTGGCTGCGGCTCAGAACCAGGAACCGACGGCTTCGTTCACCAGCTCGGCCGTCGGCAACACCGTGTCGTTCGACGCCTCGGCGTCGGACGATCCGGACGGCACCATCGCCTCCTACGCGTGGGAGTACGGCGACGGGTCCACCGGCACGGGCGTCAGCCCCACGCGGACGTTCGCGGGGACCGGGTCGTACAACGTGAAGCTCACGGTGACCGACAACAACGGCGCGACGAAGTCCACGACGAAGACCGTGGTGGTCGGGAGCAACCCCATCATCAAGGACACCTTCGACCGGACTGCGACCAAGTGGGGCAATGCCGATACGGGTGGCACCTACACCTACTCCGGCACCACCCACTCGACGAACGGCAGCACGGGCAACGTGCGGCTGGGCGCCGCCGGCAACGCTGCGACCGCGTCGTTGACGTCGGTCTCCCAGCGTGACGTGAACGTGGTCGTCGACATCGCCACCGACAAGCTGGCGACCGGCGGTGGGATCCAGTCCACCCTGATCACCCGGAAGAACGGCACCTCCGACTACCGGATGACCGTCCAGCACCTGGCCAGCGGCTCGGTCAGGCTGAACCTGACCCGGGTCGTGAACGGGACCTCGACGTCGCTGCGCGACGTCAACGTCACGGCAGCGACCTACACCCCGGGATCGGTGCTGCGGGTCCGCTTCACCGCCACGGGTGGCGGCACCACCGTGCTGAACGGCAAGGTCTGGAAGGTGGGTACGGCTGAGCCCGCCGCCGCTCAGATCACGGCGAGCGACGCGACGGCTGCGCTGCAGACCGCCGGAAGTTTCGCCGTCTACAACTACCTGAGCGGCTCGTCGACCAACGCGCCCGTCACGCTCAGCCTTGATAACCTGCTCGTCACGTCCAACTGACTCGGGCCCTTCTCTGACAGCAGGTTCGTACGACCCATGGTGAGCACCACCACCACAGCACGCCGGTGGGTGGCAGTGACGTTGACCGCGTTGCTGCTGCTCGCCGGCGCTGCCTGTTCCCCCGACCCTGACCCGGAGCCCAGCGCCCCGACGACGAGTGTTCCTGCCCCGACGTCGATCGGCACCCCGGCGCCCGGCCCGAGCAACACGCCGACGTCGACCCTGCCGCCTCCGGCGACGACCCCGGTGCCGCAGAAGTCGCCCGGTGACCTGAACTCGACGGTGCCGACGACCCCCGAGAAGAGCAGGAAGCCGGTCGACCTGGACGAGTCCAGCGACGCCGGCGGCGGGGTCACGGCCCGGCTGGGTGAGATCCGCTCCGTCACCGCGAAGGCGTCGGGTCCCGGCGAGGTGAGCGGGCCCGGTCTGGCCGTGACCGTGCGGGTGAGCAACGGGTCCAAGGCGTCAGTCGGTCTCGACCAGGTCGTGGTCACCGTGACCGGAGCAGACGGCTCGCCCGGCAACGCGATGTCGGGCAAGCCGGCCAAGCCGTTGTCCGGGCAGGTCGCGGCCGGCAAGTCGGCTTCCGGGGTCTACGTCTTCACTCTCGACCAGGGACAGCGTGATCCCATCACCGTGAACCTCACCCTCGGCGGCGGCGAGGTCGTCCTGGTCTTCACCGGCAAGGCGAGCTGAGGGTGCCGCTGACCTCCGACGAAGGCCGACCCCTGGTCGTGCTGCAGTCGTTCCCGGACCCGCGACCGACCACCAATCCCTACATCGTGATGCTCCGGGACGCGGTGGACACCACCGACGGCGCCGAGCTGCTGACGTTCAGCTGGCGACGCGCGCTCACCGGCGGCTACGACGTCTTCCACGCGCACTGGCCCGAGATCCTGGTTTCCGGTTCGAGCCCGGCCAAGACCGCGTTGCGTCAGCTGATGACCGCAGCCCTGCTCGTCCGGCTGAAGCTCACCCGGACGCCGATCGTGCGCACCTGGCACAACCTGAAGCGCCCGGACGGCATCTCGTGGGTGCAGAACGCTCTGTTGGCCTGGTTCGAGCGGCAGACCACGCTGTTGATCCTGCTCAACACCTCGACCGAAGCGCCCCCGGGCAAGGAGACGGCGATCATCCTGCACGGCCACTACCGGGACTGGTTCGCCCGCTTCCCGCGGCCGGCGCCAGTTCCCGGTCGGTTCACCTATTTCGGGTTGATCCGTCGCTACAAGGGCGTCGACGGCTTGGTGGCGGCGTTCCGTGAGCTCGACGGTGAGGTCAGCCTCGTCGTGGCGGGCAAGCCCTCCGGCGTGGACCTCGAGCAGCAGTTGCGGAACCTGGCCGGTCGCGACCCGCGGATCGACCTCACGTTCGCATTCCTGTCCGAGGCCGAGCTCGCCCAGGTGGCCAGTGAGGGCGAGCTCGTGGTGCTGCCGTACCGGGAGATGCACAACTCAGGGGGCGCGCTCGCTGCGTTGTCGCTCGGCCGCCCGGTGCTGGTGCCGGCCAACGAGGTGAACGCCCGGCTCAGCGACGAGGTGGGCCCGGGCTGGGTGCTGACCTACGACGATGGCCTCTCATCTGACGACCTGACCCGCGCGCTGGCCCGGGTGCACGCGGGCGAGCGGTCCGAGAGACCCGACCTGACCCGGCGCAACTGGGACCTTGCCGGTCGACAGCACCTGGCGGCGTACCGGCGGGCCGTGACCCTGCTCCGGCCGTGATCGGTTCACGTCTTCCGGCGGTACTCCTGGTAGCTGTAGCCCCAGGCACCCGCGACCAACCCGGCTCCGCGTGCGATGGTGCGGACACCGCGGGCCCGCTGTCCGATGGAACCGGTGGCTGCACCCACCACCGTGCGCGCGGCGCCTCCCGCCATCCGGACCACGCCTCGGGCCGTGGACTCCGCCCGGACCCTGAGTCGTCCGCTCGCTGATCCGGCCAGGCGCAGCGAGGTCAAGCTCCAGCTGTTCCCGCTGCTGAAGGCGCGGTGGGTCACCCAGCGCCGGGTCAACCGGGTCGTCGGCACCACGTCGACGACGATGGCCTCGTCGCACCACAGCATCAGCTCTCCGCGGTGGTGCAGCGTGCGGGTGAACAACGTGTCCTCGCCGCCACCGATCCCGAACGCGAGATCGAACGCCAGACCGTGGTGGCGGATCCGGCGTAGGTCCAGGAGCAGGTTGTTGGTCGCCGCGACGTCGAGGGCGGTCTCGGTCGGCATCCGGCGGCGGAGGAAGAACCGGCCCTGCTCGATCCAGGGTTCGGGAATGGTCTCGAACTCGCTGACCACCGGACCGACCACGGCGGTGGGTCCCCGGCGTCGATACACCTCGACCAAGTTCGCCAGCCACACCGGGGTCGGCCGCTCGTCGTCGTCGATGAAGACCAGCAGGTCGCGATCGGCCGACTCCGCGAGCGCCCGGTTCCGGGCCGCCGAGATGCCTGGTGTGGGCTCACTGACGTAGCGCACGGCCACCGGGCTCTGCGCAGCGAAGGCCCGTACGCCCGTCTCGGCGCTGCACTGGGGGTCGTTGTCGACGACCAGGATGTCCACCGCGAAGCCCGGCGCGGCCACGGACTGGACCTGTTCGACCAGCAGCGGCAGCGCGGCCAGGATGTCGTCCGGGCGTCGGTACGTGAGCACCGCGACAACCAGGTTCGCGGCCTGCCCGGCCGGTCCGACCGGTGTCGAGCTCACGATCGCACCTCCGCCTCAGCCTCGGCTTCGGCCTCGACGGCGCGGCGCTTCAGGTCACGACGGACGTAGACGAAATTCGGGATCACCTGCAGCAGCAGCACCGAGATGGCCGAGCCGATGATCGGCCCGCCGGCGCCGACCACGCCGATCAGCCACCAGGAGATCCCCAGGTTGAACGGCACCATGATCAGGATCGGCGGGACCTGGAAGACGAGCCCGCGCTTGTCGGTCATGTACATGCCGAGCGGGTACTTGGCCGCCTGGAGGGTCACGAAGACCACGAAGCCGGCGATCAACCAGAAGTCCAGCTTGATCTGGCCGTCGGAGACGAACTGGGCGATGTAGGGCGACAGGAAGGCCAGGGCCAGGGCCAGAGCGAGGCCGGCAGCCATGAACCAGAGCATGGGCTTGAGCGGCGACTCGATCGACTTGCGGGCGCGGGCGCGGGCGTAGATGGGCCAGAGCGCGATGCCCGCCGCGGCGATGGCCTGCAGCACCATGCCGAAGAGCTGTGAGCTCAAGTTGTACCGGGCGAGCTCGTCACCGTTGGTCAGATGGCTGAGCAGCAGCCGATCAGTCTGCATGGCGATCGGCAGCGCGATCATCTGGATCAGGTTGGGCCAGGCCAGGTTGAGCACGGGGAGGCTGGGCACCGACTTGATCCGGGGGATCTCCCGGATGGCGCGTCCCAGCTGAGGCTTGATGGCCCGGCCGGCGACGATCAGGCAGATCACCGAGACGAGCGACGCACCGATGTAGGTGAGGGTCGCCAGGTAGTCCCCGACCGGGGCCGAGAGCAGTACGAGGATGCCGACGGAGGCGAACATGAAGGGCGCCACCACAGCCTGGGCTGCGACCTGACTGCCGGTGCGGTGCAGACCGACCAGCACCCGCTGACCCACGGTCCACGGCAGCACCACCCCGAAGATGGCGAGACACAGGAAGGCGGCGAGCGGGCCGCCTGCCGTCAGGCCCTCACCGAGGATGGCGGGCCACCAGCCGAACAGGGTGATCACCAAGGCGATCGTCATCAGGATCGCCCCGGCGACGATCAGGATCCGGAACGCGGTGGTGATCGAGTTGCGGGCGTACTGGTCCTTGCGGACGTCGTCGGCCCCGGCCACCGCGTTGATGACCACGGCAGCGATACCGAGGTCGGCGAAGGGGAGCAGGGTGGGGAAGCTGGCCAACAGGCCGTACTGGGCGTACGCGTCGGTACCGAAATTCTGGATGATCATGCGGCTGGTGAGCAGGCCGAACACTCCGGCCACGCCCATCACCACGACCTTGAGCAGAGCGGTGCCGCCGACCACCCGGACCAGGCTGGACGAGGCGGTCTTCGTCGTCGGGCTCATCCGTGGTCCTCGAACAACCATCGATCGGCCGCAAGTCGGCCGTCCTCATCCGGCAGCGACCTCAACACCGAAGCCACCGGGAGGGGGGCCTCCAGAGCGCTGGACAGACCGGCCGCAAGCGTCGCGGCCGAGGTCGGGGCGCCGACCACCTGATGCCCGTGCTCAGCCAGCCACGGCGCCAGGCCGGTTTCGGTCGTCGTGACGACGGTGCAGCCGTAGGACAGCGCTTCGACGATCGGCAGTCCGACCTGTTCGCGCCAGGTTCGGGTGGGCTGCGAGGGCAGCACGAGAATCTGCGCGCGGTCGAGGTGATCGCGGATGAGCTCGCGCGGGGGGTCGAGGATGAGTTGGATGCTGGGATCGGCGTCGGCGCACTCCTCGGCGAGCTGGTGGAGCGTGCCCTTCCCGATCACGGTCAGGCGGGCCTGCGGGTGGCTCTGCCGCAGCAGGGGCCAGGCCGTCATCAGCTGACGGAATCCTTTGCGATCGCTCAGGTCCCCGACGAACAACACCCGGCTCGCATCCTTCGGTGTCCCGTCCACGCCGCGGGCCGCCGCAGGCAGCGCCTCGATGACGGTCGTGGCCGGTGGGGACTGCCGGCTCCGCAGCCCGGCGTACAGGGTCTCCGCGGCTCGCGTGCCGTAGACGATCCGGTCGAGCTGTCCCCAGATGACCCGCATCAACAGCAGGTCGAGCCGGCGGGCGACCTGAGATTTCACGCTCCGAGGTCGCGGGAGGGTGTTCGGGTCGAGGTTCTCGATCGCGTACGTGACCAGCCTGGGGCCACCGCGGCCCAGCAGCCGGCGAGCCCGTACGCCGAGCAGAGCCACGGCAGTCGAGCGTGCAGCGTGGATGAACAACGGCTCGTTGACCTCGAGCACGTCGATGTCGTGCCGGAACAGGTAGAGCGCCGCTCGTAGACCGCGGGCCTGGACCAGATCGAGCTGCCGGGCCAGCGCGTCCTCGAAGTCGTACCGCTTGCCGCCGTAGACGATCGTGGCTTGCGGTAGCTGAGCCGCCCGTTCGAGATGGGCTGTGCGCACCTGGTGGTAGAGGCGCACCCGTTGGTGCGTCTGGCTCATGCTGAGCTCCCTGGAGACTGTCATGGTGGTCGGGCGTGCCCAGACATTGTCCCCCGGACGGGGCACACGCCGGACCGTCCGCTTCCCCTGGGTGCGGGGAGCGGGGCGGACGGCGCTCAGGTCAGAAGGCTCCGCGCTTGGCGACGACGGCGAAGAAGGTCTTCCACAGGATCAGCAGATCGAGGGTGAGGGTCCAGTTCTCCACGTAGCGCAGGTCCAGCCGTACGGTCTCCTCCCAGCTGAGCAGGGAGCGACCGCTGACCTGCCACAGCCCGGTCAGACCCGGGGTGACGAGCAGGCGGCGCCGAGCGTGGTCCTCGTAGACGTCGACCTCGGACTGCAGCGGCGGCCGGGGGCCGACCAGCGACATGGAGCCGCTGAGCACGTTGAACAGCTGCGGCAACTCGTCGAGGGAGAACTTGCGGAGGAACTTGCCGACCCGGGTGATGCGTGGGTCGTCCTCCATCTTGAACAGGGTGCCCATGTTGGGGTTCTGCGCCCGGAGCTCAGCCAGCCGGGTCTCGGCGTTGGTGTGCATCGAGCGGAACTTGAGCATCGTGAAGGTGGAACCGTCGAGACCCACCCGGGTCTGGCGGAAGATGACGGGACCACCGTCGTGGAGCTTCACGGCCAGCGCGATGGCGGCCAGGATCGGCGCGATCGCCACCACCCCGAGACCGGTGAGGGTCAGATCGGTGGCTCGTTTGACGAAGCGACGCCAGCCGGTGAAGTGCGGCTGTTCCACGTGCAGCAGGGGCAGGCCGACGTGCGGACGGATGTGCATCCGGGGGCCGGCGACCTCGATCAGACCGGGGTGGACGAGCAGCTCGACGCCGGCGCCCTCCAGGGCCCAGGAGAGCTCGCGCAGGTAGTTGTGTCGCGTGGCGTCGCCGCCGGTCACAGCCACCGCATCGGCGCCGTAGGTCTTGATCAGGTCAGGAACCTGCTCCAGGTCACCGATGATCGACAGACCCGCGTCCACCGCCTGGCTGAGGTCGGTCCGCGGAACGCAGGCCCCGATGACCTTCATGCCGCAGTGGGGCTCGCGGGTGAGCACGGAAGTGAGGTCGGCCGCGGCGTACGCGCTGCCCACCACGATGACACGGCGGACGTTCTTACCGTCGTGCTGTTGACGGTGCAGGTACTTGCGGACCAGGAACCGCACGACCAGGCTGCCGAGACCGGCGATGGGCGTCGCGACCACACAGACGTTCACCAGTCCGGGGTTGCTGGTCACCGCAGAGGGGACCGCGCCCGCAGCGATCGAGAGGATCATCGCACGCAGCACGGCGCGCATCTCGTCGTCGCCGACCCCGATGTTCGTCCGCTCGTAACCGCGGCTCATCGCGACCGCGATCGGCCAGGCGACTGCCGCACCGAGGATGAGGATCGAGAGCTTGTCGGCGCTGAACGAGACCAGGGCCGGGAAGACGGTGGCGGCGAGCACGACGGCCAGCAGTCCGACGAAAGCGTCGAGCGCCATCAGCTTGCCGGTGTAGCGGCGGCTCCACGCGGCGAATGCTGACGCGTTCTTCGCGACGGGCGGGAGGTGGTGCGGGACACCAGCCGCACTGGACGAATCGGTGCGCGCCGTGGGGCGGGCAAAGTCCGTCTGCGGGCTGACGTCAGCGGTGAGAGTCGCGGTGGACTGGGTCAGGCTGTCCGGCGTGGCCGGAGCGAGCTGCTGGACGGCGACCGCGCCGCCATCGTCTTCGCGGCTGTGGTGGTCTTCGATGCGTGCGCCATCTGGCAACGCAAGTAAGTTCTCTGGTCGTACCATGCTCGACTTCCCCCGAATGTCCTGTCGCCCCCCGACAAGCTCACAGACCTGGTGCGTGCCGCAGGTTCGGGGCTGGACCTTCAGGGAGCAGACTCGTCCCTCGACGAGAGTCCCCCAAGACTCAACCTGATACCGATGGTGAACAACCAGGAGCCTGCACGTTACCAAGGCTCGACATTCTCGGGTGGGTTACGAGACATAATTGTGATGAGAAACTCACAGACCCCTCGGAATTGCCCTAGATCGGGGTGCTGAGGACCTCCGAGACGTTGGAGGTCATCAGTCCGCGGCACCCCAGCGCGAGCACCCGCGCCCGGTCCTCGGGGTTGCGGATGGCCCAGCTGATCGTCGGCTTGCCGTTGGCTGTGGCGGCCTGGCTGACCGATCGGATGAAGTCGTCGGACCCAGCCCGGGGGGCGCCGAGCAGGTCTATGTCTGCTGATCGGGCCAGCCGGGTGAGGTTGCTTCCGACGTGCGAGGGCTCGTCGAGCACGTAACCCCAGGTTGCGAAGCCGTGCTTCTTGGCGGTGCTGAACGCCGACGAATTGATCGGCTGCTTCCAGACCACACGGTCGGGTTGCGCCAGGGTTGCCATTCGTTCCATCAGAGGTCCCACGGCCGGGCTGACCTTGGGTTCGACGAAGAGCACGAAGTCGTCGATGTAGGCCTCGACGACATCATCGAACCTAGTCAGAGGCTGTCCGGGCTGCGAAGGACGGAGGGTCTCCGCGCCCGAGACCAGCAACGTCGACAGGGTCTCCCAGGTCTCGTCGGCGATCGTGTAGCCGGTCCCGGTCAGCCGGGCGGTCGTGGGGTCGTGGCTGCAGACCAGCACCCCGTCGGAGCTGATGCAGACCGAGACCTCGAGCGCCTTCAGGCCGGGTACCTTGGCGGCTTGGGCGTAGGCGTACGCGGTCATCTCCGGCCAATCGCCGCCGCCGCCGCGGTGGGCGATGTAGAAGGGATCGGTGGCGACCAGCGAGGCCACGGTCGGGGCCCCCGGCTTCGAGGTCCGGAGTGGTTGGCGGTCCACCGTTCCGCACGCCGAGCCCAGCACGCCGGTCGCCAGCGTGGCCGCCAACAACGTACGGCGGTTGACGCGTGGGGAGCGCTCGATCACGGGTTTCACTTTCGGTCTAGAGTGAATCCAGAGTACAAAACAGGTGAAATCCTGATCTGATTCACATTCTTTATTGCAATTCCATTACGGTCCAAAACCGGCGTCAGGAATTTCCTCCCGGAGGAGGTTCGCGTCGGCGACGCTCCGGCGTCTGAGGCGAGACGCCAACCCGCCCGCCCTCGCTCCCACCTCACCGACGCCCGCCACGTACTCCCGCCCGGCCCGTACCCTCGCTGCCACCCCGCCAGCGCCCGCCACGTACTCCCGCTGCTAGCCTCCGGCGCCCGCCACGAACTCCCGCCCGGCCCGTACCCTCGCTCCCAACCCGCCCGTCGCCCGCCCCGGCTCCTGCCGGTTTCGCAGGTATACCTGCGATATGTGCGCTCTACCCGCGATATGTCCTGGGTAAAGCGAGGACATCGCAGGTATACCTGCGAAACTTGCAGATCTCAGGGGCCCCACGGGGCGCAGCAGCCCCACGAGCCCCTAAGGCCGCCCACCTGCCGTGGGCCACAGGGTGTACGGCGACAAAAGCTGCATCGGTACGGCTGCGGAGGCGCTGGATCGGCAAGCGAGTTAGGTCGCGCTCTCGTTCGCCCGCCGAACCGTCGGCGCGACCTTAGTAAGAATGTAAGAACAAAGTATTGACAAGATCCTCAGGGGTAGGGGACTGTAGGACACGTCGGCAGTGGCGCCGACCTCGATGTCCGGAGGAGAGCTTCAGTGATGACCTCGACCCCTCCGGAGGAGATCAGCGCCCGCGTCGACGGCCACCGCAACCCGTGGCACCGTTCCGCGCCCTTCACCTCGGGCGACTGCACCTCCAGCGGGGGCGACGACCTCGCCACGACCCGCAA
>DATDBS010000134.1:0-25340 GCA_036524735.1 Propionibacteriaceae bacterium
GCCGTTCAGGTTCAGGTTGCTGAAGATCTTCGGCACGGGGCCCACTGTAGTCGTCGCCGAGTTCTCGGGCCGGCTCAGACGAACCAGGGATGCAGCTGGCTGACCCCCAGCGCGACGAGCACGAACCGGCCGATCCGACCCGCCAGCACGATCAGCGCGAACCACCCGACCTTCATCTGCGTGGCCCCGGCGAGCAGGGCGACGGCGAAGAGGGGCGGGATGCCCACCAGGGCGGCGACGAACACCACAGGCAGCCCCCAGCGCTTCTGCCCCACCAGGCTGAGCAGCGTGGCCAATGCAGCCCGGAATCGAGTACGGGCGGGGCCTGCAGGTGCGGCGCGGACCTGCGCGCGGTGGCGTCGGACGAAAGGGAACTCCTTGCCACGACGGACGCCGAGGAAGAGCAGGATCTTGCCGATCGTCTGTCCGATCGCAATTCCGATGGCCACAGAGACTGGTCCGGCGACGGCGGAGACCTGCGACACGATCACGTACGCCTCAGCGTTGGCGACCGGGAAGACCGCGGACAAGATGCCGAAGCCGACCGAGGTGAGGAGCGCGACGACCGCGTCCCACCCGACGTCACCCATGGGTCGACGGTATCCGACGACTAACGGCCGGTGGCCTACTTCACCAAGGCGGCGAGGTGGTGCAGCCGGGCGATCTCGGAGTCCAGGAAGGCAGGACCGCCCAGTCGACCGATCGCGATGACCCGATCCTGGGTCAGGGGCGTGACCACAACCGTCGTGTCACCCCAGCCCGGGCTCCAGCCCGACGCCAGGTTCTTGCGGTGGGTGACGTCGAACGGGCCGAACGACTCCGCCACCGTCGGGGTCACGTCTGGCGCGAGGGTGGTCGAGAACGTCGAGTGGGGACCATCGGGTGCGACCTGGATGAGAGTGGCCCAGTGCGACCGGAAGACCACCGGGCAGAGCGAGACGAGGGTCTCGGCCGCATGCGTCGGATCAGCCGTCATCCGCTCCAGGGCCTCGAGGTCGGACTGCAGCCCGCCACCCTCGGGGTAGCGCGAGATCCACTCGACCCGAACTCCCTCCAGGGTCTGGCAGGCCGTCACGATCGTCTCGGGCAACTGGTTGGGCGGCAGGTCGACGATGAAGTCGTCGACGACGACGCCGTCGCCCTTCTCGACGATCTCGACCGCGTTGATGTCCCCGCCGACGCGGCCCATGGCGGTCGCCACCGCACCGAGGGAACCCGGGCGGTCGGGCAGGCTCACGCGCATCAAGAACACGGCCTCATCCTCCATCACAGGGATTACTAAGGTGTTTCGACCCTATGTCGTGTCGGGTCTGACCAGGCGAAATGACGTTGGGAGCCGATCGTGAAAGCGTGGAGCCCATGCCGCGCTTCGAGCCCTTCACCGCGATCCGCTACGCCACTGATGCCCTCGGCGAGGTGATCGCCCCGCCGTACGACGTCCTCTCCGACACCGACGTCGACGGGTTGGAGGCCCGGTCGCCCCACAACATCGTCCGGGTCGACGTGCCCCGGGGGGACGACCGGCGCTACGAGACGTCCGCCTCGATCCTGCGGGGCTGGCTGGACGAGGGCGTGCTGGTCCGCGAGAGCGATCCCTCCTTCACGATCTACCGGATGCGGTTCATCGATGCCGGTGGTCGGGCCCGCGACATCGCCGGGGTGCTCGGTGGCTTGGAGGTCGTCGACGAGGGTGCCGGCGGTGTGCTGCCGCATGAGCGCACCACACCGAAGGCGTCCACCGATCGCCTCGATCTGACCCGCGCCACGCGCGCCAACCTGTCGCCGGTGTGGGGGCTCTCACTGGCCGAGGGCCTGAGCGGCCTGCTGGCCGAGCCGGGTGAACCGCTCGGTCGCGTGGTGGACGACGGCGTCGAGCACCTGGTCGAACGGGTCGCCGACCCGGACCGGATCGCCGCGATCCAGGCGTGCCTGGCCTCCGACGACGTGCTGATCGCGGACGGCCATCACCGCTACGCGATCAGCCGGACCTACCGCGACGACGTACGCCGCGACACCGGCCGCGACGACACCCCGGCTGAACAGACCCTGGCCTTCGTCAACGAGCTGGTGGCCGACCAGCTCAGCGTGGAGGCCATCCACCGCCTCTACACCGACATCGATCTGTCCGAGCTGCAGGGTGCCCTGGCCCGGCGGTTCCACCTCACACCGGTCAGCACGCCCTCCGACGCCACCCTGGCCGCGATGGTGGGCGAGGGTTTCCTGGTCCTGGTCGGGCCCGGCCAGACCTGGCGGCTCGAGCCCCTCCCGGGGGCGTTCGACGGCGTACGCGCGCTGGACGGAGCCTGGCTCGAGACGACCCTGGCGGACGTTGCTCTGACGGTGACGTACCAGCACGGCCGTGCCGAGGCTCTCGCGGCGGTGGCTGAAGGCCGTGCGGCGGCGGCCGTGCTCATCCGCCCGGTCAGCGTGACCGAGATCGAGCGGACGGCGCGAGAGGGCCTCCTGATGCCGCCCAAGTCGACCTTCTTCACCCCGAAGCTCAAGACCGGTTTCGTCCTCCGCCCGCTCGACGACCAGAGCTCGGTGGACGGGCCGGAACTGTCGGAGGGTCCCGTTAGCGTCTGACCATGCCGAGAATGCAGCTGGTCATCGACTGCCACGACGCCGCGACCCTCGTGCCGTTCTGGGCGGAGGTCCTGGGGTACGAGCCGAGTCCGCCGCCGGTCGGGTTCGAGACCTGGAACGCGTGGTACGTGAGCGTCGGAGTGTCCGAGGATGAGCTCGACCTGACCGGGGACGGTACGGACCGGCTGATCGATCCGACCGGGGCGGGGCCATCGATCTGGTTCCAACCGGTCCCCGAGGACAAGACCCTCAAGAACCGGTTGCATCTGGACCTGTACGTCGGGATCGACGAGGCCGGCGTCCGGTTACCTTTCGCCGATCGGCGACCGGTGGTGCGGGCCAGGGCAGACCGGTTGATCGAGCTGGGCGCCACCGAGCGGCGGGTCGATGACGCGCCTGAGCACGAGCGATACGCCGTCGGGCTCGCCGACCCGGAGGGCAATGAGTTCTGCCTCGTCTGACCACGACGGTGCGGATGAAACACCCGGGTGGCCGCACGAGGCCTCCACCTAGGATGAACAGCGGCCCTGCCCGGGCCGAGCACGCACGACAAGGAGATTTTTCCCGGTGGCACTCACCCCTGAAGACGTGGCCGATCTGGCCCGGTTGGCCCGGATCGAGCTCACTCAAGCCGAGCTGGAGCTGCTGGCGCCCCAGCTCGACGTGATCTTGGAATCCGTCGCCCACGTCGCCGACGTCGCGGCCGGGGACATCCCTCCCACCTCGCACGCGCTGCCGCTCACGAACGTGTTCCGCGACGACGTCGTCGTCCCCTCGTTGTCCCGCGAGGCCGTGCTGGCCGGTGCCCCGGCCGCGGAGCTGGATCGGTTCCGGGTTCCCCGGATCCTGGGGGAGGACGCGTGATCCGCGAGACCGCGGCCGACCTGGCCGCCAAGATCGCCTCGGGCGAGCTGTCCTCGGTCGAGGTGACCCAGGCCCATCTGGACCGGATCGCGGCCGTCGACCCCGACGTCCACGCGTTTCTGCACGTCGACGGCGAGCGCGCACTCACGACCGCCGCGGCCGTGGACGCGAAGGTCGCTGCGGGGGAGCAGGTCGGCCCGCTGGCGGGCGTCCCGCTCGCGCTGAAGGACGTGCTGACGTACACGGGCATCCCGACGACCTGCGGTTCCAAGATCCTCGAGGGCTGGATCCCGCCGTACAACGCGACGGTGACCCAGCGACTGATCGATGCCGACATCGTCATCCTCGGCAAGACCAACATGGACGAGTTCGCGATGGGGTCCTCGACCGAGAACTCCGCCTACGGTCCGACCCACAACCCGTGGGACCTGAGCCGGATCCCGGGTGGATCCGGCGGTGGCTCGGCCGCGGCGCTGGCTGCCTTCGAGGCGCCCCTGGCCATCGGCACCGACACCGGCGGCTCCATCCGCCAGCCCGCCTCGGTCACGGGCACGGTCGGGGTCAAACCGACGTACGGTGGCACCTCGCGCTACGGCTTGGTGGCGATGGCCTCGAGCCTGGACCAGCCCGGACCCTGTGCGCGTACGGTGCTCGACGCCGCTCTGCTGCACCAGGTCATGGCCGGTCACGACCCGCGTGACTCCACCTCCATCAACGCCCCGGTGCCCGACGTCGTGGGCGCCGCGCGCTCGGGCGACGTGTCCGGGATGAGGATCGGCGTGGTGAAGGAGCTGGGTGGTGAGGGGTACGCCCCGGGCGTCGAGCAGCGCTTCAACGAGGCGGTCGAGATCCTGGCCTCCCTCGGGGCGGAGATCGTCGAGGTGTCCTGCCCGCACTTCGTCTACGCGTTGCCGACCTACTACCTGATCATGCCCAGCGAGGTCTCCTCCAACCTGGCCAAGTTCGACGCCATGCGCTTCGGCCTCCGAGTGGGTGACGACGGCACGCTGGACGCCGAGCAGGTGATGGCGGCCACCCGCCAGGCCGGCTTCGGCGCCGAGGTGAAGCGCCGCATCATCATCGGCACCTACGCCTTGTCGAGTGGGTACTACGACGCCTACTACGGCCAGGCCCAGAAGGTCCGCTCGTTGATCAGCCGGGACTTCGACGCCGCGTTCGCCGACGTGGACGTGCTCGTCTCGCCGTCGACCCCGGTGACGGCGTTCCCGATCGGGGAGAAGGTGGACGACCCGCTCGCCATGTACCTGAACGACCTGTGCACCATCCCGTCGAACCTGGCCGGCAACGCGAGTGCCTCCTTCCCGGTCGGGCTGGCTCCCGAGGACGGGCTCCCGGTCGGCTTCCAGGTGATGGCTCCGCCGTTGGCCGACGACCGTCTCTACCGGGTCGGGGCCGCGTTGGAACGCTCCCTGACCGCCACCTGGGGCGGCGCGCTGCTCGATCAGATCAAGGAGATCAGCCGATGACCGCGGTGATGCCCTACGAGGACGCCCTGGCCCAGTTCGACCCGGTGTTGGGGCTCGAGGTGCACGTCGAGCTCAACACCAAGTCCAAGATGTTCTGCGGCTGCCCGACGGACTTCGGTGCCGAGCCCAACAGCCAGACCTGTCCGGTCTGCCTGGGGCTGCCGGGTTCGCTGCCCGTGGTCAACGCGAAGGCGATCGAGTCGGCCATCCGGATCGGCCTCGCGCTGAACTGCTCGATCGCCGAGTGGTGCCGGTTCTCGCGGAAGAACTACTTCTACCCGGACCAGCCGAAGAACTATCAGATCTCCCAGTACGACGAACCGATCGCGTTCGACGGGTTCGCCGAGGTCGAGGTCGACGGGCAGACGTACCGGATCCAGATCGAGCGGGCACACATGGAGGAGGACACCGGCAAGTCCCTGCACATGGGCGGCGCCACCGGTCGCATCCACGGCGCCGACTACTCGTTGCTCGACTACAACCGCTCCGGGGTGCCGCTGATCGAGATCGTCACCAAGCCCATCGAGGGGGCCGGTGTGAGGGCTCCTGAGGTGGCCCGGGCGTACGTCGCCATGCTCCGTGACCTGCTGCGTGCCCTCGATGTCTCCGACGTGCGGATGGAGCAGGGTTCGCTGCGCTGCGACGCCAACGTGTCGCTGCGGCCCACGCCGGCGAGCCCGCTGGGCACCCGGACCGAGACCAAGAACGTGAACTCGCTGCGCAGCGTCGAGCGGGCGGTGCGCTACGAGATCACGCGTCAGGCGCACCTGCTCGACGCCGGCGGCCGGATCAAGCAGGAGACCCGGCACTGGCAGGAGGACTCGGGCACCACCGCTCCGGGTCGGAGCAAGGAGACGGCGGAGGACTACCGCTATTTCCCGGAGCCGGACCTGGTGCCCGTCGCGCCGAGCCGGGAGTGGGTCGAGCAGCTGCGGGCCACCCTGCCCGAGCCGCCGGCCGAGCGGTTGAAGCGAATGAGCGCCGAGTGGGGGTTCTCCGATCTCGAGCTGCGCGACGTGATCAACGCCGGTGCGCTGAACGCCATCGAGGCCACGGTCAGCGCCGGAGCCTCACCGCAGTCGGCGCGCAAGTGGTGGCTGACCGAGCTCTCCCGGCGGGCCAACGAGCTGGGCGTCGAGCTGGAGGACACGGGCGTAAGCCCGGTCCAGGTCGCCCAGATCCAGGCGTTGGTCGAGGCCGGCACCATCAACGACAAGCTGGCCCGTCAGGTCTTCGACGGAGTGATCGCCGGGGAGGGCAGCCCGACGGAGGTCATCGCCTCTCGAGGTCTGGCCGTGGTGTCGGACGACGGTGCGCTCGGTGCGGCGGTCGACGCGGCCATCGCCGCGAACCCCGGCGTGGCCGACAAGGTCCGCGCCGGCAAGGTCCAGGCCGCCGGAGCGCTGATCGGTGCCGTCATGAAAGAGATGCGCGGACAGGCCGACGCCGCCCGGGTGCGCGAGCTGATCCTGGAGCGCTTGGCCTGATCCCGGAGCGCCCTCGACCCGGCTCGAGACCCGGTGGCGGGGGCGCGCTCAGCCCGTGACCTTGACCGCCAGGACGGGAATGGGGCACTCCAACAGCAGCCGTTGGCTGATGCTCCCGAGCAGCGCCTTGCCGACGGGGGAGCGGCGACGGATGCCGATCACCAACCGCTGGATGCCGGCGTCGGTCGAAATCTGGTCGAGCACGGCGTCGACCGGGTCGCGGTCATCCGGACCCTGACGATCCAGCACTCGAATCGTCAACCCGTCGGGCACCTTGGGAGCGGGCAGGGCGTGCAGGGTGAGGTTGATGGCGACCAGATCGGTGCCCAGGGACTGGGCCTCGGTGATGGCTGCGGCCAGAGCGGCCTGGCGTTCTCTGCTGTCGGTCACGGCCACGAGAACGGACATGGGTGCTGCCTTTCCTACGCTGATCGGGGGCGGGGTCTTCTGGGTCAGGAGTAGTCGCGACGGAACTGGTCCTCAGCTGCTCCAGCGACTTGCCGCGCGTCTCCGGCACCTGGGTGTAGATGAAGATGATCGCCAGCACACCGAGTCCGGCGAAGATGAAGAAGGTCGGCGAGATGCCGAGGGCCTCGACCACGAGCGGGAACAACAGCGCGACGACGGCGTTCGCGATCCACAGGGTGAACACGCACAGCCCGATCGCGAAACTGCGGATCTTCAGCGGGAAGATCTCCGCCAACATCAGCCACACCAACGGTCCGATGGCGCCCTGCATGCAGAACACGAACAGCACCACGAAGATGAGGATGAAGTAGGCCTTGGCGGTGCCGTCCGGCAGCAGCAGAGCGGACAGCCCGACCAGCAGGTGGAAGGTGGTGGTCAGGATGAAGCCGGCCAGCAGCATCTTCCGCCGGTCGATCCGGTTCATCAGCAACAGACCGACCGTGATGCCCAGCACGCTGAACAGCCCGTTCAAGGTGTTGGCGGCGATCGCGGCGGTGTTGGAGAAACCGGCGTCCTGCAGCAGCTGGGTGCCGTAATACATCACCGAGTTGATGCCGGTGAACTGCTGGAAGACTCCGAGCCCCACGCCGATGAAGATCAGCCGTCGGATCCAGCGGACGCCCAGGACGGTCGCGCCACCGGTCTGGGACGCCTTCTCCTCCGCGGCCAGCGCGTGCACCTCAGCCATCTCGGCCTTGGCTCGCTCGGGAGAGGGGACCTGGGTCAGCACGGAGAGGGCGTCGTCGTCGCGGCCCTGGCCGACCAGCCACCGCGGGCTCTCCGGCATCCGCAGCATCCCGACGAACAAGGCGATGGCCGGTAGGACGGCGACGACCAGCATGAAGCGCCAGACGTTGGGGTTCTCCCCGGCCACCCGGAAGATGATCGCGTTGATGATGAAGGCCGCGAATTGTCCGCTGACGATCATCACCTCGTTTCGCGTCACGACACTTCCGCGCCGCTCGAACGGGGAGATCTCCGACAGGTAGACCGGCACGGTCACCGAGGCGCCACCGACGGCCAGTCCGAGGATGAAACGGAAGACCGACAGCACCTCCCAGGTGGGGGCGAAGACGCAGCCGAGGGTGCCGATCATGAAGATGATGGCCAGCATCAAGATGTTGTGCCGGCGACCGCGGAGGTCGGACAGCTTGCCGCCGATGATCGCTCCGATGGCGGCGCCGAAGATCAGGATGCTCACCACGAAGCCCTCGGTGGTGGCTCACATCCCGAGGTCGGCCTTCATCGGCTCGAGAGCACCGTTGATCACTCCGGTGTCGTAGCCGAAGAGGAGGACGCCGAAGGTGGCGACGACCGCGATCAGGCCGAGTCGGGAGGTGTGAGGGCCGGGGGTGTCCGGCGGCAGGGGAGTTCCGACGGTGGTCGCGTGCGACATGGGGTTCCTTCCGTCCACACTGACGAGCCGCCGACCGCGCGCGCGACCTTCTTTGTCCTTACAAAGTAACTCAGGACACTGAAGGCAACCCCCCGGGGGGGCCATCACCTGTCGTGCGCCGGCGCGGCCGGGGATGAGCCCCGCCACAAGGACCGCCGGTCACTGTCCCGACCCGGCCGCGCGCGGGCTCGGCGTCGGTTCGACCGCAAACGGGCCCGCCGGACCGTAGGCTCCGTGCATGATCGGAACGGCTCTGCGGCGACGCGTGCGCGGAGCGCGGATCTGGCTGGTGCCGGTGGCGCTGGTCCTGCTGGCGGTACTGGTGCTCTGGGTGGCCGGGGGACTGCGGACGGTCCAGGCCACGGTGGGTCAGCGAGCCGAACCCGAGGAGTTGATCAGCCTCGCTCGCTGGGACCTTCTCGTTCACGGCGTCGAGCTCGGCAACCGGAGTGACTACGACACCGCGGAACCCACCAAGATCAAGCTGCGGCTGCGGGCGACCTTCACGGGGGAGAAGTCGGTGTACGGGCTCGGCCCTCAGCTCGTCGTCGTGGAGACCCTGGCCGGTCCGGCAGGGATCGACCCCTCTCCGTTGACCGAGGGTGACCGCAGGGGCGCGTTCGACCCCGACGTCGCCCGCGAGATCACCCTCGAGTTCGCCTGGCCCGACGCTCCGACGCCGGCGCCCGAGATCCTGCGGGTGCTGATCCGTGACGAGGAGGAGCAGGTCAACTTCCTCTATCCGACCGCCTGGGCGGTGGGACCCGGCGTCGACCTGCACGTCGACCTGCCCTGCGACGACCGGCGTACGCCGTGATGACCCGGCGGACCAGCGCGGGGGGCGGCGTGGTGCTGTCGGTCTGTCTGGTCCTGGTGGTCCTCATCACGGCGCTGGCTCCGGACCCGGCGACCGACGTGCGGCGGCGCTGGGATGACGTGGGGATCAGGCAATGGGGCGAGATGGACCGGGCCGAGGCACGGGCCACCCGGGTGCAGCTCACCCGGTCGACCGTCAACAGCTACGACCGCAAGCTGACCAGCGAGGTCACGTTCGTGATCGTCGACTACGAGGTCCGGGTGATCCGTGAGCGGGTGTCGTTCACCGCAGTCACCTTGCTCACGCCGGACGGGCGCCAGTACGAACCACGTACCGAGTTCCCGGGACTGAACCCCACCCAGCCCGGCTTCACCCGCCGCGGCTCCCTGGTGTTCGAGGTGCCGGACGACCGGGTGGCCGGGTCGAGGCTGGTCATCGACCGGGACAAGGCCGGCTTCGACGTCTACAGCGCAGGCATCAGGATCGATCTGGGTCTGCGTCGAGACGCGGTCGTCCTCGGGGGTCCGGTTCCGGTGGTCGAGTCCGTGGTCGAGGTCACGCCGTGAGGCGGCCGTCCTGGCGCAGACCTTCGTCTCGGACCGCGTTCCTGGTCGCCCTGGTCATCGCTCTGCTCGCCGCGAGCGCCCAGGGCTTGATCTACTACCGCGACCGCCGGCCGGCGCTGGCCACGCACGCCGGGGTCGGCCAGCCGGTCGACTTGGACGGGACCCGTCTGCAGGTCCGCACCTTCACCGTGGCCGCCGAGCTACCGGCACAGAAGGCCGACAAGCCTCCCGTACGCGGTCCCGCCGGTTCCCTGCTCGTGCTGATCGTCTACGAGCAACAGGTCGACGCCGGCGTCAAAATCGACGAGCACTTCTGCGACACGAGCTTGGTCGGCGACGACGGCACGATCTGGCAGGAGGATGACACCGTCGGCTACCAGCTGCGCCGGCCGGAGGCGTTGACCTGCAGCGACAGCGACGACCAACCGCTGATCCCCGGGGTGTCGAGGGAGATCGGCGTCAGTTATCTCGTCCCGGCCCGGTACGCCGACCAGCTCAGCTGGCGGCTATCGCTGGACGAGGACCATCAGGTGGTGGAGTTCCGGCCGTAGACCCGGTCTCCCGACGCCCGCGAGCGAGGGCGGCACTCAGGGCCTGGTCGAACGCGGCGGCGTAGAGGGCGATCGCGATGGTGGTGAACACCAGTCCCGACGCAAGGGTGAGGAACGGGTCGAACAGCAACGTTCCGGCGATGTCGAGTGGTCCGACGAGCACCGTGACAACGATCTCGAACAAGCCCTGCCCGGCCGTGACCATCGTGGCGAGCAGCAGGTAGACGCCGACGAAGCTGGGTCCGGCCTGGCCGACCAGCCGCAGAGCCTGCAGGACGGGGAGGTATTTCGTCCGCAGGTCCGCGGTGAGAAAGTCGGTGAGCGCCCTCGTCCGGGTGCCGCCCGGCCGAGGCAGGTTGGCCACGCGTCCGCCCAGCGGGGTTCCGGCGAGCACGTCGGCACCGCGGAACTCCCGCCAACCCAGCACGGTCGCCGTCAGGGCCAGCCAGACCAGCGGGAGGACGAGCGCCGTCCACGCCCCGGGCAGGAGGGTATGGATCACGACGTCGACCGCGCGTTGCAGGGCCTGCGGAAGGCTCAGTCCGAAAAGCAGCGACCAGTCGGGCAGCAGATCGAGCCAGCCCCGCCAAGCGTCCTGCAGCCCGACGTACGCCGCTCGCGTCCGCAGCCACGGGCGGGCTTCGCCGACAGCCATCAGCAGCACGACGAAGAAGCTGAACACCCACATGGCCTCCAGCAGGATGCCGCTCAAGGCCAGGGTCAGCACCTTACGGCGGGCGGTGATGGCGGACACGACCTGCCGCAGCACCCAGGCGCTGGCGGCCAGGGCGATGTAGAACGGCAACCGGTCGACCTTGAAGTTGATCGAGAAATTTTCGGAGCCACCCAGACCCTGCACGGTGTAGTTGCTCAGGAACAGGTCGCTGATCTGGTCGTCGACGAAGCCCCACAGGGCGTACACGGCCAGAAACGGACCGACCGCCGAGGCGACGACGTCCACCGCCGCCTCCCGCGCGAACACCTGGCTCGGTATCCGCAGTGCCCCAGGGGTCGGCTGCGCCAGGTCAACCGTCTGCGGGCTGCGCAGTGCGGGTTCGAGGCTGTGGATCATCATCACCAGCGCGACCAGGGTGGCCACCACACCGATGATGAAGGCGATCATGGCCAGCGTGCCGTACCGGGCGCCGAGCTGGGCCGAGGCGAGCAGGCCCAGGGCGTGCACGGCGAACCCGGCGCAGAACCACGCGCCCATCCGCCAGATGTTGCCGGTCCACAGCTGCCAGACGCGGGCACTCAGTCGCCCCAGCTCGGTCAGACCGCCCGCTAGCGGTCCGCCCAGGGTCGGTCGCCGCGCGTGCACCGGTTCAGTCTGCCTGGGTGTCGGGTCGGGCGGGTGTCGTTTCGCGCCAGTGGGTGCCGAACGCCGCCTTTTCTAGCCGGATCGCCCTCGTTATGCGCCGAATGGCTCGAAACGGGGAGCAGGTATCGACCTTGACCTGGGGCTGCTCATGACGCCGACAGCGCGCCGCTCAGGAAGGTCAGCATCCGCTGGATCAGGGCCTGCCGGGAGTCGGCGCGACGGTACTCGTGACCCTCGCCGTCGAGCTGCAGGAACTCCACGGGTCGCCGCAGGGCTTCGAGCGAGGCGACGATCTGCAGCGCCTCACCGAGAGGCACGTTGGTGTCGAGCTCACCGTGCACGACCAGCAGCGGGACGTTGATGTTGACCGCGAAGTGCAGCGGCGACAGGGCCCGGAGCAACGCGTAGTCGTTCTCCGGATGGCCGTACTTGCTCACCGCGGCCGCCGCGATCCACGGCTCGGAGTCGCGGTAGAACGTGTGCAGGTCCGACATTCCGCAGATGTCGACACCCGCCGAGAAGACCCCGGGGGAGAAGGCGAGCATGGCCAGGGTGAGGTAGCCGCCGTACGAGCGCCCGGTCACCGCGATCCGGGCCGGGTCGGCGACGCCGAGGTCGACCAGGAAGTCCCGGCAGGCCAGTACGTCGTCGAACGCGTCGCGCCGCCCGTGCACGTCGTCGGCGTGCACGAAGGCCCGACCGAAGCCGGATGAGCCGCGGACGTTCGGCGCGAACACGTTGATGCCGGCGGCGACCATCGCCTGGTGCTGGGGTGAGAAGGTCGGCCGCTCCTGGGCCTCGGGTCCGCCGTGCAGGCTCAGCATCGTCGGTCCGGGCGTGAGCTGGCCCGGCACCCGGTAGAGCCAGCCGGTCAGCGGCAGACCGTCGCGACCACGGAAGAACTGCAGGGTCGGTACGACCAGGCGGTCAGGCGCCATGCTCGGTCGGTCCGTCGCCGGCGACCAGGTCAGGGTTCCCACGTCCAGGCTCCAGAGCTCCCGGGGCCGCCGCGGACCCTCGATGCTCATGATCGCCGTCGACCCGTCGCGGCTCAGCAGGGCTCCGCTGATCACGACGCCGTCCAGCTCAGGCACCGTCCGCGACTCGTCGGTCACCGTGTCGTAGAGCTCGACCTCGCTGCCACCACCCGCCACGTTCCAGATCAGCAGCAGCAACCGGCCGGCGTCGTCGGCGTCCAGACCCTCGAGCTCGGCGTCGTCCCGGCGGGCCAGGATGCCGGAGTCGCCTCGCCACCCTTCGGGGCCCAGCGGGATCGCGACCAGCTGACGTCGCTGCAGCCCGGCGTCCGTAGCGATGTAGGCCACCAGCGGCTCTGGATCCTCCGGCGGCGCCGGCCGCAGGATCGCGCGGTCGGTAGAACCCAGAGCGGGGTACGGCAGCAGCGGATGGTCCTGGTCGGCCGCGCGGTCGACGACGACGCAGAACTGCTTGCCGCGCTGCCCGTCCTTGATGACGACGAAGGTCTCGTCGACGGACAGGTCGAGAACGGTGATCAGCTCGCCGACCGCGAGTGGGCTCCTCGCGCCGTCGATGGGGTCGACCAGGTAGGAGCGGGTCGGCTCGTCTGCGCGTTCACCGGGCATGGTCACCACGACCCGGTGCCCGCTGCGCGTCCACGGCCCCAGCTCGGCGTGGCTGTCGGCGGATCCGGCGATGCGCTTCGCGCCGCTGCCGTCGGGCCGGACCACCCACACCTGCGTGCGTACGCCGCCGTCGGTGGCCAGGCAGCAGGCGAGCCATGCTCCGTCGGCCGACCAGTTCACCGAGACGACCGGGTCTTCCGAGATCTTGATCATCACCGGCTCGCAGGTCTCACCGACGACCGGCAGATCCTGCACCCAGACCGACGGGGTCCCGCTGCGGTCGCTGACGAAGGCGATCCGGCGGCAGTCGGGATCCAGGGTCGGGCCCCAGCTCCCCCAGGCGTCGACGAGCCGGTCACCCAGCTCGATCGCACCCTGCAGCTTCGCCCCGAGGTCGGCCTCAGCCGACGTCATGATGCTGCAACCACATCTCGAGCAGGGCCAGCTGCCAGAGGGCGTTCGAGCCCAGCGTCGTACGCGTCGTGTTCGGGTCGGCCAGCATCGAACGCACAGCCTTACCCCGGAACAGACCGCGACGTTTGGCCTGCGGATCGGTCAGGGCAGCGCGCACCCGCTCAAGATACGGCCCCTCGAGCTGCCGGATCGCCGGAACCGGGAAATAGCCCTTCGTGCGGTCGATCACCTCGTCCGGCACCACGCCGCGCGCCGCGCGCTTCAGCACGCCCTTGCCGCCGTCGGCCAGCTTCAGCTCCGGCGGGATCCGGCCGGCCAGCTCGACCAGCTCGTGGTCCAGGAAGGGGACCCGCGCTTCCAGGCCCCAGGCCATGGTCATGTTGTCGACCCGCTTGACCGGGTCGTCGACCAGCATCACGGTCGTGTCGTTGCGCAGGGCCGCATCGACCGAGGTCTCGGCGCCGGGGCGTCCGAAACCGGCGGTGATGAATGCCGTCGGCGCGTCGTGGTCGAGCAGCCAGTCCTTGGCCAGCAGCTTGCTCATGGTCTTCCAACGGCGGTCGAAGAAGACCTGGGAGTACGCCTCCACGGCCTGGTCGCGCGGCACGTCGGCCAGCGGGGGATACCAGTCGTACCCTCCCAGCACTTCGTCGGCACCCTGGCCGGACTGGACCACCTTGACGCTCTCGGACACGTCCTGGCTGAGCAGGTAGAACGCGACGCAGTCGTGGCTGACCATCGGCTCGCTCATCGCGGCGATGGTGGCGTCGATACCGGGCAGCAGTCGCGAGCTGTCGATCTTGATCCGGTGATGGTCCGTCCTGAACCGTTGAGCGACGAGGGTCGAGTACTCGAACTCGTCCCCGGACTCACCGCCCGCGGAGTCGAAACCGATGCTGAACGTCTTGAGGTCGGTCTGCCCCGCCTCGGCCAGCAGGGCGACCACGAGCGAGGAGTCGATGCCCCCCGACAGGAGCACCCCGACCGGCACGTCGGCCACCATCCGGCGGTCGACCGCGGTCCGCAGACTGCCGAGCAGGGCGTCTTCCCAGTCCTTCGCCGACCACTCGGCCTGGTCGGGGTCACGACTGAAGTCCGGCTCCCAGTAGAGGGTGTCGGTGGACGTGCCGTCGGGCTCGATCACCCGCAGGGTGGCCGGCGGCAGCTTCCGGATCCCGCTCAGGATGGTCCGCGGCGCGGGCACCACGCTGTGGAAGCTCATGTAGTACGCCAGCGCGGTCTGGTCGATCGAGGTGTCGGTGCCGCCGCCCGCCAGCAGGGCCGGCAGGGCGGAGGCGAACCGCAGCCGGTCAGGGGTCTGGTCCAGGTAGAGCGGCTTGATGCCCAGCCGGTCCCGACCCAGGATCAACCGGCCGGTGTCGTGCTCGGAGATGGCGAAGGCGAACATGCCGAGGAACCGGTCGACGCAGGACAGACCCCATTGCGCGTACGCCTTGAGGATCACCTCGGTGTCGGAGTGGGAGAAGAACCGATGCCCGGCGGTCTCCAGCTCGGCTCGCAGCGCCTCGTAGTTGTAGATGCAGCCGTTGAACGCCAGCGTCAGGCCCAGCGTCGAGTCGACCATGGGCTGAGACCCGCACGCCGACAGGTCGATGATGGAAAGGCGCCGGTGTCCGAGCGCAACCGGCCCGCGGGACCACAGGCCGCAACCGTCGGGTCCGCGGCTCTCCAGCTTGTGGGTGATCCGCTCCACCGCCGCGACGTCGGCGTGCCGACCGTCGAACCTGATCTCACCTGCCAGTCCGCACATCGGGGTTACCGGCCTTTCTGGTTGGTCGGTGACTCCGACGGGGTGTGGTTGCGGCCGGATGGCAGCTTCGGCGCGCGGTTGGCTTCGGCAGGGTCGGGGGCGCCCTGGGGCTCGGCCAGGACCCAGGTGTCCTTGGCGCCGCCGCCGCGGGAGGAGTTCACGACCAGACTGCCTTCGGGGGCGACCCGGGTCAGGCCCAGGTCACCCATCGCGTAGTCATCGGGGCCGGTGCCGCGCAGGTAGACGAAGACGCGCAGGTCGACGTGCCGCGGCTGCAGGATGCTGCCGTCGAGAGTCGGGTGCGAGGAGAGCGCCACCACCTCCTGGGCGACCCAACCGGACGGGTTCGCAGCAATGGCCGCGCGGCGGTCCGCGACCTCGGCGGCCGAGGCGTCCGGTCCGATCAGCACCCCGATGCCGCCGTGGCCGTCGACCGGCTTGGTGACCAGCTCGCCGACCCGGTCCAGCACGTTGCGGTACTCCGACTCCTGGCTCGTCCGGTACGTCGGGACGGCTTCCAGGGTCGGCTGCTCGCCGAGGTAGTAGGAGATCATCTCGGGCACGTAGATGTACATGGCCTTGTCGTCGGCCACCCCGTTGCCGGGTGCGTTGCCCAGGAACACCGCGCCGGCCACCGCGACCTCGAAGATCTCGGCTCCGATGGCCCGCCCGTCGCCGTCCCGCACGTCGACCAACTCGTCGTCCAGCCGTAGGTAGAGCGCATCGATCCGGACCCCGGTCGGTCGGTGGCGGACCTCGCCGTCGACCACGGTCAGGTCGTCGGCCTGGACCAGCAGCAGACCGCCGCGCTCGGCCAGCAGCCGGTGTTCGAACCAGGCCGAGCTGCCGGCCCCGCTGGAGAACAGCGCGGCCGTACCCTCCGGGCCCACCCCCTGCAGCAGCACGTCGCGCATCTTGGGCAGGCTGTCGGTCGGGTCGAGCAGTCCCTCCGGACGCGGCAGGTCCGGCATCACCTCGTCCATCAGGTCCCGGATGGCGATGGCGTAGGCCGCCCCGCTCGGGTTGCGGACGTTGTCCTCCAGCACCCGCCAGCCGCCGAACTCGTTGCGGACCAAGTCGAAACCCATGATGGGGGCCCGCACGACCCCGGCCGGGACCCGTCGGGCCTCCTCGCGCCAACCCGGCGAATCGGTGATCAGGTCGGGCTTGAGGACACCGTCGTTGAGGATGCGCTGCTCGCCGTACACGTCCTGCAGGAAGCACTCGATGGCGCGGGCGCGCTGGCTCAGCCCGGTCTCGAGCGCGGCCCACTCGTACGGCGAGATGATCCGCGGCATCAGGTCCACCTCGAACGGGCGCTGCGTCCCGCCGACCCCGAAGGTCAACCCTCGGTCGGCCACCCAGGTGTCGCGGACCTTCTTGCGGCTGTGGATGCGGTCGGCGTCCAGCTCGCGGTAGAACTCGACCAGATCGCGGTAGATGGGTCGGGGACGGTGACTGGGGCCGACGGCCTCGTCGCCGGCGCGCGACCGGTAGCGGCGCAGGGCTTGGACGGCGGGCGGCGGACCTGCCGCGGGTCCGTGGGTCTCCTGCACGACCAGCTGCATGACGTCGTCGAGGCGACCTCGCTCGGCGAAGGTCGCCCGCTGCCGGTCGGCGGAGTTGCCCCGGGCCAACGTGGTTTCGGAGAGGTCGTGCACCTCTTCCCAGTCGCCGAGCTCCTCGAGCTGGGGACGCAGCCGCTGGACCATGGCGCGTACGGCTGCGGCGGCCGACATCGGCTTGGGATGGCGGGTGTTGTCGAGCAGGTCCCCGGAGAGCCCGCCGCGGGCGGCCCGCCAGATGGCGGCGCGGTGCACCGGGGGCGGTACGGGGTCGAACCCCACGCCTTGCTCGACGTCCTGCTCGGCCGCCCGGATCGAGGCCCGGAACAGCCCGGCGATCAGGATCGCGTCGTCCACGATGGGGCAGGCGTCGCAGACCCGGAGCTCCAGGGTCGGGGCGTGCGAGGACGGCCGTACGTCGAAGTAGGCCATCTTCGCGTCCGCGATCACGCCGGTGTTGATCAGGTCGGAGACCAGCTCGGAGTACTCCAGCGCGGAACCGACCGGTCCCGGTGACCCGGCCGTGGGCCAACGCTGCCAGATGATCGAGCGAATGCTGGAGTAGCCGGTGTCCAGCTCGTTCCAGTAGGGAGAGCTCGCGGACAAGGCGGTGAGGATGGGCAGATCACGCGCGATGCGCTGCATGATCTCGACGGCGAGATCCTTGTCGCTGACCCCGACGTGGATCTGCAGTCCGCAGATCAACTGCTCGTCGACCAGCAGCCGGTACTGCTCCTGCATCCGGCCGTAGCGACCCGTGGTGGTGAGCTCGAAGTCCGCGAACGCCGCGCTCGGCGCCGTACCGACCGCGGCGATCCCGATGTTGTCCTGGGCCGCCACCTCGACCAGGCCACGGCGCAGTCGGAGCAGCTCGGAGCGCAGCCCGTCGAGGGAGTCCACCACGTCGGTGTTGGTCTCCACGGTGGTTCGCTGGATCTCGGCGGAGTAGTTCTCGGTCGGCAACCGCGACAGCAGCTGCGGCGCCCGCGCAGACAACTTCCAACTCTCGAGATCGATCAGGTGCAGCTCTTCCTCGGCACCCAGCGTCAGTTCTGCACTCATCCGAACCAACGTAGTCCGCCAGTGTTACGCGGGGATCACCCCCCGGCGGGCGGGTCAGCGACTACGCGGCGCCCGGCGCAGGCCGAGAATGACCAGGATCAGACCGAAGAGCGCGACGACGACGCCGATGTAGAACCACATCCGGTTGCCCGTCATGAAGCTGCCCGGAATGAGGTTGAGACCCTGGCCGATCCAGACGGCGCCGATCAGCACCGCGACGATGCCGATGACGATCGAGATGATCCGAGGGGTTCTGGCCATGATGGGGGTCCTGTCGTCGAGGGAGAAGGTCAGCGGGTCAGGCGAAGGAGCCGGTCGTCACCGTTGGCGGGATCGGCCCGGCCGTCGGTGTTGGAGGCCGAGAGCAGCAGGCTGCCCCCGTCCTGGGCCACCGTGACCGAACGCAACCGACCGTACGCCCCGGCCAGGTGTGCCTGGGGCTTCCCGGTGGTCGTGTCGTCGACCGGGATCTGCCACAGGCGCTCACCCTGCAGGGCCGCCATCCACAACGAGCCCTTCCAGTACGCGAGCCCCGACGGTGACGCCTCCGACGTCGGCCAGACGACTTTGGGGTTGACCAGGTCCGGCGTGTTGCCCGAACCCTCCGCCAGCGGCCAGCCGTAGTTGGCTCCCCGGGCGATCAGGTTGAGCTCGTCCCAGGTCTGGTCCCCGAACTCACTGGCCCACAACCGGTCCTCGTCGTCGAAGGCCAGGCCCTGCACGTTGCGGTGGCCGTAGCTGTAGACCTCGTTGCCGAAGGGGTTCCCCTCGGCGGGCCGCCCCTCGTCGGTGATCCGCAGGATCTTCCCGCCCAGCGACGCCGTGTCCTGGGCCAGCTGCTCGTCGCCGGAGTCGCCGGTCCCGACGTACAGGTCCCCGTCGGACCCGATGACGATCCGACCGCCGTTGTGGCGCGTGCCCTTGGGGATGCCCGCGAGGATGACCCGCGGTTCACCCAGGACCATCCCGTCCCAGCTCATCGCCGCGATCCGGTTGTCCCGTTCGGCCGTGAAGTAGGCGTAGATGGCGGTGGCGTCCGGGCTGGCCGCCAGGCCGAGGAGTCCGCCCTCACCGGCGGGCTCGACGTCGGCCAAGGTGGCGACCGTGGTCTGCCGGGTGCCGTCCAGGTGGACGATCTCCCGGCTGTCCCGCTCGCTCACCAGGGTCGTGCCGTCGGGCAGTGACACCAGTCCCCACGGAGAGACCAGGCCGCTGGCCAGCTCGCTGACGCTCAGCCCGTCGGTCCGGCCAGGGCTCGCGGTCGGTGGGGTGCTGGCCGCCTCGGTGGCCGTCTGGGTGTCGGCGCTGGGCTCCGAACTCGCCGAGCTGCAGCCGGTCAACCCGACCAGCGCAGCGGTCGTGGCGGCCGCGGCGAAGGTTCGGAGGCGGGTCATGGTGCCAGTCTGGTCGCCCGGGACAAGCGCTGCCGGAGATCCGGCGTACGCGTCGGGACTCAGACGTGCAGGTCGGTGGCCTCGAGGGTCGCGATGGCCTCCGGCTCACCGACGACCTGGACCTCGGCTGAGGAGGCACGACCGTGGGCGTAGAGAATCAGCTCGCTCGGGGCCCCGACCAAGGTGACGATGGGACTGCCGCCCACCGCGCGGATGGTGTCCGGGTCACCGCTGTCGGGTGCCGAGCCGGCCCGTTCGAGCACCACACCGACGCCGGCGCGACGGAACCAGGCTCGGGCCAGCAGCTTGAGTCGACGCCACATCCACTCCTCGACGTCGACACCCAGGTCGCGGGCCGACGCCGGGTCGGGACCGGCCCGTCGTACGTCCTCGTGGTGGACGAAGAACTCAGTGGTGTTCGCGCCCTCGTCGACCCCAGGGATGGCGAAGACCGACAACCGGGCCGGACCGTTGCGGATCCGCTCCACCAGCTCGGTGAACTCCCAGCGCTGGCGGACCTCGGCCATCCGGCGCTCCAGCAGGCCCGACAGTGGCTTGGCCAAGATGCCGGTCGCGCCCACCGGATCGGTCTCCCGGATCCACAGGTGGGTGGCCAGATCGTGCGCGTCCCAGCCCTCGCACAGGGTCGCCGCATCCGGTCCGACCAGGTCGAACAGCGTGCAGAGCTCAGACCGTTCTGACTTGGCAAACGTCACGAGGATGAATGTTAGACCTACATTCGGGCTCCCCCTCCCACCTTCACGCTCCGGCTATCGGCTCGCTTCGCTGCGGTCCTGGAGGGAACAATGGCCCACGTGAACGCCTCCGCCCTCGACCCCCAGATCGCCGCGCTGCTCAAACGGGACCCGTCGGGACTGGTCACGGCCGTGGTCCAGGACGTGCAGACCCAGGACGTGCTGATGGTCGGCTGGATGGATGATGTCGCCCTGCACCGCACCTTGACCACCGGCCGCTCGACCTTCTACTCCCGCAGCCGGCAGGAGTACTGGGTCAAGGGGGAGACCTCGGGACACCGGCAGTGGGTGCGTGAGGTCCGGCTCGACTGTGACGGGGACACCCTGCTGGTCAAGGTCGTCCAGGAGGGTGCGGCCTGCCACACCGGTGACCGGACCTGCTTCGATGCCCGGCTGCTCCCGGCCGTCGTCTCCTTGGAGTCCGACGTGGTCGCCCGGTGACCGGGGTCAGCCCGACGATCGAGGACTTCCGGCTGCTCGCCCAGGAGCGCCGCGTGGTCGCGGTCCACCAACGCTTCCTGGCCGACGCCGAAACCGCGGTCGGGCTCTACCGCAAGCTCGCCCAGGAGCTTCCCGGCACCTATCTCCTGGAATCGGCTGAGCAGGGTGTCTGGTCGCGCTACTCGTTCATCGGCGTCCGGGCTGCGGCCACGCTGACCGAGCGCGACGGGGAGGCCGTCTGGACCGGCCATGCCCCGGTCGGGCTGCCGAGCGGGGGAGACCCGCTGGCCGCCGTACGCGAGACCCTCCGGCTGCTGCACACCCCACGTGACCCGGACCTGCCACCGTTCACCTCGGGTCTGGTCGGCTACCTGAGCTACGACGCCGTACGCCGGGTCGAACGGCTCCCCGACGACAACGTGGACGACCTGCACGTGCCCGAGCTCGCCTTCCTGCTGGCCTCGGATCTCGCCGTGCTGGACCACCACGCGGGAGAGGTCTGGCTGATCGCCAACGCGATCAACTTCGACGGCACCGACGAACGGGTCGACGAGGCGTACGCCGATGCCGTCGCCCGGGTCGCGGCGATGGCCGACCTGCTCGCGCAGCCGACCCCGTCGTCGGTGGTGTCGGCCCGTTTCGACCAGACCCTGCCCATCCGGCGGCAGCGCACCCCGGCGGAGTTCCAGGGTGCGGTGGCCGCGGCGGTCGAGGAGATCAAGGCCGGCGAGGCCTTCCAGATCGTGGTCAGCCAGCGGTTCGAGGTCGACACGACGGCTGAGGCGCTGGAGATCTACCGGGTGCTGCGGCTGACCAACCCGAGCCCGTACATGTACCTGGTCCGGATGGACGGCTTCGACATCGTCGGGTCATCGCCGGAAGCGTTGGTCACCGTCAAGGACGGTCGGGTCATCACCCATCCGATCGCCGGGTCGAAACCCCGGGGGGACACCCCGGAACAGGACGCGGCGTACGAGGCTGAGCTGCTCGCCGACCCCAAGGAACGGGCCGAGCACGTGATGCTGGTGGATCTCGGTCGTAACGACCTGGGCCGCGTCTGCCGGCCGGGCACGGTCGAGGTGGTGGAGTTCATGGAGGTCCGCCGCTACAGCCACATCATGCACCTGGAGGCCACCGTCACCGGGTCGGTCGCCGAGGGCCACTCGGCGCTGGACGTCGTACTGGCCGCCTTCCCCGCCGGCACCTTGTCGGGTGCCCCGAAGGTGCGGGCGATGGAGATCATCGACCGCTTGGAGGTGTCACGACGCGGCCTGTACGGCGGGGTGGTGGGCTACCTCGACTTCGCCGGCGACGCCGATGCGGCCATCGCGATCCGGACCGCGCTGCTGCGTGACGGGGTCGCCTACATCCAGGCCGGGGCCGGGGTCGTCGCCGACTCCGACCCGGTGACCGAGGACACCGAGTCCCAGAACAAGGCCGCCGCTGTCGTCCGGGCGATCTCGGTGGCCCAGACCTTCGCGGCCCCGACCGCCCCGAACCCGACCGCATGAGACCCCGAGCGCTGAGCTTCGGTGGGTTGGTCGTGGGCGGGGGCGTCGCCATCGTCGCCGCTTCGCAGCCGTGGTGGCGCGCGGTCGGTGAAGGGGTGTCGGTCGAGTTCAGCGGCACCGACGCCACCGCCGGACTGAGTCAGGCGCTGGCCGTCGTCGTGCTGGCCGGCACCCTGCTGATCCTGGCCTTGCGGGCCCGCGGCCGCCGGCTGGTCGGGGTGTTGCTCGGGCTCGCCGGAGCCGGCATCGTCGTGGTCGGGGCGCTGCGGCTGCGCCCCAGTCCCGAGGCGGTCCGCACGCAGGTCCGCGCGGTGAGCCTGATCGACCAGTTCGCCCTCGAAGGCACCGGGTGGCCGTGGATCTTCGCCGCCGCCGGGGTCCTGGTCGTCCTCGGTGCCGTGACGACGGCGCTGACCGCGCCACGCTGGCCCAGCCGGGCCGGTCGCTTCGAGCGGGCCGAGGTGGCTCCGCGCCCAGTGGCGGCCGATGACGAGCCCAGTGACGTGTGGAAGGCGATGGACGCCGGAATGGATCCCACGGACGATCGGTCGGACCCCTCGACGGCCCCCGATGTGCGGGAAAGCCAGACAGGAGACACAATGGAGCGAATCTCTCCAACCCGGGACCAGGCTCGACCGACGACGACCTCGCCCCCATCGGTGGAATAGGACAACCCACATGGCAGACACAGCACAGCACGAGAAGCACGAGACCAACGCGCGCGGCGCCGTCATCCACCACGGACGCACGCCGGCCGCCTGGCTCGGCTCCATGACCGCCATGGTCGCCTTCCTGGTCGGCGGCCTCGCCGTCGTCCTGCAGAACTGGCCCGTGTTCTGGGGTGCGGTTGCTCTCCTGGTCCTCGGTCTGATCGGCACCCGAGTCCTGCAGGTCATGGGCTACGGCGCCCGCTGAAAGGGACTACCTTGTGGGTGCATTAGACGACATCATCGCGGGCGTGCGGGAAGACCTTGCCGTACGCCAGGCGCAGACCTCGATCGACCGCCTGAAGACGCGGTGCATCCAGGTCGACTCCGCCATCGACCCGATGCCGATCTTCCGCGGCCCCGGGGTCGCGGTGATCGCCGAGGTGAAGCGTGCCAGCCCCAGCCGCGGCGCGTTGGCCGAGATCGCCGATCCGGCGGCGTTGGCCCAGGCCTACGAGGCGGGCGGCGCGGCCGCCATCTCGGTGCTGACCGAGGAGCGTCGGTTCTCCGGTTCGCTCGACGACCTGATCCGAGTCCGCCGAGCCGTCAGCGTCCCGGTGCTCCGCAAGGACTTCATCGTCACGGCGTACCAGCTGTTCGAGGCCCGCGCAGCCGGCGCTGACCTGGTGCTGCTGATCGTGGCCGCGCTGTCCGACGACGAGCTGGTCTCGCTGATCGAACGCGCCGTGTCCATCGGGCTCACCCCGCTGGTCGAGGCCCACACCGCCGAGGAGGTGCTGCGCGCGCTGGACTGCGGAGCCACCATCATCGGGGTCAACGCCCGCAACCTGCAGACCCTCGAGGTCGACCCCACCACCTTCGCCAAGCTCGCCCCGCTGATCCCCGACACGGTCGTCCGGATCGCGGAGTCAGGCGTGCGAGGACCGCACGATGTGATCGACTTGGGCCGCGCCGGAGCCGACGTGGTGCTGGTCGGCGAAGCGTTGGTGACCGGCCGCGATCCGCGTAGTGGGGTGGCCGACCTCGTGTCGGCGGGTGCTCACCCAGCGGTGCACAAGTCCTAGCCTGCGGACCGCAGGCTGCCCGAGTGAAAGAAGTCCTGCCTTGGTAAGCCTGCTGCCTGACGCTCACGTGGAGGGTGCTGTCCCGGCCTCCCTGCCTGACGCAACGGGTCATTTCGACCAGTTCGGCGGGAAGTTCGTCCCCGAAGCCCTGTACGCCGCCCTCAAGCAGCTCGAGGACGAGTTCCACGCGGCCATGGTCGACCCGGAGTTCCTGGCCGAGCTGGCCGGGCTGCTCGCCGACTACACCGGTCGGCCCAGCCCCATCACCGAGGCCAAGCGTTTCGCCGAGCAGGCAGGGGGCGCGACGATCCTGCTGAAGCGGGAGGACCTCAACCACACCGGCTCGCACAAGATCAACAACGTCCTCGGACAGGCCCTGCTGACCAGGCGGATGGGCAAGACCCGCGTCATCGCCGAGACCGGCGCCGGCCAGCACGGCGTCGCCACCGCGACGGCGGCCGCACTCTTCGGGCTGCGCTGCACCGTCTACATGGGCAAGGTCGACACCGAGCGGCAGGCGCTCAACGTGGCCCGGATGCGGTTGCTGGGTGCCGAGGTGATCGCGGTCGAGTCGGGCACCCAGACCCTCAAGGACGCGATGAACGACGCGATGCGCGACTGGGTCGCCTCCGTCGACGACACCCACTACCTGATCGGCACCGTGGCGGGCCCGCACCCGTTCCCGCTCCTGGTCCGGGAGTTCCAGCGCATCATCAGCACCGAGGCCCGGGCGCAGGTGCTGGACCGGTACGGCCGGCTGCCCGACGCCGTCGCCGCCTGTGTCGGCGGTGGCTCGAACGCCCTCGGCATCTTCGCCGACTTCATCCCCGACCCCGAGGTGGCGCTCTACGGCTTCGAGGCCGGCGGCGACGGGGTGGCCACCGGCCGGCACGCGGCGACCATCTCGGCCGGCGAGGTCGGTGTCCTGCACGGGATGCGGACCTTCGTCCTGCAGGACGAGGACGGCCAGACCAAGGAGTCGCACTCCATCTCGGCCGGTCTGGACTATCCCGGCGTCGGGCCCGAGCACTCGTGGCTCGCCGCCACCGGCCGGGCTCATTACGAGCCGATCACCGACGCCGAGGCCATGGACGCGTTCAAGATCCTCTCCCAGACCGAGGGCATCGTGCCGGCCATCGAGTCGGCCCACGCGCTGGCCGGTGCGATCAAGCTCGGACGTCGGCTGCCGCCGCGCGCGGACGGTGAGCCAACGCTGATCCTGGTCAACCTGTCCGGCCGCGGCGACAAGGACGTGGACACCGCCATCAAATGGTTCGACCTCGACACGACCGGCACCGGCTCGGAGTCGGGCGCGGCGATCGGCAGCAGTCCCGAGGCCGACCTCGGAGCCGACCTGCAGCTGGGCGGCGCCTCCAGCGGCGCGGGTCCTGAGCTGTGAGCATCACGGACCCGCAGACCCTGCCGACATCCAAGGCTTCGCCGGATCCCCTCGCCCCGTTCGACCCGGGTCACACCGGGCAGGTCTTCGCAGACGTTCGAGCCTCCGGTCGTGGGGCGCTGGTCGGCTTCCTGCACGTCGGCTACCCC